>NZ_CP049362.1:943706-1258275 GCF_019343455.1 Alcaligenes ammonioxydans | reverse complement strand
AGCCGCTTGCGCTACTCAGATTAAGTTCTCGATATATCCGCCATACATGCCTGGGGTTGCAACCAAGCCTGCGTGCACCCTGCATCGTGCCCAAACGGCTAGCAGATGCTAGATGGCCTCCAGAACCTGGCTACCCCCCGTAAATTTCGACACGTTCATGCGGTGGAGCCTCTCAAAAAGAAGATTCCACGTCTGAGCTCATCGTTTTTACAGAGGGTTCACCGCGTCAAGTTAGTGATGAAAACCGCCAGACTCGTCCTGCTGCCCCTGTACGGCAACGGGATGGGAGGAGAAATAATCCAGGCAACGACGGAAGTCATCCAGCAATAGGGAAGCCAGGTCACGCGTCACACCATGGCGCACCAGGATGCGTTGGATCACCAGGTCCTGGCGATTGGCCGGCATGGAGTACGCAGGTACTTGCCAACCGCGCGAACGTAAGCGATCGGCCAAGTCATACAGATTGAAACCCGGGTTCGCGCCGTCCTTGATCTTCCAGCACAAGGCTGGAATACCTTTATCAGGGTCACCGTCAAACAAGATCTCAAACGGACCCAACTTGCCAATCTCGCTCGCAAGATAACGTGCCGTGTCATAGCAAGCGTTCTGAATACGACGATAGCCCGCTTTGCCAAGACGCAAAAAGTTGTAGTACTGGGCCACGATCTGGCCGCCAGGCCTGGAAAAATTCAATGCAAAGGTCGGCATGTTGCCACCCAAATAGTTCACATTGAATATCAACTCTTCAGGAAGATGGGCGGCATCACGCCAGAGCACCCAACCTACCCCCAGGGGGGCAAGCCCAAACTTATGACCCGAGGTGTTTATCGACACCACACGAGGAAGACGAAAATCCCACTGCAATTGAGGGGCACAAAAGGGAGCCAGAAACCCGCCACTGGCACCGTCAACGTGAATCGGGATATCCAGCCCCGTGTCTTGCTGCAATTTATCCAAGGCATCATGAACCTGCTTGACCGGCTCGTACTCGCAGGTGAAGGTGACACCCAAGGTGGGCACCACACCAATGGTGTTTTCATCGACGCGTTTTAATACTTCTTCGGCACTCATAATGAGCCGACCCTCTTCCATGGGAATTTCACGCAATTCCACATCGAAATAACGCGCAAATTTATGCCAACAAATTTGCACAGGACCGCAAACCAGATTGGGCTTATCGGTCGAAAGTCCTGCCGCGCTGCGCTTCTTGCGCCATGCCCACTTAAGTGCCAGCCCCCCGAGCATGGCGGCCTCGGAGGAGCCCGTGGTCGAGCAACCCAAGGTGTTCTTCGCGTCCGGAGAGTTCCACAAGTCAGCAAGCATGTGCACGCAGCGTGACTCGATTTCGGCCGTCTGGGGATACTCATCTTTGTCAATCATGTTTTTGTCGATTGACTCGTCCATCAGCTTGTGGACTTCCTCCTCAACCCAGGTCTGGCAAAACGTCGCCAGATTCTGACGGGAGTTACCGTCGAGCATCAGCTCATCGTGGACTACCTGGTACGCGTGCCTGGGAGCGTGCTCATGTTCGGGCATTTTGTACTTGGGCATGGAGACCGACAAATCGGTGGACGCGTAAACGTCATCGAGAAGGTCATTGCGGATATCATCCTTGGCGTGTAGAGGCATGGATTCCCTTTAGTAGTCGGTTGAAACAAAAGCTATTTATAAAAAATAGATACAGCAACGGTCGCGAACACTACCGGCATGACATTCGCACGGCTGGCCAATGACCTGAGTCCCGGTCACCGGCCAGCGCATTCATCACATGCCGCACTGATCTATCAAAGCCGCATGGCGATCGATAAGTACAAGGGTCTTATTTCATCAACAGCACGATCACCATGCCCCAAAGGGTCAGTAAGGTATTGCTGATCGCATACGGCACCGTATAACCGAGCATCGGCACATTGCTTTTTGCGACATCGGCAACCATCGCCACCGAGGCAGTGCTTGTGCGCGCACCGCCGCAACACCCCAAATTAATCGCAGGATCAAAGCGAAAAATATATTTACCGATAAAAGGAGCAAGAATCATCGGGGTTGCTGTCGCGAATATGCCCCAGAAGAACAGCTCTATGCCCACCTGCTTTACGCCGTGAATAAACGTCGGGCCAGCTGTGATCCCCACGACAGCGATAAATACATTCAGCCCTACGGAGTTCATAAACCAGAGCGTGGCGCTGGGGACGCTGCCTAATTTGGGCTTAAAGCTGCGCAGCCAGCCAAACACCAAACCGGCAATAAGCGCCCCGCCCGAGGTGGACAGTGTGATGGGCACCCCTGCCACCGGCACCACAATGGCGCCCACAAGACCACCAATGACGATGCCAAAGCCAACAAACACCATGTCAGTCACACTGGTCGGGCGATCCGCAAAGCCAAAAGCGTCAATAACCGCCTCCACGTGCTTGCGGCTACCACTGATGCTGACAATATCGCCCCGGTGCAGCTTGGTTTGCGCCTGTACGGGAATATCAACGCCCATAGAGCCTCGACGAATACGCGTCACATACACACCCCGTGCCTCGGGTCGCTTGGAGAGCTCCAGTAATGTTTGATTGTTTGCCGCCTTGCTCGTGACGACCATATCAATCGACTCAATAGGAATTTGCAGCAACTCCCTATCGGCCACTTCCTCGGCGCGGTTGGACCAGTCAACCAAGGCCTCATGACGCCCTGAAACTGCAACGATATCGCCCACTTGCAATAAGGTATTGTCGTCAAACGGAATTATCTTTCCATCGCGGCGAAGATTCTCCAGGAAAAGTCGCTCACCCGCCATGGCTTCAGCTTGTTTAACCGTCTTGCCAGCAATAAAGTTCGGTGTGCTCAGCTCGTAAGCACGAACAATGTGCTGATGCCATGCCGATTGAATGCCACCCTCGGGGGCTCCGGCCGACATTTCTTTCTCATAACGAGCACACTCTTTTTGCAGGTCAATGCCAAGCAACTTGGGCCCAAGGTAAGCAATGACCCAGCCGGTGCCCAACGTGCCGAACAAGTAGGTGACCGCATAGGCTACTGGGATGGCATCCAGTTGGGCCTGTATCTCCGTTGGCGACAACTCCAGTCGATTGATCGCGTTGGTGGCCAAACCGATGGAAGCGGAGATCGTTTGTGAGCCGGCCAGTAAACCGGCTGCCAGGCCGGGGCCATAGCCCGACAGCACCGCGGCCAGATAGACGAACAATAAACACAAGCACGACACGACAACGGCAAACACTGCCTGAGGCAGACCATCGTTGGCCACCCCCCGCACAAACTGCGGCCCGACGCCAAAGCCCACCGAAAACAAAAACATAATGAAAAAGACGGATTTGATCTGCGATGAGATCTCGATGTCGAGCTGTCCAATCAGCACGCCCGCCAGCAAGGTTCCAGTGACCGAGCCCAGACTAAAACTGCCTAGTTTTCTTCCGCCTACCCAATACCCAGCTGCCAATGCCAAAAAAATGGCCAACTCAGGGTAGCTACGCAAGGTTTGCTCTACCCAGTTCCAAATCAACATATTGAGCCCCTTAAGTGCACGAATTCAGGTCAGACCGGCCATAGCCGGTGCTGACCTTCTGCCCGGTTTAAGTCGTTAAACTTTCAATAACTGCAGGCCACGACTCGCTTCATAGCCGTGCACTTCCTTCACATCGAGCTTACGCATGAACTCAATGGTTTCGGCACTGATGACTTGCCCAGGCACCAGAATAGGAAAACCGGGAGGATAAGGAATCACCATCTTGGCTGACACCATAGGAGGCCCCTCGCGCAGCCGACGATCGCACTCCGGACTATTCAAACCCACGTACTCGCAATTGCTCTCTTCCCAGCTCAGGAAGAATGCATCACGAATCCTGCCTTCAACGGCTACATCGCCATTGCTGTCTTGACGAAAACTTTCATGAAAGTGACTGAAGTTTGGCAGGTCAGGAACATCGTTCATGAGGCTATCGACACGCTCTTGAAAGTGCTGACGCCCCACGTCTCCGGTTTTGTGTAATTGATGATCCACTTCGCAGGTAATTTCCAACAAAACACGAATTAAATGCGCGACGTCACTGCGCGTATTGTTGATGTTGGACTGCAGCAAGACCGAATTGCGGGATGTCTTGTTCAGCTGGATATCAAAACGATCCGCCAATAACTGCTTCAGTTGAGTGCCATCAAAACCCGCCGTTCCACACACCAAGGTGATGCGGGTGGGGTCAAGGAAAAACTCATCGTCCCGGATACTGGTGACGGCATCGTCCCAGTTCGTGCCCGGCGCTAAAAAGTCCTTGAAATTGCTCTGGCGGTACTCGGGCGGAATCATGTCGTCTGCGCCCAGCACTCGAAAATAACGCGAAATCATCGGGTGCTTGTTCACCTGGCTGCGAATGTCCAAGGCAATTTGAATGGCATTGTTCACCAAGCCATAGCCTTCCAGCTCCATCTGGCGGCGAGCGACATCAATAGAGGCGATAAGTTGCTGATTGGGGCTTGTTGTAGCGTGCGTGAATATCGCCTCGTGCAGTTGCGGCTCAATGCGATAAAAGTCCACATCCTTGACCAGCACCATGGAACCTTGGCGAATGGCCGACATCGACTTGTGTGTGGAATTAGTTTGATATACCCGCAGGCGAACCAGTCGAGGATCCGGAACCAGATTGGCCTGCATCAGCTCATCATCGCTTGGAGTCTCGCCCAGCTCTTGCTGCTGACGCTCGTAGTGCTGCAGCGACGCCGGATCTTCCAACCAATTTTCAATGTAAGCCGCCGCCCCCATGGCCGTTCTGGGACGCAGGAACGGCGACCAGTGCGCAAATCCAAACCAGGCCTCGTCCCAAAGAAAGACAAGATCAGGCTTGATCGCCAAACATTCCATCATGACGCGCCGGGTGTTGTACACATGACCATCAAAGGTGCAGTTGGTCAGATCAACAGCACGCACCCTGTCCAGCTTGCCCTCTTTTTTCAGCTTCAGTAAGGCGCGCTTGATGTTCTTGAGCGGAACCGCACCATACATGGAGTACTCCCGCATCGGGAACGCTTCGACATAGTAGGGCAACAACCCGCCCAGAACCATGCCGTAGTGGTGCGATTTGTGGCAGTTTCGATCAACGATAATGATGTCGCCGGGCCGCGCAATCGCCATCAATACCATCTTGTTGGACGTGCTGGTTCCATTGGTAACGAAAAAACAATGCTCAGCGCCAAACGCCTTGGCAGCGCGCTCCTGGGCTTTTTTGATATTGCCCGTAGGTTCCAGAAGGCTGTCCAGGCCGCCAGTCGTGGCAGAGGACTCGGCCAAGAACAGATTCAGGCCATAGAATTCGCCCATATCGCGTATCCAGTCCGATTTGAAGACGGATTTACCGCGGGCAATGGGCAAGGCATGAAAAGTGCTGACAGGCTTGCTGGCATATCGCTTGAGATTGTCAAAAAAAGGGGTTTCGTACCGATCACGAACCCCCTCTAAAATTGACAAATGCAGCTCCATGGGCTCCTCGACCGCATAGAGTACGCGGCGCAGACACTTGGCACGCTCATCACTTGCCACCTCCTCGGGACGCAAATCGGAGAGCAAATAAATATCGAGCTCCGGACGGTAGCCCGCCAAGGTGACCGCCAGTTGCAAGGCCAAACGACTGTCGTCGAAATGAACATCAAGCTCTTTCATGGCTTGATCCAGGATAGGAACTGGCTGTTTGCTCTTAAAGCCAATGCCTTCAAAAATGGCAACCGCACAAATATTACTGTTTACCGCAATAGCACAAAATGCGTCCTGGAAATTGTCGACGACCACAGGCTCATACACAAAGTCGTCTTCTTTACGACGCTGCGCACGCAAAAGCTGAACATTGCGCTCGACGCGAGCACTATTGGCTGGTGCCACAATCAACACTTCAAAGTAAGGACGCCCACCGCCCAAACCGTCTACGTCCTGACGAATATCCCTAAAGTGGTCCCCATCAGGCGTGGCCTCCCACTCGCGCGCATCATCTTTGTAATAGCGCGCCAGGATGGCGAATGAGATTCGGGTCGCCAACTCCAGAAAAGCATCCAAACGTTCGAATTCAAGATGGCCAGACAGGGTGTCCATAAGATGACGCCCCGGATAAGCATGCAGCACTTCCAGATTTCGCAAATGAAGAAACTTTTCACGAACTTCTTGTCCGTCGACTTCCTTACGCGACCATCTTTTAGTAGCAGCAAAACAAGAGTTCACGCCATAGATCGGGGCGCAAAGGAAAAAATCTGGTCAATCGAGGATGGGCTGGTGTGACATCTAACTTCATGTGTTGGCTCCTGTGCCGTGGTTACTAGCAGGTAGATGAGATAAATGTGACCAAAGACGCTTGAATACTATTGTCAGATTCTTATTAAAAAACCCGGTTGTTAAAGGAGTGTGATCACTATATCTGAGAGCCAAAAAAATTTATAAATACAAAACAAAAAATCAATTATTTAGGTGAAAACCATTACCCAGCACCTCCGAGTATGAGCAATGAGAACCATTCGAACCTGATGCTGAAAGCTGGCTGATGCTCGTTCGTGTTCTCATCCTGAGAGCCTGACCTCAGAACACAAGACTCGGGTGGACAAGACAAACACCTTAAAGCCCTAGAACACGCCTATTTACGGGCGTTGCGCAGATATCGGCACAACACTCATCAAATGGACGAAAGTTTTTTTGGTGAAACAGGCAGACCCGGTGAGCACGTCGCCCTCCCATCAAGCACAATGGTGGCTCCGGCCTGTTTCAGGAACCTGAGGCCTGCGGTGGGATATTGAATCGAAAGTGGACTGAATCTCACAGGTCGCAGAACGCAACTCGCTAGCTCTCGCTGGGGGAATCTGCTTGGGAAATCCAAGCGTCACGCCCCCCATTTGTGCATCGCTTCAGTCGCTCAGGGAGCCGTTACGCCGACCTTACCTTTGGGGCGCGAAATGAACTACGCCAATGCCCCGCCTGTGAGGATGACCGTTCAAATGGCGCGCTCTGTCTCGCTCACCGACCAGGACGTCCCGGCGATGTTGAAATGCAACGCCCGCCACCTAAACGAGCAAGTCCACCTTATGGTGGCGGCAGATCTGCAGCCCAACGGTCTTACACACCAGTGTCTACAACAACACGCAGTTTTGCCGTTCGCCCCCTTAACGGGGGGAACGGCACCTGGCTTTAAGAAGAAAAAAGGTTCACCCGCGCCCTGAATGCTGCCCTGAGCTTGTCAAGGTCACCTTGCTGACGCGAGCAATACACTGGCCGGCTTATTCGGTAGCGCCAATGGCTTTGAGGCCTTCGGCTGCGCAGGCAGCATCAATATCACCAGAAGGCGCTCCGCCTACACCGATACCACCCACCAGCACCTGATCCACCTTGATGGGCAACCCGCCACCCTGAATAACCATACGCGAGTCCATATCCCGCAAACCATCGTTGGCCGGTTTGCTGGCGATAAACTCGGCCAGACCCGCTGTGCTGCGGCCCATAGCCGCAGAGGTAAATGCTTTACCTTGCGCGCTGCTGACCGTGTGTGGGCCCGAGTTATCGGCTTTCAACAACACTTTGGTCGCCCCGTCTCGGGCGACAACCGCCACGCTGACCTGATGACCTTGTGCTGCGCAGGTCTTCAAGGCGGCCTGCGCGGCCTGGGTGGCCAGTTCCAGTGGCAGGTATGGCGCGCTGGGCAGCGCTGGGGCGGCAGAGGCCATGATAGGAGCAAACAACAGAGCGGCGACAGAGAATGTACGAATCATGTGATTTCCTTTCCTGGTTAGAACGAACAAGCAAAGCTTACCGCTCAAAAAAGAAGAAACCTATTCGTAGACCTCACACTCCTCTACGTAGTTATACCGAGTGGTTTTTTTTCGCCCTTATCCTTTAGCGCTTCCTTCCAACCATAGACGAGTGAGCTCCGCCTGTGATGTGGTGCCCAGTTTGGCGCCAATAGAAACACGGTGGGTATCGATCGTACGCGGTGAAAGGCACAAGGCCTCTGCAATCTGCCGGGTCGTAAAGCCTTGGGCCACCAACTCCAGTATTTGGCGCTCGCGCGGAGTAAGTGAAGCCAACAACTGCAATGTTTCCGCTTGCTGTGCCTGTTCTCGCAAATGGCGATCGAGCACATCATGCCCTTTTTGTATGGCGTCGATCAGATCCCTGCTCATCAATAGGCTTGGATAAAAAATCGACGGCCCCATTTCGAAAAGCACGACGACAGGCGTCGATATCGCCATGGCCCGAGATGACAATCGTTGGCCAATCGATACCCCTGTCACGCAATTGCTCCTGCAGTTTCAAGCCCGAGATGACCGGCATACGGATGTCAAGAATCAAACATCCGGGGGCCAGTTTGGCTACCTGCGCCAGAAATCCCTGGGGGTCTGCAAACTCCGTAACGTGAATATCGACGGTAGACAAAAGCAGGCTCAAGGCGCGACGCACGGCCTCATCATCGTCAAGCAAATAAACGGGATACCTCATCCAGCAGACTCCATAGGCTCATGTTTTACCGGCAGGATAATCCGGAATGTCGTCTCGGGCGCATCCTCGAGCAAAAACACCTCACCATGAGCACGCTCTATCAGCCGCTGGCTCAATGCCAAACCAAGCCCAGTCCCATCGGGCCGACTGGTCGTAAAGGGCGTAAACAGGCTGTCCCTGAGTGCCGGCAGAACACCGGGGCCGTTATCAGCAACATCAATAATCAGCTGCGTATCTGTTTGATTAAGGCTTACGGTCACCTGGCCTGCTTCTTGCCCGGTCACGGCGTCCAGACCATTACGTACAAGATTGAAAATGACTTGTTCCATTTCCACAGGGTCCGCCTCAACCAGCACCGGATAGGAGGGCAACTCAAACATCAGCCGTGTCTTGCTCAGGGCTGCCTGAGATGCCAGTAAGGCGCGTACATTATGCAAGGCGTCGCGAATATCAAAGCAGCCTACACTCAGCGCCTGGGGACGCGACCAGTTGCGAAACCGCTCCAGAATGGCCGATGCTCGCTTCGCTTGTGCAACCGTCTCATCGAGCACCGGCAACAAGGGCGTGCTGCTTGACTGAGCAACAATCCGTCGACTGGCTTGAGTCTGCGCCAAAATAGCTGTCAGGGGCTGGGTCAGTTCATGGGCCAGGCCACTGGCCATCTCTCCCAGTGCATTGACTCGTGATGCGTGGGCCAGACGAGACTCCAGGGCGCTTAATCGCGCCTGCTCAAGCGCCAGCCGGGTGCGCACGCGCTGACGCCAGGCGGCCAAGACAACAAGATATGCCGCACTTAGCAGCAACAACACCAGTGTCGTTTCCGCCATAGGAAAAAGATCAGCGGGACCCAGTGCCATCCCCGTCGCAAGAATCAAGGGCTGGGAGGGACTGGCCAGCGCCTTGGAAAAGTACAGCTCAGCGTCTGATCCGGCCTGGCCCACAAGCAAAGGGCCCTTGGGCAGTGACAGTCGTAGAAACACGCCCGGCTCCGACCAGAAATGACTGGCATCGGCCAGCAGTTGTCTAGCGTCAATCACCAGCATCAGGCCATAGCGCGCATCAGCAGTGTTCGGGCTTCGTTTGCCCAATATATAAAAGCCGTGACGCTCAGGGTCCGCCATCAGCACCATCTGTCCCTGTGACCTCAACACCGACTCACGCAACAAGGCCGTCGTCTCGGGCGACAAAGCGCCAAGCCCGACGGGCTTCTTGCCCACTGCCAACGGGATCAGCTGTATGTCGACGATACGCGGGTAAAAATGCGCAATCGTTGCGGCAACATCCAGGAACAAGGAGTGCCCCGGATCATCCGTGGCGTTGGCAACAGCGGATAAAGCAGTTAAATGGGCATCATGCTGATCTGCCCGTTGTGAAGCCAGCCTGTAGAGAACATTGCTTTCGGTCTCCAGAGTACTGAGCAAGGATTGATAGCGCCAGCTCGCCAGGGCACCCGCCGCGAGCACCACTAACAAGCCCCAGACAAGCAGAGCGCGAATCGCAAATCGGGAGTTTAAAGGGCGCAGCAATGCCATAAACGAAGTTCAGTTGTTCTGGAGAGCAGTCTGTAGAGCATCAGAAAAGCAAAGTGAGACACGGCCCCTTTGGAAGCGAGCCTACAAAATACCTTAAAACGGCACGGTCAGGCGGCTACATTGCATTTTGCATGAAAATGCATGGCTGCTAGTACCGGGGCAATCTCATACCGCACTATATTGGTGGAGAAAAATCCGAACTCGGGTGGCGAAGAACAGAAAGAATCCAGCCGGTTTGCAGCTGGGGCCAATCTGGGCTCGAAACCGTATGGACTTGAACAATCCCGTTTGAACTTTTCCTATTTATCCGCAGCATTGCAGGAGACATGATGAACACCTGTCAACTACTGATCAATGGCCAGCTTCGTGACGCCAGCGGTCACCAGACTTTTACACGTCAGAACCCCGTTACTGGGCAGACCGCAACGGTGGCCGCAGCCGCTCAGCCTGAAGATGTGCAGGCTGCCCTGCAAGCGGCCGAACAGGCCTTTGTGCATTGGTCAGCCCTGGGTCCGACCGAGCGCCGCTTGCGCCTGCTCAAAGCAGCGGAGCTGCTGAACGAACGTGCCGCCGAACTCATCGCCACCGTACGCCAGGAAACAGGCTCTACAGACTCTTGGTACGGTTTCAACGTGCAGTTGTCGGCCAACATCTTGCGTGAGGCTGCGGCCATGACCACGCAGATTGACGGGGCCGTCATCCCCTCGGATCTGCCCGGTAGCCTGTCGATGGGCTATCGCGTCCCCTGCGGCGTGGTGGTGAGTATCGCCCCGTGGAATGCACCCGTGATCCTGGCCACCCGGGCCATAGCCATGCCCCTGGCTTGCGGAAACACCGTCATTCTCAAAGCCTCCGAACGATGCCCGGCCACGCATGTCTTGCTGGGACAAGTGCTCAATGACGCCGGTGTGGGAGCGGGCGTGATCAACGTCATTACTCACGCTCCCGACGATGCGGCGGCGGTGGTCGAGCAGCTCATCGCCCACCCGGCCGTCAAACGCATCAACTTCACCGGCTCCACCAAAGTTGGCAGGATCATCGCCGCCACCGCCGCCCATTACCTCAAACCCGTCCTGCTGGAGCTGGGAGGCAAAGCACCGGTCATTGTGTGCGAAGACGCCGATCTGGAGCAGGCCGTCGCCGGCGTCGCCTTTGGCGCTTACTTCAACCAAGGGCAGATTTGCATGTCCACCGAACGCCTTATTGTGCATGAAGCGATTGCTTCTTCTTTTCTGGACAAACTGGTGGCCAAAATCAAGACCATCGCCGTGGGTTCGCCCGACCAGACAGACACACGCTTTGCCTATCTGGAAAGTGCCGAGTCAGCACAGCGCATCAAGTCCTTGGTAGAGGACGCGCTTGCCAAGGGGGCCACCCTGCCCTTGCCCCTGAAAATCGAGGGTGCTCTGATGCATCCGCTGATCGTCAATGACGTTACCCCCGAGATGCAGCTCTATGCCACGGAGTCCTTTGGCCCGGTCGTCACCATGACCCGCTACCGCGAGGACAGCGAGGCCATCCGATTGGCCAACGACAATGAATACGGCTTGGCTGCTGCCGTATTTACGCAGGACGTGAACCGGGGTCTGACCATCGCCAGACAGATCCAAAGCGGCATCTGTCATATCAATGGCCCCACCGTCCATGATGAGGCCCAGGCTCCCTTTGGGGGCATGAAAGCCAGCGGCTATGGCCGTTTTGGCAGTAAATCCGCCATCAATGAGTTCACCGAACTGCGCTGGATTACCGTCCAGACCACACCTCGCCAATACCCGCTGTAAGTCTGGCCCCGCAGGCTCGCGCCTCCCCCTGAGCGCGCTACGACGCTTGGCTGGCCCTTGGCTTTGAACCGATACCAGCGCAGGACCGAGGGCTACTACGGCCCCCGGTCCTGCGGTTACGCACACAGATACTGATCCACCAGTTCTATCCAATGCTTGACCGGCGTGCGCCCTGCTCCATTCAAATGATTCCCACAGGCCATATTGGCCGTAACGATCAGATCTGGTTTGCTGCTCTCCAAGGCATCCATTTTGCGCTCACGCAGGCGTCCCGCAATCTCGGGCTGCGTCAGGGAATACGTGCCTGCCGAACCACAACATAAGTGGCTATCGGGCACTGCCCCCAGATCAAAGCCCAAGCGGGTCAACACCGCTTCGACTCGCCCGCCCAGTTTCTGCGCATGCTGCAAGGTACACGGACAATGAAAGGCCAGACGCGGACGGGTTTGCGTATTCAAGCACTGCTCCAGGGGCAACTCGTCGAGCACTTCAACCAGATCCTTGGCCAGCTCACTGACGCGGCGGGCCCGTTCCGCATAGACCGGATCATGCTTGAAGAGGTCTACGTACTCTTTCACAAAAGCACCGCAGCCGCTGGAGGTCTGCACGATTGCCAAAGCCCCCTGCTGGATCTGGGGCCACCAGGCGTCGATATTGCGACGTGCCTGCTGCAAACCCTGCTCTTGCGCACCCAGATGAAAGGAGGAAGCACCGCAACAGCCTGCCTGAGCAATCGGTGTCACACTGATGCCCAAGCGATCCAGCACCCGGGCGGTCGCCGCATTAATGGAAGGAGCCATGGCTGGCTGCACACAGCCCTCCAGCATCAGAACACGTTGGCTATGCCGGGGTGCGGGGCGCGTCAGATCCGCCGTTTGCTTGGGTGGAATTTTTTCCTGCAAGGATGAGGGCAGCAAGGGGCGCATGGCTCGCGCCACCCCGAGCAGGGCCCCCACCCGGCCCGGCTCGGGCAGAATTTGCGTCAGGGCCACACGCATGGCACGTGCTTTTAAAGAACGCTTTACTTTGGGTTCCAATGCCGCTCGCCCTATGTCCAGCAGGTTGTGATACTTCACACCCGACGGACAGGTGGTTTCACAGTTGCGACAACTCAGACAACGATCCAGATGGTGCTGGGTCAGTTCCGAGGTGGCATTGCCTTCCAGGAACATTTTGATCAGATAAATGCGGCCTCGCGGACCATCGAGCTCGTTGCCTTGATCCAAGTAGGTCGGACAAGTGGCATTGCAAAACCCGCAATGCACGCAGGAGCGCAAAATGGCTTCAGCCTGCTCGGCTTGCGGCAGTTGCTGAGCCCATGGTGTCAGTTGTGTTTGCATGTGGACTCCGCAGAGCGAAATAAACGGCCTGGATTGAATATATGAGCGGGATCTAGTTGCTGTTTTAAGCGCTGATGCCACTGCAACAACGCAGCGGGCAGCTCATCATTCCCGGCATCAGGCCCGCTCCAGCATCGCGCGTACCCCTGCAGGGCCCGCGCCTGTTCGTGAATCAGCTCGGCTGGAGCCTCAGACTTGAGCCAGAGCTGAGTTCCACCCCAATCGAGCAGTACCTCACCCGGCCAGCTTTGCACGGGCGCATCCACCGGTACGGCAATACGCCACAAATTCCCTGCCTGCTTAAAGAAATCCAGGCGCTGTTCACATAAATCATCCCAGTACGTCAGGTCGAGTTCCTCGCCCCCTATTTGCTCCTGGGCCAACTGTACGGAACTGTCTCCGCCTTCCAGGCGCAGATGCAGACGGCCATCCTGCCAGGCCGCTCCCGTGACAGGACGGCTTTGATCGCGCCATTGACGCAGCAAACCCGCCACATCCTGCTGTGCCACCTCCAAGACCCGTGCCGCTCGGCGTCGTGGACGTGGCAACACCTTGAAGGAAACTTCCGTAATCACTCCCAGACAACCCTGAGCGCCCACCATCAAACGTGACACGTCGTAGCCAGCCACGTTCTTCATCACCTGACCGCCAAAGCGCATGTGAGTGCCCATTCCACTAATCAGACGACAGCCCAGCACATAATCACGCAAGGCTCCCACCCAGGGACGGCGCGGTCCTGACAAGCCGCAAGCCGTTGCTCCTCCCACTGTCGCACGACCGTCAAACACGGGGGGCTCAAAGGGCAGACACTGCCCCTGTTCATTCAGGACGGCCTCCAGAGTCTTCAAGGACGTTCCCGCACGCACCGTCACGACCAGCTCGGCCGGGTCGTAATCGACCACGCCCTCATGGCCAGCCAGGCTCAAGGCTTGACCCTGTACTGCTTTGCCCAAAAAGGCTTTGGAATCTCCGCCCACGATACGCAAGGCCGTGCGATCTGCCAGCGCCTGCTTGACCTGATCGAGCAGCTCGGCACTGCGATCCTGATTGTTCTGTTCTACGGTATTCATCAGAAACGCTCCAGCTCAGGAAAGGGCACTTGTCCGTGGTGAATATGCATGCCGCCCATTTCCGCGCAGCGATGCAAGGTGGGGATGTTCTTACCGGGATTGAGCATGGTCTTGGGATCAAATGCCGCTTTAATGGCATGAAAGAATTGCAGCTCATCCTCATTGAACTGCACGCACATCTGATTGATTTTTTCTCGACCCACGCCATGCTCGCCGGTAATGGTGCCGCCCACTTCCACGCATAGTTCAAGAATCTTGCCGCCCAAAGCTTCAGCCCGCTCCAGCTCGCCTGGCTGGTTGGCATCAAACAGGATCAGCGGGTGCATATTGCCATCGCCCGCATGAAAAACGTTGGCGACGCGCAAGCCATATTCCTCGGACAACTCGGCCGTTTTTTTCAGCACATACGCTAGCTGGCGACGCGGAATCGTGCCGTCCATGCAGTAATAGTCCGGTGAGATGCGCCCCACGGCGGGAAAGGCATTCTTGCGTCCGGCCCAGAAACGCTGTCGTTCCTGCTCATCGCGTGCTACCCGCACTTCTTGCGCACCGGCTTTGAACAACACCTGTTCAACCCGGGTCACATCGTCCTGCACATCCTCGACTGCACCATCGATTTCACACAGCAAAATCGCCTGGGCATCGACAGGGTAGCCAGCGTGGATAAAGTCTTCGGCAGCGCGAATGGACATTTGATCCATCATTTCCAGTCCTGCTGGCACAATGCCTTGAGCGATGATCTGTGCCACCGCGTCAGCGGCTTTTTCCACATCGTCGAAACTGGCCAGCAGCACCACCGTACACGGTGGGCGCGCCAGCAGCTTGACCGTGATTTCCGTCACAATACCCAGCATGCCTTCAGAGCCGGTGAACAGGGCCATCAAGTCAAAGCCGGGGCTATCCAAGGCTTCCGAGCCCAGAATCAGTCGTTCGCCCGTAACGGTAATGACTTCCAGCCGCAAGATATTGTGTACAGTCAGGCCGTATTTCAGGCAGTGAACGCCGCCGGCATTCTCCGCCACATTGCCGCCAATTGAACAGGCAATCTGCGAAGAGGGGTCCGGCGCATAATACAGTCCAAAAGGCTGCGCGGCCTGAGAAATCGCGATATTGCGCACGCCGGGCTGTACACGGGCAATTCCGGCCACCGGGTCCAGGTCCAGAATCTGGTTCAGCCGGGCCATCACCAGCAAAATACCCTGCTCCAGCGGCATGGCACCACCGGACAAGCCCGTACCCGCACCGCGAGCCACTACGGGCACGCCAAGCTCATGGGCCAGACGCATCACCGCCTGCACCTGCTCCACATTACGGGGCAGCACCACCAGCAAGGGTTTACTGCGATAGACGCTCAAGCCGTCACATTCGTAAGGGTGCAGTTGCTCGTCGGTATGCAGTACCTCCAGGCCGGGAATATCATCACGTAAACGGCTAAGCAGCTGCATCTTGTCCACGCGGGGCAACACGCCGTCCAGTTTTTCGTCGTAGCGCAAACTCATGACGCCTCCTGTCTTTAAAGTCTCCTAAAGCCGATGGTCTTTGATGACGACGAGCTTGTCCAGCCACTTGCCTACTGGTCCGACCAGTTTTTACCCTAAGCAGCTCCCAGGGTTTATCTTTACACTTAAAAATCAGACAGATAGATAATCAGCTTGCTATCATTGACTCAGGTACACAACTGGTCTGACCACGTATGAAAATGCAGGAATCCCGACGTCTGGAGGCAACCGCGGAACTGGTTGCCCAACGTATTGAAACCTTGATCATGGACGGCGTCCTCAAACCGGGGCAAGCACTGCCTTCCGAGCGACAACTGACGCAGAGACTCACGGTATCTCGCTCTGCCCTGCGTGAAGGGCTGCAAGTACTACGAGCACGGGGGCTGATTGAAACGCAGCATGGCAAAGGCTCTTTCGTCGCCAATCTGATCGACTCCAGCGTCAGCACGCCGTTGGAACACCTGCTGCAAGCACAGGGACGCACGCTGTACGATCTACTGGAAGTACGCGAACTACTGGAGAGCGAAGCAGCGCAACTGGCTGCTGCCCGAGGTACGGAAGCCGATCACATCATGATTCGGAGGCGCTTTCAGGAACTGGAAGATCTGCAAATGCAGGATGCTGCGCCGGAACAAATTGCTCGGGCTGACCATGCTTTTCATTCAGCGATCTGTGAGGCGTCACACAACCCGGTGCTGGTACACATGATCAGCCTGTTCAATGAACTGATGCTGTCCACGGTACGCGTATCCGTGCAGCACCTCTATCCTGATCATGACTCCAAACGCAGGCTGGACAGACAGCATGCCCGGTTATGCAATGCCGTCACGCAAGGTCAAGCGGACTTGGCCCGGCGAGCGGCTAAAGAACATATAGATGGGATACGGCGGCAACTACAGGAGATGGAAGCCAAACAGGTGCGCCTGGAGCATGCCCGGCAACGTCTGAATGGCCTCTAGGTTTATTTCGCCAATAGATTGGCCAGCATATAGCCCGATCCAGCCCCAGTCCCCGCACCGGGCCAGGTCGAAGCTCCGCACAAATACAGATCCTTGATCGGCGTTTTGTATTTGGAGTAACCGGCGACCGGGCGGAAGAAGAAGTTCTGATCCAGGTGATGGCTACCCGAGAGATTATCACCCCCAATCAGATTCGCATTGAACTGCTCCAGATCCTGGGGGGACATGACATGGCGGGCCAGAATCTGGCTACGCAAACCAGGCGCATAGCTTTCAAGCAGATCCAGAACCCGTTCGGCGTATGCGTCTTTCAGCTGTGCCCAGTCACCTGCAGCCATCTTGCCGGCAGCGTCGCCCTTGACCTGAGCAGGCAGCACTCGCACTTGAATCCACAAGGTGTGTTTACCCTCTGGAGCACGAGAAGGATCAAGAGCCGTACCTTGTCCAACCACCAACACAGGCTCGGCAGGCAACAAACCGGCGGCTGCTTCGGCATAGACACGACTCATCATGGCCAGATCGGGTGCCAGATGCACGTAGGAGAAACGCTGCAACTCGGCACCAGCTTTCCAGTCGGGCAGGCCATCCAGTGCCAAATGGATCATCATGGTCCCCAGCCCCGGCCGGAACGCATCCACTTTCTTCTGATATTCCTTGGGAACAGCAGCAGATTGCACCAGGCGACCAAAGACCAGCTGAGGATTCAGATTCGCGATCACTGCCTTGTCTGCTTTCAGATGACGCCCATCGGCCAGAACAACGGCCCTAGCACGACCATTCTCTTGCTCAATTGTTTGCACAGGGGCATTCAACAGCAACTCCCCACCCAGCTCCTGCAACAAGCTCGTCATGGCGCGGATTATCGTATCAGCACCGCCCTGCCCGATTACCATACCGAAGGCTTGATTAGCCATGGATTCCAGATAAGGGAACAAGGCACCGCCGGCGGTGTCTGGGGTGAAATCCACATGCAGCCCCCAAGCTGCCATCATGGCTTTTAATGAGTCGCTCTCGAAATGGCGGTCCAAAAAGTCACGGGGTGTCGCCAGCAGCAATTGCATCAGCTCCGCAACGCCATCCTTACCCAGCTCACGCCAGCTTTTCCACGCGCTTTTGAACAACGCCAAGGAAGGCATAGGACTACCCAAGACCGCAAACAGATGAGGAGCTTTGCGCTGAAAGTCCTCCAGCATGCTCTGCCAGGCCTGCGCGTCTTTTTCAGAGACGGCTCGAATCCGCTGTAAAGTCGTTTCCAGATCCGTGCTGACGCCCAAATAGCGTTGATCCCGGAACACACTGGCAAAGCAGTGTTCTGCGGGGACGAACGCCAAGCCATGGCGGACCAACGCATCCTTATGACGTTGAAAAAATGCAGAACCAGCAAAGGAGGACAGGTTCATGGCGCACACATCATGCTTGAAGCCTGGCAAAGTCAGTTCCTGGGTGCTAACCGCACCACCTGCCGAGCTTTTGGCCTCCACGACCAGAACCTTCCAGCCTTTGCTGGCCAACTCCACGGCAGCCGCCAATCCATTATGCCCCGCGCCAATTATGATCGCGTCTACTGCTGTCTCTCCACCCACGGGCAACTCCTTTAGCTCTAAAGTATTTATCCGTATTCTACGGTGCAACGGGGAAACTGAGTAGGAATTTCAGAGCGCATCAAGGGTGGATCGGCAGAACGAACTTAGACAGTGGTCTGGGCACCTTCTACAGACAGACGGGCGCCAGAGCCTGCAGCTGGGAGGCGCTGCCTTGGTCTGAGCTGACGCTGGTAAGCAGCTCAGCAACTAAGACTGAGGCTGAGACTAAGCCTCGCGGAGCGCCGGAGCAGTAGCTCGTGGTCAATAGCCAGACAGACAGACAGACAGACAGACAGATAGATAGATAGATAGATAGAACGACTACGGAATTGTGAATAAGCTGCTAGCAGTCAACAACTCGATGAAGCCAACGGCTCAAGGCGTGTTTGGATCACAGAACGCCAAACATCGTCACTACCCGAGGTGGGCAGCAGCAGCAGCAGCAGAAGAAGAAGAAGAAGAAGAAGAAGAAGAAGAAGAAGAAGAAGAAGAAGAAGGCAACAGCCGCACAAAAGGGGAACACCAGTTACTCGCAACGCACGCTAAGAGGAAAAAGCACTAAGCGTAGCGCGATCACCCAGCGGATAGACAGCGGCTTGATGCGAGAGGCTGAGGTTCAGCAAGCCGCTAAGGCTGAGCACGCCCCTCGTAGGGCTGCCATCGTGCAGGTAGCACCCGCAGAGGACTCAACATCAACCCTCAAGGACAGGAAGCATACGCAATGACCGACCCCCTCGGCTTAGGCCAAGAGACGTAGTCTGCAACAAGAAGGGATAGGCAGTGCCCAGAACGGGTTTGGGGAGGGGTACGCCTGAAGTCGTAGCCCAGGGGCCAGACGATCAGCATCGTTCCGGTGTATCCGTCGCCGATGCGTTGGCGACCCATAAAACAAAACCCCCGCAAGGGATACTTGCGGGGGTTTTGAGCAATAAGAGCTTGACGATGACCTACTTTCACAGACGTCCGTCCACTATCATCGGCGCAAAGGCGTTTCACAGTCCTGTTCGGGATGGGAAGGTGTGGGACCACCTTGCTATGGTCGTCAAGCGTAACTGGTTGCCAGGCCGTCTTTAGGGGACGTCCCAGCCAATTGGAAGAAGCACACTGCCAGCGATCAGTACGGATCAGCTAGCAGCGGTTACGAAGGTGTCAAGCGCGGGTTGCGCTGCACTTCAATATTACGTTCTGTGGTCAACAACTTAACTCACTACAACCTCAAGGGTTATAGGATCAAGCCACACGGGCAATTAGTACTGGTTAGCTACATGCATTACTGCACTTCCACACCCAGCCTATCAACGTCCTGGTCTCGGACGACCCTACAGGGGGGTCAAGCCCCCGGGATACCTAATCTTCAGACGAGTTTCCCGCTTAGATGCCTTCAGCGGTTATCTCTTCCGTACGTAGCTACTCGGCAATGCCATTGGCATGACAACCGATACACCAGTGGTACGTCCACTCCGGTCCTCTCGTACTAGGAGCAGGCTCCGTCAAGTATCCAACGCCCACGGCAGATAGGGACCAAACTGTCTCACGACGTTTTAAACCCAGCTCACGTACCTCTTTAAATGGCGAACAGCCATACCCTTGGGACCGGCTACAGCCCCAGGATGAGATGAGCCGACATCGAGGTGCCAAACACCGCCGTCGATATGAACTCTTGGGCGGTATCAGCCTGTTATCCCCAGAGTACCTTTTATCCGTTGAGCGATGGCCCTTCCATACAGAACCACCGGATCACTATGTCCTACTTTCGTACCTGTTCGACTTGTCAGTCTCACAGTCAAGCACGCTTATGCCATTGCACTATCAAGACGATTTCCGACCGTCTCTAGCGTACCTTCGAACTCCTCCGTTACACTTTAGGAGGAGACCGCCCCAGTCAAACTGCCCACCATGCACGGTCCCCGATCCCGATAAGGGACCTAGGTTAGAACCGCAAACAGACCAGGGTGGTATTTCAAGGATGACTCCACGCGATCTGGCGACCACGCTTCAACGTCTCCCACCTATCCTACACAGGCCGGTTCACAATCCAATGCAAAGCTACAGTAAAGGTTCATGGGGTCTTTCCGTCTAGCCGCGGGGAGATTGCATCATCACAACCATGTCAACTTCGCTGAGTCTCAGGAGGAGACAGTGTGGCCATCGTTACGCCATTCGTGCAGGTCGGAACTTACCCGACAAGGAATTTCGCTACCTTAGGACCGTTATAGTTACGGCCGCCGTTTACCGGGGCTTCGATCAAGAGCTTGCACCCCATCACTTAACCTTCCGGCACCGGGCAGGCGTCACACCCTATACGTCCACTTTCGTGTTTGCAGAGTGCTGTGTTTTTAGTAAACAGTCGCAGCCACCGATTCACTGCGGCCTCTTCATGCTTTGTGCGCAGGCACATCACACTAATGAGGCATACCTTCTCCCGAAGTTACGGTATTAATTTGCCGAGTTCCTTCTCCTGAGTTCTCTCAAGCGCCTTGGAATATTCATCCCGTCCACCTGTGTCGGTTTGCGGTACGGTCTCGTAGAGCTGAAGCTTAGAGGCTTTTCTTGGAACTGCTTCCAGTTAGTTTAGAGCCGAAGCTCTATCCAGTCACACCCTTGAATTACGCACCCGGATTTGCCTAAGTGCCTTCTATGATGCGCCAACGGGGACATCCAACACCCCGATAACATTCTGCAATCCGTCCCCCCATCGCACTCTACGACGGTGCGGGAATATTAACCCGCTTCCCATCAGCTACGCATCTCTGCCTCGCCTTAGGGGCCGACTCACCCTGCGCCGATGAACGTTGCGCAGGAAACCTTGGACTTACGGCGAGGGGGCTTTTCACCCCCTTTATCGCTACTCATGTCAGCATTCTCACTTCCGATACCTCCAGCATTCCTCACGGAACACCTTCACAGGCTTACGGAACGCTCTCCTACCATGTGTACTAAAAGTACACATCCGCAGCTTCGGTCTATGGCTTAGCCCCGTTACATCTTCCGCGCAGGACGACTCGATCAGTGAGCTATTACGCTTTCTTTAAAGGATGGCTGCTTCTAAGCCAACCTCCTGACTGTCTATGCCTTCCCACTTCGTTTCCCACTTAGCCATAGTTAGGGACCTTAGCTGGCGGTCTGGGTTGTTTCCCTCTTGAGTCCGGACGTTAGCACCCGGTGCTCTGTCTCCCGTACTGTACTTGCCGGTATTCGGAGTTTGCCATGGGTTGGTAAGTCGCTGTGACCCCCTAGCCATAACAGTGCTCTACCCCCGGCAGTAATATACGAGGCACTACCTAAATAGTTTTCGGAGAGAACCAGCTATCTCCAGGCTTGTTTAGCCTTTCACTCCGATCCACAGCTCATCCCCTAATTTTTCAACATTAGTGGGTTCGGTCCTCCAGCACGTGTTACCGTGCCTTCAACCTGGCCATGGATAGATCGCCTGGTTTCGGGTCTACACCCAGCGACTGAATCGCCCTATTCGGACTCGCTTTCGCTACGCCTCCCCTATTCGGTTAAGCTTGCCACTGAATGTAAGTCGCTGACCCATTATACAAAAGGTACGCAGTCACACCACGAGGGTGCTCCTACTGTTTGTATGCATACGATTTCAGGATCTATTTCACTCCCCTTCCGGGGTTCTTTTCGCCTTTCCCTCACGGTACTGGTTCACTATCGGTCGATCACGAGTATTTAGCCTTGGAGGATGGTCCCCCCATATTCAGACAGGATTTCACGTGTCCCGCCCTACTTGTTCGATGCTTAGTTCCACGTACTGAATTTCGCCTACAGGGCTATCACCTGCTACGGCTGGACTTTCCATTCCATTCGACTATTCAATACGCTAAAACATCCAGGCTGGTCCGGTTTCGCTCGCCACTACTTCCGGAATCTCGGTTGATTTCTTTTCCTCGAGTTACTGAGATGGTTCAGTTCACTCGGTTCGCCTCCACATGCCTATGTATTCAGCATGGGATACCGTATTGCTACGGTGGGTTTCCCCATTCGGACATCTACGGATCAAAGCTTGTTTGCCAGCTCCCCGTAGCTTTTCGCAGGCTACCGCGTCCTTCATCGCCTGTGATCGCCAAGGCATCCATCATATGCACTTATTCGCTTGATCCTATAACGCTTGGTGCTGTTATAGGAATATGAGTATACGTTGTTGCCGTTCATCAATCCTTAGCTGTTATCCAATCCGAAGATCAGACAACGTCTATATTTTTGAGAACTTTCGTTGAACATAATTTGTTCTGTTGCAATCACAACCCGTGTATTGTCATCACAAGTCGACTAATCGTCTTGCGTTTATTAGACAACACACCTTCGTTGTGCTTCTTCCTAATTGTTAAAGAGCAATTCGTGGGTTGCATAACCCAACGAGCAGTATTCTTTAAAAAGAACACTCTTCGTTGAATCTAGCGCCAGGCAAACCGTTGTTTGTCTGTGCCCGATACTCTGTCATGGACCTTGCTGTATCGACAACCACCTATAAAAGCGGTGGTGGAGGATGACGGGATCGAACCGACGACCCCCTGCTTGCAAAGCAGGTGCTCTCCCAGCTGAGCTAATCCCCCGAGGTAATCGTTGGTGGGTCAAGTTGGAATCGAACCAACGACCCCCGCCTTATCAAGACGGTGCTCTAACCGACTGAGCTACTGACCCATCTATCACCAGTGGGCGATACCTTCAATGGTCATGACATAAACTAACAGCCAATAAGTGTGGACGCTTTCGCTTTGCGAGCCATTCGCTCTAAAAGGAGGTGATCCAGCCGCACCTTCCGATACGGCTACCTTGTTACGACTTCACCCCAGTCATGAATCCCACCGTGGTAAGCGCCCTCCTTGCGGTTAGGCTACCTACTTCTGGTGAAACCCACTCCCATGGTGTGACGGGCGGTGTGTACAAGACCCGGGAACGTATTCACCGCGACATTCTGATCCGCGATTACTAGCGATTCCGACTTCACGCAGTCGAGTTGCAGACTGCGATCCGGACTACGATCGGGTTTCTGAGATTGGCTCCCCCTCGCGGGTTGGCGACCCTCTGTCCCGACCATTGTATGACGTGTGAAGCCCTACCCATAAGGGCCATGAGGACTTGACGTCATCCCCACCTTCCTCCGGTTTGTCACCGGCAGTCTCATTAGAGTGCTCTTGCGTAGCAACTAATGACAAGGGTTGCGCTCGTTGCGGGACTTAACCCAACATCTCACGACACGAGCTGACGACAGCCATGCAGCACCTGTGTTCCGGTTCTCTTGCGAGCACTGCCAAATCTCTTCGGCATTCCAGACATGTCAAGGGTAGGTAAGGTTTTTCGCGTTGCATCGAATTAATCCACATCATCCACCGCTTGTGCGGGTCCCCGTCAATTCCTTTGAGTTTTAATCTTGCGACCGTACTCCCCAGGCGGTCAACTTCACGCGTTAGCTGCG
Organism: Alcaligenes ammonioxydans; assembly: GCF_019343455.1. Lineage (NCBI taxonomy): Bacteria > Pseudomonadati > Pseudomonadota > Betaproteobacteria > Burkholderiales > Alcaligenaceae > Alcaligenes > Alcaligenes ammonioxydans. The sequence goes on along the minus strand of NZ_CP049362.1, from coordinate 1,234,622 downwards.
CTACTAAGGCCTAACGGCCCCAACAGCTAGTTGACATCGTTTAGGGCGTGGACTACCAGGGTATCTAATCCTGTTTGCTCCCCACGCTTTCGTGTCTGAGCGTCAGTATTATCCCAGGGGGCTGCCTTCGCCATCGGTATTCCTCCACATATCTACGCATTTCACTGCTACACGTGGAATTCTACCCCCCTCTGACATACTCTAGCTCGGCAGTTAAAAATGCAGTTCCAAGGTTGAGCCCTGGGATTTCACATCTTTCTTTCCGAACCGCCTACACACGCTTTACGCCCAGTAATTCCGATTAACGCTTGCACCCTACGTATTACCGCGGCTGCTGGCACGTAGTTAGCCGGTGCTTATTCTGCAGATACCGTCAGCAGCATCCCGTATTAGGGGATGCCTTTTCTTCTCTGCCAAAAGTACTTTACAACCCGAAGGCCTTCATCATACACGCGGGATGGCTGGATCAGGGTTTCCCCCATTGTCCAAAATTCCCCACTGCTGCCTCCCGTAGGAGTCTGGGCCGTGTCTCAGTCCCAGTGTGGCTGGTCGTCCTCTCAAACCAGCTACGGATCGTTGCCTTGGTGAGCCTTTACCCCACCAACTAGCTAATCCGATATCGGCCGCTCCAATAGTGAGAGGTCTTGCGATCCCCCCCTTTCCCCCGTAGGGCGTATGCGGTATTAGCCACTCTTTCGAGTAGTTATCCCCCGCTACTGGGCACGTTCCGATATATTACTCACCCGTCCGCCACTCGCCACCAAGAGAGCAAGCTCTCTCGTGCTGCCGTTCGACTTGCATGTGTAAAGCATCCCGCTAGCGTTCAATCTGAGCCAGGATCAAACTCTTCAGTTTAATCTCTGTGGTTGTCCCGTCTTGCGACGAGACCGATTGTGTCTCAAAGAAAAATTCAGAGTTACACAAGGTAATTCTTCATCTTTCGTTTGTGAGCACTTGATACAAACTTGTGGCGATCCCCGAAGGGTTCGACTCGCTCATTCCAAGCGCCCACACTTATCGGCTGTTAATTGTTAAAGAGCAGTGACAGTTACCTGTCGTTCCACTGACTAACCCGGCTGGCTCGTCGCGCTTGGCGCTTCGTGCCTTGCTGTGTTAGCAGCAGAGAAACGAGATTATGAAGCAGATCAGGCAGTGTGTCAAGCGTTTTTTTTGAAGAAGTTAGAAAGTTTTAAAACCGTCCAACTCGTCCCGCTTAAACCAGAACTTTCGTTCCGAACTGCCTGGCGAACAATCAACCGTGAGGCCAACCATTCAACTTCACAAACAAGGGTAAATTTTCAGCGCTGTTTACAACCAGCTAAAAACTTAACGTTGCGTTCTCTGGAGCAGAACCTAGAACTTTAACACAGAATTTTCTGATTTGTCAAGCTCCGGGTTTTACACCGTGTCAGTTACCTGACTCAGTCATGCAAGTTTCGGTGCGGGCCTCTTGGCCAAGGCGGTGAATCTTGTCTAACTGCTCTCTGCGGCGCTTTGAGGGAAAACCCTGTGTGTGCCGCAGCGAGAAAAGAACTATAGCACGATGAAATTTGGCTTTGCAAGCTTTCTTTGGCATTTTTCTGGATATTTGAAGAGAGCAAACCCTGCAAAACGAGGTAGTTAATTGATAACTATGAAGAATCACCCTAAAAATATTTTTAGATTAAGTTCCGGTTTTTGCCTGCTGGCAGGAGGACTCAGCGATCTATAGAGCAAAACACGAGCTAAGCACTGTTTTCTGCACACAAGAATCGCAAAAACCTCCCTCCGTCCTCTGCCTGTTCACCCCACTATATAGATAAGAGGGAAAAACACGCGCCAAAAAACAGTCGCCAGTCGATGGGCTACCTACCTACCTACCTACCTACCTACCTAACTAACTAACTAACTAACTAACTAACTAACTGACCGTCCTGTGGGTTGGTTGACAAACCAGATGGCGACGGAGAACACACATCATCAGGTCCTCGCCCCAAATCAAGAGTGTCTCTATATAGATAGGAGGTGTTTGAGTAGCCACCCAGATCAAGCATTATGCAGTGCTATCAGCCGCTCGGGGCCCCGGGACAGGGGTTGGGGCGAGTCAGACGACTTACCGCAGGTGTAGTCACCATCGGGGATGCAAGCAGTCTGCTGTTTGAGCCCAAGGTTTGTGCTTGGTCCGGGGGACCAATCACTAGGCGAGTTCAGACTGCGCCCCGATGGTGGCTCGGACAAGGGGACAGGCGCGGGGCACCGGCAAGTAGTCCGCCCCCCCTGTCCCGGGCCCCCGAGCGGCGTCCTATATAGAGCGGCTTGAACCACAAGCGCCCACAAGCAGCCCCCAGAACAAAGGCAAGCGAGGCATTCATCATCCCTAAACACTCTATATAGTCATAAAGGCATAGCAGCCTCACTGACTTGGCCCTACACTAGCCCGGAACAGATATTCCTTTAGCGAAACTAACCATGCATGAAGACATCCTGATTAACGTAACTCCTTTCGAAACCCGTGTTGCCCTGGTCGAGCAAGGTGCTGTCCAGGAAATTCATATCGAGCGCAGCATCCAACGCGGCTATGTAGGGAACGTCTATCTAGGAAAGGTGGCGCGGGTTCTGCCCGGCATGCAAAGTGCCTTTATTGATATTGGCCTAGAGCGCGCGGCATTTATCCATGTTGCGGACTTGCGCCAGAACCGTACCGAACGCAATCAAGGTAGTGCGACTACACCCATTGAAAAGCTCCTGTTCGAAGGCCAGTCACTCTTAGTACAGGTCATCAAAGACCCCTTGGGCACCAAAGGTGCCCGTGTTTCCACGCAAATCAGCATCGCAGGTCGCATGTTGGTGTATCTGCCTTTTGACCCTCATATCGGGGTATCACAACGCATTGGCTCGGATGCGGACCGAATCGAGCTGCGAGAACGTGTCAGCCGTCTGATGCCCAAGGATGAAAAGGGGGGGTTTATCGTCCGCACTCAGGCTGAATGTGCCACAGACGAAGAAATCAGCGCCGACCAACAGTATCTGCGTACACTCTGGACGCGCATTCAGCAACGCATCCGCGAACAAGGCGCCCCCTCGGTGTTATATACAGACCTGAGCCTGGCGCAACGTGTGTTGCGCGATATGGTCACCCCCAACACTCAATCCATCATCGTGGATTCGCGTACGGTTGTACAAGAAATGAAGGAATGGGCCCAGATTTACACGCCGTCCGTACTGGAGCGCATCAGCCATCACAAAGGCAGCCGCGCCTTGTTTGACACGGCCCACGTCGATGAGGAAATCAACCGCGCCTTGTCGCGCCGGGTGGATTTGAAATCTGGCGGTTATTTGATTATCGATCAGACCGAAGCCCTGACAACCGTAGATGTGAATACCGGCGGCTTTGTGGGCGGGCGCAACTTTGACGACACCATTTTCAAGACCAATCTGGAAGCGGCCATTGCCCTGGCTCGCCAGCTGCGCTTGCGCAATCTTGGCGGCATCATTATTTTGGATTTCATTGACATGGACGACCCCGCTCACCGGGAGTCGGTATTGCAGGAGCTGCAAAAAGCACTGGCCAAAGACCGCACGCGTGTGACGATTAACGGTTTTAGTCAGTTAGGCTTAGTGGAAATGACGCGCAAACGCACGCGCGACTCTCTGGCACATCAACTTTGCGAGCCCTGCCCAACCTGCCAGTCGCGCGGCTCAGTACGGACGGCTCGCACCGTCTGCTATGAAATTTTGCGTGAGGTGCTGCGCGAGGCCAAGCAGTTCAATCCCAAAGAGTTCCGCATCCTGGCATCGCAGGAAGTGGTGGATCTGTTTCTGGAAGAAGAAAGCCAGCATCTGGCGGTGGCGGGAGACTTTATTGGCAAGCCTATTTCTTTGGAGGTAGACCCCCATTACTCCCAGGAACAGTACGACATTATTTTGCTGTAAATCCACGGTGCCCGGGACGAGCAGCGCGGACACTGTGGGCAACGCTCTGGCTCGCCCTGCCCCACACGCCAGAACTTGAGCAGGCGGGGACTCGGTCTTGGGCTCCGGGACAAAACACGGGTTCACCCTTGTCAAGAAAAGCCCTTGCAGAAACGATCAACCCGCCAAAAAGGCGGGTCAAGTGTGACTCAGGGGGGTTACCTGTCATCTGCGTGGCGTCTGAGCAGAGCCGGACGCGGTGCTCTTCACGCCCAGAAAACCGTGATGCTTAAAGCGGCGTAACGGGCACAAAGTCATCCTCGGGCACCACCTCTTTAGGCGCATCCTCGGGGTTACATACGCCGGGAGCACGCAAAGAGGTAAATATTTCATTGATTTCCTTTTTGACGTTGCCCGAGTAGCTATAAACCTTGGCATCTACCCAGCCTTTTTGCATCAGGGTCAGGTCCACCAGAATACTTTTTTCCCAACCCGCCCCCGGCTCCAGTTCGTAACGCAAGGTCCCATAGCTGGCTTGACGCTCGTCCATCTTGAATACGGCCGCTTTACCGCACTCTGCCTGATGTTTGAACAAGGCGCGCTGAATGGCTACAAAATCCATATTGATGCGCCGCTCGGTCTTGAAATAGCTGGAGCGACGCAAATCCTGCTCCCGCAATTCTGCATTCTGCTTGGCGCACCCTGCCAACACAGCCAAACCAGCCAGCGCAAGAATGATTTTCTTCATGATGTTCCTTATGGTGCAGCCCCCGGCTGCTTACTCGTTGAACTGAAATTGCATTTGGTAAAAACCGGCGTATACACCGTTGCGGGCCAACAGTTCATCGTGACGACCCTGCTCAATAATCCGCCCCTCATCCAGCACCAGAATTTGATCGGCATTTTGAACCGTGGACAAGCGATGCGCGATCACCAAGGTGCTGCGCCCCTTCATCAGGGTCTCAAGCGACATCTGAACCTGGCGTTCGGACTCATTATCCAGCGCCGAGGTGGCCTCATCCAGAATCAGGATCGGCGCATTTTTGATCAGGGCACGAGCAATAGCCAGACGCTGGCGCTGACCGCCAGACAAGGAGTTGGCATTTTCGCCCACCATCGTATCGAGCCCCTGCGGCAGACTTTCCACGAACTCACGCAAATTAGCCGCTTCCAGCGCTTCCCAGATACGCTGTACAGAAACATCGGCATCGACGCCGGCGCCGTACGCCACGTTCTGGCCAATCGTCGCCTCAAACAGCACGACATCCTGGCTGACCAGAGAAATGTGGCTACGCAAGCTGCGCAAGGTCAGCTCTTCCGACGCAATACCATCGATTCGAACTTGTCCGCTAGTCGGAAGCAGAAAGCGTGGGACCATATTGGCCAGTGTCGTCTTCCCACTGCCCGAGCGCCCCACCAGCGCAATGGTCTGTCCCGGCTGGACGGCAAAGCTGACCTCTGACAAGGTGTTGCGATGGGAATTGGGGAAACGATGCGACACGGCATCGAATTCAATATGGCCGTACACAGGCTGCTTGAGTTCGCGGGTGCCCGTGTCCGGCTCTGGCTCCTGATCGACCAGCTTGAACACGCTTTCTGCGGCCACCAACATGCGTTGCATGGTGCCCGTGATATTGGTCAGGCGCTTGATCGGGTCAAAAATCTGCCCCAGAGCAGCCATGAATGCCGCAAAGCTGCCTATGGTCAATGTGCCGGTATTGGCCTGATACAGGGCTACAAAAATGACCCCGGCCACTGCAATGGACACAAACAACTGAGTAATGGGCGACAAGGCGGCATCAGCCGAGGCTGCACGCATGGCAAAACGACGCAAGCGGGCGTTCACATACCTGAAACGGGTGTTTTCACGCTCATAACCATCAAACAGCTTAATGACGCGCTGGGCATCAATGGCTTCGCTGACGACCCGGGTCAATTCGGCATTCATGTTGACGGTATCGCGGTTGATGCGTCGCAGTCGGCGCGACACCATTTTGGCCACGAAGACCGAGGCAGGCATGACCAGAAACACGATGACGGTCAGTTGCCACGACATGTAAAGCAGCACGCCCAGCAAGGCGATGACCGTCAGGGTTTCACGCACCACAACCGTGACCACTTCTGTGGCCACCCCTGTCATGGTGCCCGCATCAATCGTGAAACGGTTCAGCAAGCGACCCGTGTCGCCTTGTTTGAACTCCGAATCGGACAATCCCAGCAGGCGCGAGAACATGTCTGCCCGTAACGTCAGCAACATTTTGTTGGCGATCCAGGCAAACAAATAAGAGCTGCCGTAGGTGGTGATTCCCCGTACAAACATCAACCCGATCACCGACAAGGGGATGGTCCACATATAGTCGGGATTGGCGCCGGTAAAGCCCCCGTCCAGCAAAGGCTTCATAATGACCGCCAGGACCGGCTGGGTGGCCGAGGAAATGCTGACCAAGATCAGCGCGACCACAACAACCTTCCAATACGGAAGCAAACGGCTGTAAATGCGCTTCCAGAGATCGGATTTGACGGGATCGTGCCCAGCAGGCTTGATTTTGGATTGTATGGCGTTGGACAACGAGGACACCCTATATACTATCTAATTGTGTTTATTCTAACGCTCATTGCCTGAATCGAGCGTCCCGGCTCTTGTACGCTCTGTCTCGTTGTCCTGTTCATGTCTGATCCCTCTGCCCTTTACCTGCGATTGCCTAATTGGCTAGGCGATGTATGCATGAGCCTGCCGTGTCTACAGGCTCTGCTGGATACCGGTTTGCCGGTTGTCGTGTGCGCCCGTCCCTGGGCCCGCGAACTGCTTTCGGCTTACCCCTTGCACGGTTTCATTCCCATGACCAGCCACTGGCATCAGGACGCCAAAGCCATACGTCGCTATCGCCGCCAGCATGGCCATCACAATGCGTACGGCCTGCTGCTGCCCGACTCGCTAAGCAGCGCTCTCAGTTTCAAACTGGCCGGCCTGCCAGCCTGCGGCTACCGGGACGATGGTCGTAGCCTTTTATTACGTTGGCCGATCAATAAACCGCAAAAGCAGTTGCATGCAGTGCAATCCTGGTTCTATATTGTTCAGCAGGCTTTGGCACTGTGGCATCTAGGCCCGGTTCCTGAACAAGCCCCAGCCACCCTGGACTTGACGCTCAGCCCCCTGCAACGGCAAGAAGGCGACAACAGTCTGCGCCAAGCCGCCCTGCGCCCCGGTGACTATATTCTGATCGCCCCGACGGCAACGGGACTGCATAAAGGCCGTGTCAAAGTCTGGCCTTATTTCGACCAACTGACCCGCCATCTGCAAGCCCAAGGCAAAACCGTCATTATGTGCCCCCCGCCCAACGAGTATGAGGCCGCCCTGCAAAATGCGCCTAGCGCACGCTGTTTGCCGCCTTTGCCCCTGGGCGCGTTTGCACGACTTTGCCAGCAGGCGCAGTGGGTTATTTGCAATGACTCCGGCGTGTCTCACGTCGCCGCCGCCATCAAGGCCCAGCAACTGACCCTCTGTGGCGTCACCAACCCCGAAGATACCGGCCCCTGGTCTCCACGGGCGATCTGCCTGGGTAGGGATGGTCAATGGCCGACGTTGGACGAGGTGGTACATGTCCTGGAGTCCAAGCGGGAACATCCATGAGCCTATCGAGCATTCTGACCAGCCTGGTCATTCCACTGAATTTGTTTGCCGCTCTGCTGCTAGTGGCGGTCCTGCTGTTTATCGTGCGTCTGCGAAAAACTGCCGCTGCGCTGGCCTTGGCCGGCTTACTCTGGACAGGCGCCTGGTCCTTGCCCGCCACCAGCCTGTATGCCGGTGGCTATCTGGAGAAGATGTATCCTTACCAGCCTGCCGCCCAGGTGGAACAAGCCGATGCCATCGTGGTGTTGGGAGGGCATACAGCCCAAAACCGCAGCAACTGGTTTTTGCCACAGACGGCGCAAAGAACCTCGGCACGGGTAGAGCGGGCTGCAGAACTCTATAAGGCGGGCCGGGCCCCCTATATCGTCCTGTCCGGCGCGGCCCTGGACGGCGGGGTGAGTGAAGCCCAGGTCATGGCTAACACCCTGATCAATCTGGATGTTCCCGCTTCCGCCACACTGATGGAAAACAATAGTCTGACCACCCAGCAAAACGGCGAGTACACGGCCCAGTTGCTGCAGGAAAAGCAAGCCAGACGGGTTCTGCTGGTCACCTCTGCCCTGCACATGCCTCGAGCCATGGCCATTTTTCGCAAGCAAGGGGTCAATGTGATTGCGGCAGGCGCCGCTCCACAGTTGACGGTACCGAACAGTCCCGGCTTTTCCCTGTGGAAGCCCAGTCTGATGGCCTTGCAATCGAGCCGTTCCATCATCAAGGAATACGTTGGAATTCTGGTGTACTGGTCCCGAGGATGGGCCGCATGATCTGTCGTTCCGACTGCGGGGCCTGCTGTATCGCCCCCTCGATCTCCAGCCCCATCCCCGGTATGCCCGACGGCAAACCCGCTGGTGTGCCCTGTATCCAGCTTGATGAACAACAGCGATGCCGAATTTTTGGTCAGCCAGAGCGGCCGGCCTGTTGCTCTGGCTTGCAAGCTAGTCGGGAAATGTGCGGGGAAAAGCGGCAGGATGCGTTGATCTGGTTAAGCACCTTGGAAACGCTGACCGCTCCTGGCTTGAAGTCTTAAACAAAGAGACATTCAGGCTCAAGTCCAGAATGTCTCTTTTTTTACCAGGGACGCTTAGCTGCCGGTTTTCGCTTTCAGATAGGCCTGATAGGTATCTAATGAAAAACGCTGTGCATCAAACCGTTTTTCTGCTCTGACTCTGGCCCGTTTACCCACCGTATGCAGACAGTATTTCTGACACAACATGTCCCGTACGTGAGTTTCAATGGCCGCCACGTCACCACATGGCACCACCCAGCCCTCATGCTGATGCTCTATGCTCTCTGGCAAACCGCCCGCGTTGGAGATCAGCACCGGCAGCCCCAATGCCAACGACTCGTAGCACGCATAAGATGCCGACTCTTTATACGACAAGACAAAACCGACATCACACGCTGCCAATACCGAACGAACGTCTTTGACCAATCCGGGAAACACCACTTGTTGCGCACACCCCAAGGCCTGTACCTGTTCGCAGACCGCAGGGGCAGGCGGATCGCCAGCCACCAGAATCCGCACGCGCTGTTTCAGCGCGGGCTCCAGACGGGCCACGGCCTGCACCAGTAGCAGCCAGCCCTTTTCCAGATCCGTTCCCCCTACCGAGCCCAGAACCAGACAGTCCTCTGTCACGCCCGGACCAAACAGCGCCAAACGGGCCGCCTGTTTTTCCTGCCGACTGACCGGACGATAGTGTTCCAGGTCCAAACCATGGTAAATCCGCTCAACCGTGCAACGTCGATAATCCGAATGGGCCAGTTGTTGTGCCACATAATCGCTAACAGCAATACACAGATCGGTTCCAAAGCGTGCTCGCAAGCGATTGCCAAGACTATGAACGCGATTGGTATTGTGTTTGGTCCAGATAATGACGGGGGGCTTGGGCAGCATCTTGCTGGCGATCATGACATGACGATGATCGGTACTGCCGTTGCAATGCACGATATCAAAGCTCTCGCGCCGCAAAAAATGGCGCAGACGCCACATTTCAGACAAAGCGGCCCCTACTCGGGCTGTGTAAAAGCCCGGCAGCACCCTGACCCCCGGGATCTGGGAGGCTTCGCGATATAAACGACCCGTTGTCGGCGCCGCCAGCGTAAAGTCACACCGATGCGACAGTCCGCGCAACAACCCCAAAATATAGGTGACATGGCCGCCGCCATTACCGTGGTGTATATCCGTGATCAGGACCTTCAAAACTCGCTCCATCAGCGGCTGTGGATGACAAGTAAATGCTCAGGTCAAGCATCTACCGGCCACAAAGTGTATTCGCTATTTCACAAGCTGAACAATGACTGAACGCCAGCTCGGGCGTTTTTATATCAGTAAAAGAGAAAAACGGGTCTTGGGCAGCCTTATGCTTGGCGGCGACGCAACACTTTTTGATACAGGTCTTGATACCGCGCTGCCACGGCCGGCCAACTGAACTGGACAAGCAGTTCACGAGAATTTTCGACCAGATTGCGTGCCATCACCGGATTTTTGCTGATTGCCTCGATACCTTGGGCCAATTCCCGGGCATCTTCGGGATGGCTGAGCAACAGCGCATGATAGCCACCCTGCACATACTGGGCAAAGCCACACCAGGGGGCCGGACTCAAGACCACGGGCAAGCCATAAGACATAGCCTCTAAAGGCGCCATGCCAAAGCTGTCATTCAGGGTGGGGTGTACGTAAATATCGGCAGCACGATAAAACGGTTCGACGTTGGACGTTTCCCCCTGCAAGATCACGCGATCCTGCATGTTCAAGGCCTGCAACTGCTGTCGTATTTGATCCCGCAGCCCTGGTTTCCCTCCTACAACCAGCAGACGGTAATGATCGGGTAGTGTCGCCAGGGCGTGCAAGACGGTATTTAAGCCCTTGCGCAGCGGATTGCGTGCCACCAGCAGGCACACCACCTGTTCCTTGTTAAAACCCAGGGACTCGCGAACACGGGCACGCTCGACTCCCTGAGGGTCCGCTTTGGGCATAAGCACACCGGGAGCAATCACCGGATAATCATGCACATTGCCATACGATTGCTGCAATTGCTCGGCAATCAATCCCGATACCGCAACAACAGCATGCGGCCCAGGACGCAAACGACGCTTTTCCAAACCCAGATAACCCCAGACCCGAGGGCTGAAATACGAGCCCAGCTTTTTCAGCCAGGGCAAAGGCCGCACCCGCCAGTTAAAACGAACGGGGGTCACATGAACGACCTCCACATCACCACACCAACCATTCATATGCGAATGAACAATATCAAAGCCCTGGGCAGTGGCCTTGGCCGCCTGGCGCGCAAAGAGAATACCGCGTATCCAGCCCGGCCAGCGTGCCCAATGACGGATAGGGACATAGGCCAGCTTCAGGTCGCAGCGGCTGTCATATTCGCGTGCAAAGACAGTGATTTCATGGTGCTGCGCCAACTCGCGCATCAGTTCAACGCCATAGGCCTCGGCGCCCCCGAAGCGGTTGCCAAAGCGGTCGACCACAAACGCAATGCGCAGGCGCTCGGGAATCGCCACGTCAGTATCCTGGGCTTGCCCTGAGCTCATGAGCGGGATACCGTCCGGCGCTTGTCTTCCAGCCGCGTCACGCATTTTTGGAGGAAACGCAAAATATTCGTGGAACGCGAGACAGTGACACGTGGCAGGTCAAACAGATCATCATCGAGACGGGCCAGCCCCCGGTTGGTGGTGGTGGCATTCAGGTAGCCCGCTTGACGCACCTGCTCGCGAATCCCCTGATTCTGATCCCCATAGGGATAACAAAAGGCGCTGACCTCTACTTGCAACGCCTCTTGCAGCTCTGCCTTGGATTGCGCAATCTGGTAATGCGCAATTTCCGAAGAGACATCAGTCAAATGTACATGATCGAGCGTATGCGAACCCGCTTCGTGCCCAGCATTCACCCAGGCCCGCAATTCGGGCAAAGACATCAGACCGGAATGCGGTACGCCTTTGGGCTGATCCCAGAAATTGGAGCCATCCAGATGACGGGCAACAATGTAATTGGTCGCGGTAAAACCCAACTCGTCCAGCACCGGCATGGCGTTCTGAAAGACGTTTCGATAGCCATCATCAAAGCTGATCCCCACCACCTTGCCCTGCTTTTCACCGCGCAGGTACGGCATCAACTGGGCCATGGAAAGGCCCCGGTAACCCAAGCGCTTGAGCCAGGTCATCTGGCGCCGGAAGTCGGTGGGATGCACGGTCAAACCACGATACGGCGAGCCTTTGGGCGCGGGCACGCCGACCTGATGGTACATAAGTATCGGAATCATAGGCGGCATTATAAGGGGCTAATCAGACTTCTGGCGGGTGTAATACCAGAGCTTACTATATCGAAACAAACTGCCCGAAGCGGCCATGCAGGCCAGGATAAAGCCCTGCGGTCCGTCCAGAAAACCCCGCCGAACGACATAGTGACGCACAAACGTCCAACTGGCGTGGCCTGCAATAGCGGGCAGGCTAGTCGTCTTGCCCTTGGCCTGCATCTGGCGCGCCGCATCCGAGGAATAGCGGTTGATCTTGTCAATAAACACTTCCAGACTGGCGTAGGGGTAATGCAGAAAATGGCCTTCTAAAGTGAGCACGGGCGCGGTAGTCTGTACGCTTTCATGGACTTTGGCCTCATTAAAACGAGCCGTACCGCGCTTGAATAAGCGCAAGACCCGATCCGGCCACCAACCACTATGACGCATCCAGCGCCCGGCAAACTCAGACAGGCGTGCGATCCGGTACGCCGTGCCTTGAGGCTGGGCGATTTCCTGCTGAATCAACTGCGCCAGCTCAGGGGTGACGCGCTCATCCGCATCAATGGACAACACCCAGTCGCCCGTAGCCTGATCCAATGCCCGGTTTTTCTGCGGTCCAAACCCAGGCCAGTCTGAAGTGACCGTAACCTTCGCCCCCATGGCGCGAGCAATCTCCACCGTCTCATCCGTGCTGCCGGAGTCCACCACGATGATCTCGTGCGCAAACGCGACCGACTCCAGACAGGCACGAATGTGTGTCTGTTCATTTTTGGTGATCACGATAACGGACAGGCGCGCCCCGCTGCCCAAGGGGGCGACTGCTGTTACTTCTGTCGTTGACGACGGCGCCATGCTTTCCACCTGTTGAAAATCGGCCCGATCACGGGATGGACCGCCACGTTCAGCCTGCGCCCGACGGACACGCCCGTGGTATCGCGCACGGCAAAACGATAAATATGCAAAGGATCACTGCCGGGCTGGTTGGAGCCAAAGGCTCGCGTTGTGTACAAATAGCGAAAGCCCGCCTGCTGGGCGAGCTGCACATAGTCCGGATCAAAATAACCTTGAGGCCAGCACAACTGGTCTGAGACCATTCCCATGTTGGCGATCAGAGTTTTGCGGGACTGCTCCAGCTCCCAGCGCATCTTGTCATTCTTTTGATCGCGCTGCTCACTCAGATCCCAGCGAGTATGGGTATGGGTATGGCTATGGAACTCAAACACCCCATCGGCCTGCATAGCGTGAATTTCACTCCAGCGCAAAATCACTTCATCGCTCCGGCCTTGGGCAATCCGTGCTTCGCATTCCCGATGGTCCGGGCATACAGGCAACTCCTGGCCCTGGCCCAGACAAGGACGCACAGGCCCCTCGTTGATCCAGCTTGTCACCAGGAAGATCACGGCATTAAAGCCATACTTTTTCAGCAAGGGATAGGCGTAGACCCAGTTATCCAGGTAACCATCATCAAAGGTAATCAACACCGATTTGGGTGGTACGCCCTGACCTTGCAAATGGCCAGCAAACTGCGCGCTTGTCAGGCTGGTCCAGCCGTTTTTCTTCAACCATTGCAAATGCTGCTCGAAATGCTCGGGACTGGCATTGATCATGCCCCCTTGCGGGGTGACATGGTGATACATCATCACGGGCACGGTATGGGCCACTTTCATCCCTGAAGCTCCTTTAGCCAGCGATAATAAGCGCCCTCCAGCCGATCGCCCATGGCAACTGGCGTAAAACGCTCGTCACTACGACAGAACAGGCGGCCAGCGGCGCCCATCTCCTGCCGCAATCTGGGGTTCTGAATCAATTGCTCCAACGCCTCCCCCCACGCCTGCTGATCATGCAGGTCCACCAGAAAACCGCTACGGCCCTCCTGCATCATTTCCGGCACACCGCCCACGCGGCTTCCCACAACAGGAATGCCTGCACACCCTGCCTCCGCAAAGACCGTCCCCGAGGCTTCCATGTGGGTAGCCAGGGCGAACACATCCAGATTGGGAAGAATCGACGGCACGTCGGTACGGGCTCCCAACAAATGCACACGGCTCTGCAAGCCCAGACTGGCAATCAGGGCTTGCAATTGCTCATAGCCCGGCGACCCCCCTCCCACCAGCACCAGATGCAGTTTGGGATAACGGGCAAACAAGGTCTGCATGGCAACAATCAACTCATGATGCCCTTTATCGCGCCGCAACACGGCAACACAGCCCACCAGCAAGGTATCGGAGGCCAGCCCCAATTGCGCACGCAAATCGAGCACAGGTGCACGGTCTATGCGCGCCGGGTCGACACTGGGGTAGACCACTTGCACCTGCCCGGGTTTCACCCCCCGCTCGATCAGGTGATCTCGCACGTAGGCGCTGGGTGCAATCACTCGCTTGGGCACGATGGTGTAAGACATCAAAGAGCCCACCTTCTTGGCCAGATGGCGCGTGCGCACGATCAAGGGAGTGCCCGCAAGACGAGCTGCCACGCCGGCCAACATGGTGTCGCGACGGCTGTGACTGTTCAAGACATCAAACCGCCCCTGGCGCAACACGCGGCGCAAGTGGCGTACGCCACGCAGATAATTGGCCGTACCATCCATCAGCAAGGTATGAACAACAAAGCCCTCATCACGCAACCGTTCGGTCAATTGTGCATGCGGCTGACACGCCGCCTCTACCTGATGCCCGCGTTCTCGCAGAATGCGCATGGCATGCAGGATGTAATTTTCCTGACCGCCAAAGCTGGTGGCGGCTTCCGAATGCAGAATGCGCAACGGCTTCATCGGTAGCTGATCTCCACATCCGTGGTCGCGTCCCATGCTTCCAGTTGCTCCAGCAGGGAGTCGGCCAGACGTACGCGCCATTGGGCTCCCAACTGAACCACACACTCATAATCGGGGCGCTGTAACTGCACTTCAACCGGCACGCCGCCCTGCTCCTGAGCACGGTGCGGGGCCAGAAGACTGTGCAGACGCTGCGCGTCAGCATGATGATTCAACCCGATGCTCAAACAACTGGCGCGCGCTTCGCGAGCCAGTTGCAAATCAAAAATGGCATCTGCATTGATACGCAGGCCGCCGGTATAGTCGTCATTGCTGACCTTGCCTTGAATGATGACCAACTGATCCTCTTTCAAACGCTGACGATGCTCTTCAAACAGCTCATTGAAAATGGCGACTTCCAACTGGGCCGAGCCATCATCGAGCATGGCATACAGCATCTTGCCACGACGGGTCATGCGCACACGCACGGCCGAGAGCACTCCTGCAAACCACTGCGCACTGCGTGATGCCTCCAGACGGGCCAGTGGTGTGGGCGCAAAACGGCGCACTTCATCGCGCCAGGCATCAAACAAGTGACCGCTGAAGTAAAAACCCAGTGCCGTCTTTTCCTGGCGCAAGCGATCCTGCAGACTCCACGGGGCCACTTTGGCCACTTCGCCTTCCACAATATCGTTGGAATCGTCGTCAAACAAAGAGGACTGATTGGCACTGCGTTCAGCCTGCTCCGCGGCCTCGGTGGCGGCACCAATACTGGCCAGCAAGGCGGCCCGATTGTCGTCGATCGAGTCAAAGGCGCCTGCCCGCACCAGCGCCTCAATCGTGCGCTTGTTGACCTGATGACGATCCACCCGACGGCAGAAATCAAACAGGCTGGTAAAAGGACCGCCTTGTTTGCGAGCCTCCACAATGGCCTCAACTGCCGCCTGGCCGGTTCCCTTAACCGCCCCCAGACCATAGCGCATGGTGCGGGGCGGCAGGCCTTTTTCGGTATAACTATCCTTGACCGGCTCAAACCGGTAATTGGAGGCATTGATATCGGGTGGCAGTACTTCCACGCCATTGGCCAGGGCGTCTTTCCAGAAAATCTGTACCTTGTCCGTATCGTCCATATCGGACAACAAGGTGGCGGCCAGAAACTCGGCGGGATGGTGGGCCTTGAGCCACGCCGTCTGATAGGCGATCAGCGCATAGGCGGCAGAGTGACTCTTGTTAAAGCCGTAGCCTGCAAACTTTTCCATCAGGTCAAACAGCTTGACCGCCAGTTCCGGGTCGTGTCCTTTTTTGACGGCCCCTTCCTGGAACAGCACACGATGCTTGGCCATCTCCTCGGGCTTTTTCTTGCCCATGGCGCGGCGCAGCAAGTCGGCGCCCCCCAATGAGTAGCCACCGATGATCTGCGAGATCAGCATCACCTGTTCCTGGTAAACAATGACCCCGTAAGTGCTGCTCAGGGTGCTTTCCAGATCAGGGTGGAAATAATCGACCTCGGCGCGACCGTGTTTACGGTTCACGAAATCCACCACCATGCCCGACTCCAGTGGACCCGGGCGATACAAAGCCAGCATGGCGATGATGTCTTCAAAGGTGGAGGGCCGCAAACTGCGCAGCAGCTCTTTCATGCCCCGCGATTCCAGCTGGAACACCGCCGTGGTATTTCCTTCGCACAAGAGCTTGTAGGAAGCCTCGTCATCCAATGGCAGCGCCATGATGTCAAAGTCGCGCTTGTCTGCGTTGAACTGGCGCACATAGCGCACCGCCCAATCCAGAATGGTCAGGTTGCGCAAGCCCAAAAAGTCGAACTTGACCAGACCGGCAGCCTCCACATCGTCCTTGTCATATTGCGATACGGCGTTGGCGTCCGGGCCTGGCTGCGCGTACAGGGGGCAAAAGTCGATCAACTTGCCCGGCGCAATCAAAACGCCCCCGGCGTGCATCCCCACACTGCGCGTCAGCCCCTCCAGCGGACGGGCCAGATCGATCAGCGCTTTGACTTCCTCGTCATTTTCGTAACGCTCGCGAAAGGCGGGCTCGTCGGCCAGCGCCCGCTCCAGCGTCCACGGATCGGCAGGGTTGAACGGGATCAGCTTGGACAAGCCATCACACAGGCTGTAGGGCAGCTCCAGCACCCGGCCCACGTCACGCACCACCGCTTTCGCACCCAAGGTGCCAAAAGTCGCGATCTGGCTGACGGCCTGCCGACCGTATTTTTGTTTGACGTAATCAATGACGCGCTCGCGATTGTCCTGACAAAAGTCCACGTCAAAGTCAGGCATGGAGACCCGTTCAGGGTTCAGGAAACGTTCGAACAGCAAGTCATAGCGCAAGGGGTCCAGATCGGTAATCCCCATGCTGTACGCTACCAGGGAGCCCGCCCCCGATCCCCGACCCGGCCCCACGGGCACGCCATTGTGCTTGCCCCAGTTGATAAAGTCCGCCACGATCAGGAAGTAGCCCGGAAAACCCATGGAAATGATGGTGTTGCATTCCCAAGAGAGGCGCTCCTCGTAAGTGGGACGCTGTTTTTCGCGTTCGGCCGGATCGGGATAGAGCTGCAGCAAACGCTTTTCCAGCCCTTGCTGGGCCTGTTGAATCAGAAAGTCGCCCAGCGACATACCCTCAGGCGTTGGGAAATCGGGCAGATAAGGCTTGCCCAATTCCAGTTCCAGATTGCAACGCTTGGCAATCTCCAGCGTGTTCTCCAGTGCAGCGGGAACATCGGCAAAACGCTGCTGCATTTCATCCGTACTCAGAAAGTACTGCTCCGGCGTAAAACGCTTGACCCGCTTGGGATTGGCCAACTGCTCGCCTTCGGCGATACACACCCGCACTTCGTGAGCCCGAAAGTCCTCTGGCGCAATGAACTGAATCGGGTGCGTGGCCACGACCGGCAAGTCCAGCTCCGCAGCCAGACGCATGGCGGCCTGCACGTATAGCTCATCACCGTCCGCGCCACTGCGCTGCAATTCGATATAAAAAGCGCCGGGGAACAAGGACTCCCAGTGATGGGCACACTCACGAGCCAACTCCAGATTGCCATCGCCCAGGGCCTGGCCGACATCCCCCATGCGGCCACCGGACAGCGCAATCAAACCGCTGCACTCCTTAAGCCAGGCACGCTGCACTTCGGCGCGCCCCTTGTACTGGTTGCCCAGCCAGGCTCGAGTCAAAATATCACACAGACTTAAATAACCCGCCTCGTTTTGCACCAGCAGCAGCAAGCGCGCCGGTTTTTCACGGTCTTCCTCGTTCTGCAGCCAGATATCACATCCCATGATGGCTTTCAGCCCGGCTTTGCGTGCCGAGGTATAGAACTTGATCTGCCCGAACAAATTGGACAGGTCCGTCAAGGCCAGCGCGGGCTGACCATAGGCCTGCGCTTTTTTAATCATTTCGGGGATACGGGCGATGCCGTCCACCACGGAAAATTCCGAGTGGGATCGCAAATGGACAAAGGAAGGGGTGATTTCGCTCATGATGGAATTGTACTTAAGCCGATCGACATTGGTGGCTCTGAAATAAGACTGCAGCCGATGAGCCTGCCTTAAAAAGCAGGCTCATCGACGCAGAGAGGGGCTAGCGGCCCGGGCGTCGCCAGCCCGAAGGCGGGCCTGGTGGGAACACCGAAGCGCCAAGGGCCTAACGCTGCAGCGCAGCCCAGGCTTTCTCCAGACGCTTGACCGACACCGGCATGGGTGTGCGCAGCTCCTGGGCAAACAACGATACGCGCAGCTCCTCCAGCATCCAGCGAAAATCGCGTAGTCCGCGGTCAGAGGCCCCTTTGAGGGCGGCAACAGCACGTTGATACTTCATCAGCAAGGGCGCCATGTCCTGCATCAGACGCTGATCGCGGGCCGGGTCGGCGCGCAACTTGTCCACCCGCGTCTGGATGGCTTTCAAATAACGCGGCATATGTGCCAACTGGGCATACTCATTACTTTCCAGAAACAAGGTGGGCATCAGGACATTCAATTGCTGTTGAATGTCTTTCAATGCCTCGGGGTGTGCTTTAATCTGCGCCAGTTTTTTTTGCGCCGCACTCCACTCATTCAGGATCTGGCCCGCCAGACGCGCCACTTCCTGGGCTACCAGCCCCAGACGGCTGCGCCCATCTTGCACACGCGCTTCAAACTCGGCCTGATTCTTGGGCCAGGGCTCCATCATGCAGGACTGTTCCAGGGCAACATCAATAATCTGATCACGTAACTGCTCCTGCGTACCCAGATTGATATAGAGCATGCTGATCCGCGTCAGGTCTGTTATGTTCTTCTCCAGAAAGCGCACCTGCTCACGCAAGGCCAAGCGGAACAAGCGTCGCAATCCCTGGCGATGATGACGCTGGGCCTGGGCCGGATCGTCAAATACGTCCAAATCGCAATGGGTCTTTTTGTCGATCAAGGCCGGGTACCCGATGAAGCTGCGTCCCTTGCGCTTGATTTCCATGAGCTCGGGTAGTTCACCAAAACTCCAGCTGTTCAGTTGCTCATGCTCCAACACCTGCGCCACCTGCTCATCACTGGCCGCCAGTTGCTGGAACGAGGCCTGGGCCTGACGTCCGTGCTCAGCTTTGAGCTGATCCAGATTACGACCGCCCGACAACATGCGTCCATGCTCGTCGATCACCCGAAAGTTCATGAACAGGTGGGTGGCGAGCGTCTCGGGCTTGAAGTCACTGCGTTGTGGCCGCTGCTTGACCTGCTCCCACATATCCTGGGATATCGCATCCAGCAAACTCATGCCCGGATCGGATGCCTTGTCGAACCAGCGTTGGTGAAAAGCAGCCGCATATTCGGGCAGCGGCACGCAGTGACGACGGATACGCTGTGGCAAGGACTTCAACAAGGCCAACACCTTCTCCTTGAGCATGCCCGGCACCAGCCACTCGCAGCGGGCCGCATCGATCTGGTTCAAGGCGAACAAAGGCACACTGAGCGTTACTCCATCGCGCACTGAACCAGGCTCGAAGTGGTAGTCGAGCGCCATTTTCACGCCCTGCCACTGGACCGAACGCGGAAACACTTCCGTCGTAATACCGGCAGCGTCATGCTGCATCAGCTCGTCGCGGTTTAGCTCCAGGCCCTTGGCCTGTTCTTTGGTCAGGCCCTTGAACCACTTTTCCAGCGTGGCTGTCTGATACACGTCCTTGGGAATACGCTGGTCGTAAAAAGCGTAGATCAGTTCCTCGTCCACCAAAATATCAGGACGGCGCGATTGATGCTCCAGGCGTTCCACTGCCTGAATCTGCTGACGGTTATGGCGCAGGAAAGGCAGGTTGGAATCTATTTCGCCCGGTACCAGGGCCTGACGCAAAAACAGTTCGCGGGCCTGCACCGGATCAATCCGGCCAAAGTGAATGCGACGGCCACTGTAAATCAATAAGCCATATAAGGTCGCCCGCTCGTTCGCAACCACCTGGCCGGCTTTCTTCTCCCAGCGCGGATCACTCCAAGTTTTGCGCAGCAAATGGGCACCGACTTTTTCAATCCATTGCGGCTCGATCCGGGCCACACAGCGAGCAAACAGCCGTGTGGTCTCCATCAGCTCGCCCGCCAGAATCCAGCGGCCCGCTTTTTTGACCAGCTTGGAACCGGGGTGAATCACAAAGCGCAATTCACGCGTGCCTTGATAGACGCCGGTTTCTTCGCTCTTGTAGCCAATATTGCCGATCAAGCCGGTCAACAAGGCCAGATGCACCTGCTCATAGGTCGCCGGCGAGGGATTGGCGACCCAGCGCTGTTCCTGCACCAGACTGCGCAATTGGGTGTGGACATCCCGCCACTCTCGAATGCGCAGCGGCGACAGCAAGGCCTGTTTGACGCTATTGGCAAACTTGCGCTGCGAGCTTTGTTCCTGCGACAGTTCTTCCAGCCAGTTCCACAGCTTCACATAGGACAGAAACTCGGACTTGTCGTCATTGAAACGGGCGTGAGCCTGGTTGGCTGCTTCACGCTCATGAACAGGACGATCACGCGGATCTTGAACGGACATGGCCGAAGCCACAATCAGCATTTCCGTCAAACAATGATGCTCGTGTCCGGCCAGAATCATGCGGGCCACACGCGGATCCACGGGCAGTTTGGCCAGCGACCGGCCTACCTTGGTCAGGCGCTGTTGCTCGTCCAGTGCGCCCAACTCTTGCAGAATTTGATACCCATCGGCAATCGCGCGGCCAGTGGGCGGCTCTACAAAGGGGAAGGTTTCCACATCGTCCAGATGCAGGGCCTTCATGCGCAAAATTACCGACGCCAGCGAGGAACGCAAAATCTCGGGATCGGTAAAAGGAGGACGACTGTTGAAATCCTGCTCGTCGTAGAGGCGAATACAGATACCGGGGCCAATACGGCCGCAACGCCCCGCCCGCTGACTGGCCGAGGCCTGACTGATCGCCTCGATACGCAATTGCTCGACCTTGTTGCGCCAGGAGTAGCGCTTGATGCGAGCCAGACCACTATCGACCACAAAGCGAATGCCGGGCACAGTCAGCGAGGTTTCTGCCACGTTGGTCGCCAGCACCACCCGGCGGGCATTGCCTTTGGGGCGGAAAATACGCTCCTGATCGGCCTGAGACAGACGCGCAAACAGGGGCAGGATCACGGTGTTGCTGGGTTTGTCTTTTTCCAGCGCCTCGGTGGCTTCACGGATTTCGCGCTCGCCGGGCAGGAACACCAGAATATCGCCAGTACCGTGTCGGGCGCATTCCTGCACCGCATCCACGATGCCTTGCATCAGATCCCGTTCTTCCTCGGAGGCAGAACGACGTTCCTCGGCATCGACTAAAGACGGGTCCAGAATCGGGCGATACACAATATCGACGGGATACAGGCGGCCTGATACTTCGATCACAGGCGCATTCTTGCCCTGTTGACCAAAATGCTGTGCAAAGCGCTCGGCATCAATCGTGGCCGAGGTAATGATCAGTTTCAGATCCGGACGCCGTGGCAGCAACTGCTTTAAAAAACCCAGCAGAAAGTCGATGTTCAGACTGCGTTCATGGGCCTCGTCAATAATGATGGTGTCGTAACGGCTTAACAAGGGATCGCGCTGGGACTCAGCCAGCAAGATCCCATCTGTCATCAATTTGATGGCAGAACGCGGTCCAGTCTTGTCGTTAAAGCGGATCTGATACCCTACCCAGTCACCAATCTCGGATTGCAGCTCCTGGGCAATACGCTTGGCCACCGAGGTGGCGGCCAGACGACGCGGCTGGGTGTGGCCAATCATCTTGCCTTGCAGGCCGCGGCCCAGCTCCAGGCAGATTTTGGGTAACTGGGTGGTTTTACCCGAGCCGGTTTCACCACACACAATGACCACCTGATGGTCTTTGATTGCCTGGGCAATTTCGGCCCGACGGGCGCTGACGGGCAGGTCATCAGGATAAGAAATTGTTGGTAAAGAGTGTGGGTTTTCAGTCAATTCGTCGGACTCGTGCATGAAAGGTAGTTTCTGGTACAGACATCATTATAATTTTGGCTTGAAACCATTTGGACGCAAAGATCCCCCGCAATGAACACAGACATCCCCGACTCGTACAACGCCATCGACACACCTGATGAATCCCAAGCACAATTTGTGCGCTGGTTCAGAGAGGTGGCGCCTTATGTGCACGACTTTCGTGGCAAGACGTTCGTGGTGGCCTTTGGGGGCGAGCTCATCAATGATGGACTGCTCTACACCCTGATTCCGGACTTGTCGCTGCTGTCGGCCCTGGGCATCAAGCTGGTACTGGTGCACGGCTCACGCCCCCAGGTCAATGAACAGCTACGCCTGAAAGGCGAAACCACCCAGTTTGGACGAGGAACGGAACCGACCAGCGCCGTCGCTCTGGAGTGTGCCAAAGAAGCTGCGGGTGAAATTCGCCTGGATATTGAAGCTGCTTTCAGCCAGGGTTTGCCCAACACCCCCATGTCCCATGCCCAGATCCGCATTATTTCGGGCAACTTTGTAACCGCACGTCCTGTCGGTGTGATTGACGGCCTGGATTTCAAGCATTCGGGTGCGGTGCGCAAACTTGATGTGGACGCCATGCGCGTCATCCTGAATCAAGGAGCGCTTATTCTACTCTCCCCACTGGGTTTTTCCCCAACCGGCGAGGCCTTCACCCTGGACATGGAAGATCTGGCTACCAGCACAGCTATTGCGCTGCGTGCGGAAAAACTGATTTTCCTGACACCCGAGCATATCGGTCATTCCAACAATCTGGATATTGATTCGGAACTGGCCCGCGCCGATGCCGATGCCCTGCTGGCGTCAGGCAAACTTGACCAGGACTGCTCCACGTTCCTGCGCTATGCCTCCCAGGCCGTCAAACGCGGCATTGCCCGTGCGCATCTGGTGCCCTACAAGCAAGACGGCAGCATCTTGCTGGAGATCTTCACCCACGACGGGGTGGGAACCATGGTGGTGGAAGACACGCTGGACGATTTGCGCCCGGCCAATCTGGACGATGTGGGCGCGATTGTGCAGTTGATCGAACCCCTGGAAATTGACGGCACCCTGGTGCCTCGGGGCCGTTCGGTCATTGAGCGTGAAGTGGAACGCTTCACCGTTCTGGAGCATGACGGCATTATCTATGGCTGTGTCGCCCTGATTCCCTACGAAGAAGAACGCATGGCCGAGATGGCCTGCCTGATCGTCCACCCGGAATGGCAGGGCTCGGGCGAAGGCGAAATCCTCTTGCGTCACACCGAGGCCAAGGCTCGTGCAGCGGGCTTCAAGCGCCTGTTTGTGCTCACTACCCGCACCTCTCACTGGTTTATCAAACGGGGGTTTGTCCAAGGCGGTGTGTCGGATCTGCCCAAAGGCAAGCAATCGCATTACAACCGTTCGCGCAACAGCATGGTTTTCATCAAGAAGCTATAAGCTGGCGTGCTGAGCGACTCCAGGCCGGTTTGACGGCCTCCATGCCCTCAGTACAATACGCGCATTCAAGCATTTGATTAAAAAGGAATACGTATGGCACGCATGATTCACTGTGTGAAGCTCAAGCAGGAAGCCGAGGGCCTGGAGTTCCCCCCTTATCCGGGCGAGTTGGGCACCAAAATCTGGCGCTCGATCTCCAAACAGGCCTGGGCCAACTGGATGGAAGTGCAAACCCGGCTGGTCAATGAAAACCGCCTGAATCTGGCTGACGCCCGTGCCCGCAGCTACCTGAAAGAGCAGATGGAACAATATCTGTTTGAAGACAAGGACGTGGAAGCCGACGGCTTTACCGCCCCCCAGGCCTAAACGTACCAGCAGGCCACACACCCGCCCCCGGAGCATGTTCATCGTGCTCCGGGGGTTATTTATTGCTCTCCACTCACCGCCCTCCCTCTTTGCGCACGCCTCCGCCCAGCACTTCCCCCCCGAGAGGAACGTAAATAAATGAAACCCTCCGCCACAATTACGTTTCAGACTGGTCAAAAATCAAAATAAAAAAGCATTTTTAAAAGCTACTCAGAGCCCCAAGGCACAAAATCACGGCTGGCCTTGATACACGCTCAGGGAGTCCAAGCCAGGTAGCGGACGCAGTACAAACACAGGAATAACGGGCTAAGGAACACCCTGTCCAGAGCCGCCCCCTACCTTGGTCCACTTCTACGCCAAGCCATAACCGGTTTGCCGACCCTCAAGCCAAACAGGCCCCTCACGTGTTCATGTCTGCGCAGTCAAGCACGCGCCAAACGCCGAGCCACTGAACCGCACAGCCGCTTACTGCTTTACCCACAGGAAAAGAAGTTCATGTGCCGCCTAGACTTACCCGAGATTGCCCCCTACTCCACCCACTTGCGTTTATGGCTGGTCAATCTCAGTTATCTGCAGGCCTTGTATGGTTCTGAGTTTCATCGCTTTGTGCTGGATACGGTGCAGCAGCGACTACTGGACTGCGGTCTGAACGCTGGAGAGGTGCTTATCCAGGGAGACTATGTTCTGATCACCTTGCACCGCCTGAGCAGTCAGGCGCGCTTTCAACGTGCCCACCCCAATGCCCTGGCCCAGTTGCTGGGCGCTGCTCTGGAGTGCGACCCCATCAGCCAGGGCGACAAGCGCATTTATCTGCATACTCAAGTGGCCTATCACTACGACAGTCGCCAGTACGATACGGACCTGCTCCATCCACCGGTTCCTAACCCCAGCTCTCACCATCACCCCGCCACACTGGCTGTCTGGCACAAGGTCTGGGCCAGGACCTATCGGAACGATATGAACCTGGCGGTCCGGATGCTGGACGACCTGCAAGACGGCTTGTTAGCGTTGGCCTTTCAACCCATTTATCACCTGGACGCAAAACATCAGGGTGCCGCCTTCTATGAGGAAGCCCTGATTCGTCACTCGCGCGGCGCGGACTATTCCTTACCCGACGCAATAGCTGCCATGGAGCGGCTGGGGCTGATTTCACGCCTGGATCGCAGCGTGCTCGGAAGTGTGGTGGGGCTACTCAATGCCAACCCTGCCCTGTGTCTGGGGGCCAACCTGTCTGCCGGCTCTTTGCAGGATGATTTATGGTGGCAGGATTTCTTCAGCTACCTGGACAGCCGGCCGGATGTCGCTCAACGCCTTATTCTGGAGATAACAGAGACAGGCTCCATTGCCCACAAACCCACAGCCTTGCGTCTTATCGCCCAACTGCAAAACCTGGGGGCGCGCATTGCTCTGGACGATACCGGCTCAGGCAACAGCACCCTGGCCTTTCTGGTACAGACCCACGCGGATATTGTGAAAATTGATCGCTCGATTTTGCTTCGAGCACGACGCCCCGGCCAACCCACGCACTTGCTGCGCAATTTGGTCAATGTCTGCGCCGACTACAGCGCCTATGTCATCATTGAGGGCGTGGAGAATGAGGCGGATCTGGACCTTGTGCGCCATTCCGGTGCACAGGGGGCACAAGGCTACCTGCTGGCACGTCCTACCCTGACCCCTACCTGGTGGGAGCACCCCTCATTCATTACCGTGCAAGACGCGGTACTCGTTCGAACCCGGTTCTACCCAGGCTGCGCACCATTGGGCCATCGCCTGGGCTTTTAACCTACCGTCCTGGCACGGCAGTCAGATGCCGCCCTACGTGCTGAAAGCAATCAAGCCTTGCATGGATGCATGCAAGGCTTGAAACACACAGGCCCACCAAATCAGAATCAGACTTTGTCTTCAGATTCCGGCTCTGGCAACGGCTCACCACGCGCTGTACGTTCGGTGTTTTTCACACCCGTGTGACGCACATCATCGCCGCGAACCATGTAGATCACCCGTTCCGCCATGTTCTTGGCGTGATCGCCAATGCGCTCCAGCGCACGGGCAATAAAGATCAGGTCGATGGAGTGCGAGATCGTGCGCGGGTCCTCGATCATGTAGGTAATGATGTGGCGCAACGAACCTTTCCACTCACGATCCACTTCCTTGTCACTGCGCACAATCTGTGCCGCATGCACCGCATCCTGACGCGCAAAGGCATCGAGGACATCGTTGATCATGCCAGCGACCGAGGCGCTCATGTGGCGCAGCTCCACAACGGGCTCGTAGCCTGCCGTGCCTTCGTGCAGACGGCGCGCCATCTTGGCGATGCGCTCGGCTTCGTCCCCGCAGCGTTCCATATCGGTCAGCATCTTGGAGATGGACAGCAACATGCGCAGGTCAATGGCAGTTGGCTGATTGCGGGCAATCAGGTTGGTGATGCGCTCGTCAATCTCCACCTCGAGGCGATTGATTTCTTTCTCACGCTCGCGAACCTGATCGACCAGCGACATATCCCCTGTCTGCAAGGCTTCGGTCGCACTCCGGACCATCGATTCAACGATGCCGCCCATCTGCAAAAACAGTGAACGGGTAGCCTCCAGATCGGAGTGAAACTGCTTATTGGTATGTTCGTTCATAGTGGCCTTCTGTAACAGCAAAATGGCTCGCGCCAGCGCTTAATCCATTCATAGATTAAGCACCGATTATGACAGAGACATTAAAATTCAGAAACCGTCAGCCAAGAGCGTACGCACCCCTTGCTGACCGGCAATCAAGGCCACGCTGGCAGGCGCAATCGCGAACAGGCCGCAACACACCACCCCAGGCATATTATTGATGCGTGCCTCCAAGGCTGCCGGGTCCTCAATGGACAGACCGGACACGTCCAGAATCAGGCCACCGTTATCGGTGACAAAGCCCGCACGCTCGACAGGAGTGCCACCCAGGGCACGCAGCTGACGGGCGACAGCGTTTTTAGCCATGGGGATGACTTCCACCGGCAAGGGAAACGCGCCCAGGCGCTCCACCAGCTTGCTCTCGTCCACGATGCACAGGAACTTGTCCGACACTGAAGCCACGATTTTTTCGCGGGTCAAGGCGCCGCCGCCTCCCTTGGTCATGTTCAGCGCCGCATCGATTTCGTCTGCACCATCCACATACCAGTCCATGCGTTCGATGGTGTTGAGGTCTTGCACCGCAATACCCAGGCTTTGCAGACGAGCCGTCGAGCGCTCCGAGCTGGACGCTGCGGCTTTGAAGGCATGCTTGTGGATCGCCAACGCATCAATAAACAAATCGACCGTGGAACCGGTACCCACACCCAAGATGGAATCAGGCGTCAGGAAAGGAAGGACGTATTCAACTGCGGCCTGCGCCACCTGTTGTTTGAGTTCGGACTGTGTGTACATGGCAGATATAAAAATCGGGGGGCTTGGCCCCCCATGGTTTATTTAAGAAAACGAGCGGCAAACTTGCCTTCATTGAAACCCACGCTGACCTCACCGTCAGGTGTAATCAGCAAGGGGCGGCGTACCAAGGCGGGAAACTCGGCAATCAAAGCCAGCCATTGGGCATCGTCCTGCGGCTCTTTGCGTTGCGCAGGCAGATTGCGCCAGGTCATGGAAGCCCGGTTGACCAGCTTGGGCCAGCCACCCAGCTCGTGCGCCCATTGCTGCAAACGAGCCGCTTCCAAAGGATGCTCGCGGTAATCCACAAAACTGAGCGACAGGCCGTTTTGCTCAAACCAGGCGATGGCCTTTTGGCAGGTACTGCAATTTTTCAAACCGTACATGGTGAACATGGCAGAACTCCTTATCAATCAAGCGCGGCGCTCGCGGCGTGCCTGCAGGCGATTGGCGAACACGACAAAAATACCAATGACCAAAATCAGCAACGTTGCCAGGGCGTTAATCTCGGGCTTGAGGCCCAGACGTACGCGCGAAAACACCTCCACAGGCAAGGTAGTAAAGCCCGGGCCAGACAGGAAAGAGGCAATCACCACATCGTCGAGCGACAGGGTAAAGGCCAGCAACCAGGCGGCCATCAAGGCCGGCACAATCGAGGGCAGAACAACCTGGAAAAATGCTTTCAAGGGCGTGGCGCCCAAGTCCAGCGCCGCCTCTTCCTGCGAGCGATCCAGCTCACGCATACGCGACTGCAAAATCACCGTGGCATACGCGGTACACAGCACCACGTGCCCGATCCAGATGGTGAAGATACCGTTTTGCTCCGGCCAGCCAAACAAAGCATTCAGCTCCACAAACATCAGCAGCAGGGATATGCCCAGCACCACCTCCGGAATGACCAGCGGAGCACTGACAAGGCCAATGTACAGGGCAAAGCCCTTAAAACGCCCCATGCGCGCGAGCACATAGGCAGCCCAGGTACCCAGAATCGTGGCCATGCTCGCTGTCAGTACCGCAATCAGAAAAGACAGCTTGGCAGCACTGAGCAAAGCCCTGTCCTGAAACAGGGACTCGTACCAGCGAAAAGAAAAACCCGACCAGGAGGTCATGATGGCCGAATCATTAAATGAAAAGACGATCAGGAACAGAATCGGAATGTAGAGAAAGCCAAAGCCCAATGTCAGGACCAGGGCACGCAACCAGGGATTGGGTTTGGTCATCGACGGCCTCCCCGCTGTGCTTCCATTTGTCGCATCTGGCTGTACTGGAAAAGGATCAAGGGAATGATGAGCAGCAAGACCATCACGCAGGTTACCGCCGCAGCCATCGGCCAATCGGCATTATTGAAAAACTCCGTCCACATGACCCGGCCCATCATCAAGGTATCGGCACCCCCCAGCATTTCCGGAATCACGTATTCGCCAACCGCCGGGATAAACACCAGCATGGCACCGGCCACCACACCCGACATGGACATGGGCAAGGTGACGTTCCAGAAAGCCGACCAGGGTCGGGCACCCAAGTCGTAGGCCGCCTCAAGCAGGCGCATATCCAGTTTGACCAGATTGGCATACAAGGGCAGGATAAAAAACGGCAGATACGCGTAGATCAGACCGATATACACCGCCAGATCGGTACGGTAGATTTCCAAGGGAGCATCAATCAGCCCCAGTCCCATCAATGCCTGATTAAGCAAACCATCACCACGCAAAATGCCCACCCAGGCATACACGCGCAAGAGCATGGATGTCCAGAAGGGCAAAATCACAGCCAGCAACAGCAGGCTGCGAACGGCCGGCGACGAGCGGGCGATATAGTAGGCCACCGGATAGCCGATCAGCACACAGAAGATCGTGGTAACCGCAGCCATCTTCAGGGAGCTGAAATAGGTAGCCAGATACAGATTGTCGCTGAACAGCAAAATATACCCGCGCAGGTTCAGCACGAAGGAAATGCTTTCATCGGCAATCTGGGCCAACGGTGTGTAAGGCGGCACCCCAAAATCAAGATCGGCAAAGCTGATCTTGAGCACGAGTAAAAAGGGCACCAGCAGAAACAGGATCATCCACAAAAACGTGGGCGCCACCACCAGCGTACGACTGGTGGGCAGCAGTTTGCGCCAGGACAGATTTTTCATGTGCTCAGCACCGCTACGCTGTCATCAGACCAAGACACGTAGACCTCTTCGTCCACGCCAGGTGCGTCGGGTTGAGCCAAAGTGCCACTGGGCATTTGCGCTTCGATCAGCATGCCGGCATCCAGACGGATCTGGTAGCGAGTGTAGCTGCCCATCCAGGACACGTGGGTCACGATGCCGTGGCCCCAGTTGGTATCTTCGGAGGGCAGCTCGCGGCTGACCTTGATCTGCTCAGGGCGGATGGACACGTACACGTCCATGCCCAGCGGCTCGCTGATCCCGTGGCTAACGTACAGCGGACGGCTTAACTCCTCGCACTCGATATGCACATGATCGGGCTCGTCCACCGTCACCACACCGGTAAACAGATTGGTGGAACCGATAAAGCCCGCCACAAAGCGCGAGTTCGGAAAGGAATACACATCGTACGGTGTACCCGACTGGATGATCTGGC
The DNA here is from genome assembly GCF_019343455.1 of Alcaligenes ammonioxydans. NCBI lineage: Bacteria > Pseudomonadati > Pseudomonadota > Betaproteobacteria > Burkholderiales > Alcaligenaceae > Alcaligenes > Alcaligenes ammonioxydans. The sequence continues at coordinate 1,204,881 of NZ_CP049362.1, read as the reverse complement.
CATCCGACATGACTGCCAGACGACTGGCCATGGTCATGGCCTCTTCCTGATCGTGGGTCACCATAATGCAGGTCACGCCCACGCGTTCCAGGATTTTGACCAGTTCAATCTGCGTCTTCTGACGAATCTGCTTGTCCAGGGCGGACATGGGTTCGTCCAGCAAAAGCAGCTTGGGACGCTTGACCAGGCTACGCGCCAGAGCGACACGCTGTTGCTGCCCGCCTGACAACTGGTTGGGTTTGCGGCGTGAAAAGCCAGCCATCTGCACCAGATCCAGCGCCTCAAAGACACGCTCATGGATTTCGTTGCGGGGCACGCCTTCCTGCTTCAGGCCAAAGGCCACATTGGCCTCGACCGACATATGCGGGAACAGCGCATAGGACTGGAACATCATATTGACCGGCCGCCGGTAGGGCGGCAGGTCGGTAATGTCCTCATTATCCAGATAAATCCGACCGGAAGTCGGCTCCTCGAATCCAGCCAGCATACGCAACAAGGTCGACTTGCCACTGCCCGAACTGCCCAGCAGGGCAAAAATCTCGTGACGGGCCACGTCCAGACTCACGGACTGGACAGCCACGGTGTCGCCAAAAATCTTGACGACTTCGTCCACACGCACGAAAGCGTCCTCGCCATCCATCCAGGGCGAGGTTCCGGTACGGATATCTTGCATGATGCCTAACGTCCAGACTTGAGTTCAGCCCACAGGCGCGTTTGCAAACGCTGCACCTTCAATGGCTGCGGTTTGATTACGAACAAAGTCTTGGAGACTTCGGGCGATGGGTAAATCATGGGGTTGTCGGCCACTTCCTTGACCACGAACTCGCGCGCATCTTTATTGGCGTTCGGGTAGAACATGGTGTTGGTAATGGCGGCGTGTACTTCCGGCGTTTCAATGTAGTTGATAAAGGCATGCGCCTCTTTCACATTGGTCGCGCTCTTGGGAATGGCCATGGTGTCAAACCAGACCGGCGCCCCGCCTTTGGGTATGTAGTAGTCAATGGCGTAGGGTTTGTTGGCCTGACGCGCACGGTCGGCAGAGATCATGACATCGCCGGAAAAACCGTAGACCATGCACAGATCGCCCGCGGCAAGCTCATCGATATAACCCGAAGAGCTGAACTGACGCACGTATGGACGAATCTGTTTGAGCAGATCCAGAGCCTCACGATAATCGGCCTCGTTGCTGCTGTTGGGGTCTTTGCCGATGTAGTGCAGGACGGCCGGAAAAACCTGCGCGGCCTCATCCAGAATGGAAATGCCACAGCCTTTCAGTTTTTCGGCATTTTCAGGCTTGAACAGCATGTCCCAGTTCCCCAGGTCGACTTGCTCGCCCATGATTTCCTTGACCTTGGTAACGTTGTAGCCAAGGCCATTGGTGCCGTAACCCCAGGGAATCAGATACTCATTTCCCGGGTCCACATCCGAGAGCAGGGCCATGATGTCCGGGTCCAGGTGAGACCAGTTGGGGATCTGACTTTTATCCAGCTTCTGGAACAAACCACCTTCGATCTGACGGGCTGCGTAATGGGTGGACGGGACCACGACGTCATAGCCCGACTTACCCGTCAACAGCTTGGCCTGCAAGGTGTCGTTATTGTCATAAACGTCATACCGCACGGTAATCCCAGTGGCTTTCTGAAAGCCGGACAAGGTGTCGGGAGCTGTATATTCAGCCCAGTTATAAACGTTAACAACCTGATTCTGCGCCTGTGCAACAGGCATGATGGCGGCAGCGGCCAGCAGGCCAGCGAGCACCTGTGGTGTGTTCATCCCAAAAGACATCGCGAGTCCCCTTCCTATCGAAAGCGAAAAACCCAAAAGGCGAGATGATAAAGCTTTTTTAAAGCCCGTAGTCGTAATTAACGCTGCGTTTCGTGACGGTAAGCTGAAAACATCTGCTGCCACCACCTGTCGCCCTGCGACCCACACACTTTGAGCAAGGATCGCCTGAGACGTTGCACATTGCCCAGCGCCTGGGCGGGGCTGACAGGCCCCTGTCGTGCTCGGTCAAAATCGATCAGCCAGACTTTGTCATTCGCATCCAGCAAAATATTGTAGGCGTTAAGGTCAGCGTGCCAAACCTCGAATTGATGCATGCGGACAATCTCGTGCGCCACCGCTTCGGGGGGGGCTCGGTCCAGACACATACTCAAAGGCTGCACATCGGGCACCCGCTGGCTTATCAAGGCCGCACGGTAGCAAAAACCGTGTTGCCACCATGCCCCGGCCAGCACTTTGGGAACGGCCAAACCCTTGTTGTGCAAATAAGACATCACCTGAAATTCTCGCCAACTGCGAGTGCGCGAGGCCCCTTGCCACAGGTAGGCCGATTCATTGAAGCGGGCCACCAGACCACCACGGCGATAGTGACGCAGCACAGCCTGGCCAAAGGGCCCGTTCACAAACCAGGCGGCCTGTCGGCCACCCTGGCCTACTTTGCTGGCCTGATCACCGTAGGAGGCGGCCTCGAACCAGCGCTGCAAGGCCTGGGGTTCCAGATCCAGCTGCTTGGCCAGCTCCGGTGCCAGCAGGGCACCGCCCCCCGGCAAAGAATAGACAATTTCGGATTGGGCGCTCACAACGGCTCCTCAGGCTCGGACCAGCAACAAGGCCATGATCAGTACCAACATGCAGGCAAAAATAAACTTCAGGCGGTTCTCGGGCAGCCGGTGGGCCAGCCGTACACCGAAAGGTACCAGCATCAAACTGCCCACCGCCAGGGGAATACCGACCTGCCAGGCGGCCTGACCATGAAATGCGTAGGTTGCCAATGCAACCAGGGTGCCCGGAATAATCATGGACAGCGCCAACCCTTGTGCGCCGGTCTGGCTGTAGCCCATGCGACTGGTCAGAAACGGCACCACCAGGACTGCGCCCCCCACCCCGAATACTCCCCCGCCAAACCGGCCATCATGCCAACGGCAACATACCAGGCTTGACCAAAAGATTGCGGGTCTGGCCGCGGTGTCCCAGTGCGACGGCGCCGCCGCGAAAAGCCCAAACTCTGATCAAAATAATACAAGGCGATCGCCATCACAAATAACGAGTAGATACGGCGCAGCAAGATGGCATCCATGCCCAGCGCCAGACGTGCGCCCAGCCAGGTAAAGAGCATGGAAGACATGGCCCCCAAGGCGGCCCGGCGAAAATCGATATGATTGTGACGATGGTACTGACGCACGGTCATGAGCACGGCGGGCACCACCATAATCAGCGCCGTACCTTGAGCTGTTTGCTGGTCCATGCCCAACACCAGGCCAAGCAAGGGGATAGCCAGCAAACCGCCCCCAATGCCCAGAACACCACCCGTGTAGCCAATAAGCGCGCCTCCCAGCAAGCAGGCCAGGATCAATTCAAGGCTTATCATGGCTATTACAGGTTGCGCAGTCGATCGACAGCGTCCTCGACCCGATCTACCGCCCAAATTTCAAGGCCTTCAACCGGCTGACGCGGCGCATTGCTCTTGGGAATCAGGGCAATGCTGAACCCGAGCTTGGCCGCTTCACGCAAACGCTCCTGGCCGCGAGGAGCAGGACGGATTTCGCCGGCCAGGCCGATTTCCCCGAACACCACCAGGCCACGCGGCAAGGGACGATTATTCAGCGAGGACAATATGGCCAGAAGTACGGCCAAGTCAGCCGCCGGCTCGGTAATCTTGACACCCCCTACGGCATTGACGAACACGTCCTGATCGTAAGTAACCACGCCTGCATGGCGATGCATCACCGCCAGCAACATGGCCAGACGCGAGCTTTCCAGCCCCACCGACAGGCGACGCGGGTTTGGCACATGCGCCGAATCCACCAAGGCCTGAATCTCGACCAGCAAGGGCCGTGTGCCTTCCTGAGTGGCCATGACGCAGGAACCGGCCACGGTTTGGGAATGCTGCGACAAAAACAGGGCCGAGGGATTACTGACTCCCTTCAGGCCTTTTTCCGTCATGGCAAACACGCCTAATTCATTGACCGCCCCAAAGCGGTTCTTGAACGCGCGCACCATGCGGAAAGACGAATGGGTATCGCCTTCGAAATACAGTACCGTGTCCACAATGTGCTCCAGCACACGGGGACCGGCCAAGGTCCCGTCCTTGGTGACGTGACCGATGAAAATCATGGAGGTGCCGCTTTGCTTGGCCAGACGCGTCAGTTGAGCCGCACATTCTCGCACCTGCGAGACCGAGCCGGGAGCGGCGCTGAGCTGATCCGAATACAGGGTCTGGATCGAATCGATCACCACCACGCTGGGTTGATGAGACTGCAAGGCCTGACTGATGGATTCCAAGCGAATTTCGGCCAGCAGGTCTACCCCTTCCGTTGGCACGCCCAAACGACGGGCACGCAAGGCAACTTGCTCGGCGGACTCCTCACCAGTGACGTACAGAACCTTGGTTTGCTGGGCCAAAGCGGCCATGGCCTGCAACAATAACGTGGACTTGCCCACACCGGGATCACCCCCGATCAGAATCACGCCCCCTTCCACCAGCCCGCCGCCCAGAACGCGATCAAACTCGCCAATGCCGGTTGGCACCCGCGGGAGCTCTCGCGCCTGCACATCGGAAAGACTTTGAACCGGACTGGAGCCTGCCAAAGAGGCAAAACGGTGGGCGCTGGCGGCGGCCGGACTCTCCACGGTTTCCTGCAGACTGTTCCAGGCTCCACAGGCAGGGCATTTTCCCGCCCACTTGGGTGTATCTGCCCCGCACTCTGTGCAAACAAATACCACTTTGGCCTTGCGGGCCGCACGAGTACTGGTGGCCATAATAATTCCTTAACGTCCGGCCAGGCTGCCGCCGCCATCCACGCCCAGATTCTGGCCGGTGATATAGGCCGCTTCATCGCTGAGCAGGAAGGTGACAGCCGCGGCCACTTCCGCGGCCTGTCCAAAACGCCCCAAAGGAATGGAGGACAGACTGCGTTGCTCGGCTTCACTGCCGACAGGATGGTTGGCACGGAACAATTCGGTTTCGATCGGACCAGGAGACACCGCGTTGACGGTAATGCCATAAGGAGCCAGTTCCAGCGCCCAGGTGCGGGTACATCCCAGCAAGGCACTTTTGGCGGCGGCATAGCTGGTACGGTCGAAACCGCCGTGCACGACACGACTGCAGATATTGACGATACGGCCTTCCTTGCGCGCCTTCATCGACGGGATGAAAGCCTGGGCCACCTGCACCGCCACGCGCACATTCAGGTCAAACACCTGATAGAGATTGCCCAGATCCACCTGACCAATAGGCTCAGGCGCGACCATTCCTACATTGTTCACTACCGCATCCACCGGGTATTTTTCGCGGATGACGCGCAGCATTTCCTCGGTTTCTCCTGCATTGCTCAAATCGCAGGAATACAAATAGCCGGGGAAATCAATATTTTCCGTGTGGCGGGCCAGTCCCACCACATGAGCGCCGGCATCAGCCAGCCTTTGGCTGATGGCCCAACCGATTCCTTTGGTAGCGCCGGTAACGAGTACGCATTTATTTTTCATGGCTATGCCTTGTTGGTGTTAATTCTGGACGACGCGCGGCACGCGGGGCGCCACCGCACAAATCAATTCGTAGCCCAGGGTTCCGGCAGCCGCTGCAACCTCGTCCACACTGGGCCCGCCTTGACCGAACAACACCGCCTGACTGCCTACACCGGCGGCGGGCACCGGGGTGAGGTCTACGGCCAGCATATCCATGGAGACACGACCGAGCAAACGGGTACGGACACCGTTGACGGTGACCGGAGTACCGGTTCCTGCATGACGCGGATAACCATCGGCGTAACCACAGGCCACCACGCCAATTCGCATCGCCTGCTCTGCCACATAGGTATGGCCGTAGCCGATACCCTCTCCTTGCTTGACGCCGCGCACGCTGATGATTTCAGCAGCCAAGGTCATGCCCGGCTGCAAACCGAAATCTTCAGCGCTGATTGATGCAAACGGCGAGCTGCCATACAGACAGATTCCGGGGCGCACCCAATGATCCGGGCCAGAGGGCATGTAAACCCCCAGATCGGGGCTGAGGGTAGCGGCCGAATTGCAAACACTGACCGGGCCCGGCAAACCATCGGTAATCCGGTTAAAGCAGCGAATCTGCTCCAACGTGGCATCAATATTGTCGTCCGCGCGCGCAAAGTGCGTCATGCGCCCCACCGAACCCAACTTGCCCGCTTTTTGCAGCCGTTGGGCGCGCTCAAAGGCAGCAGGGTAATCATCCACACTGAAACCCAGGCGGTTCATGCCACTGTTGAGCTTGACCATGGCGTTCAGGGCCGCTCCGCCTTTCCACTGCTCCAGCATCTTGAGCTGCTCGTGGCAATGAATCACGGTGGTCAGGCCAAACTCAGCCAGTACATCCAGATCTTCAGGCTGGAAAAAACCTTCCAGCAACATGATGGGACCGGTCCAGCCGGCAGCCCGGCAGCGTATGGCTTCTTTCAGGTCCAGCATCGCCATACCTTCGGCGGCACTGAATGCCCGCACGGCATTTTCGATGTCATGGCCGTAAGCATTGGCCTTCATGACGGCCCAGATATGGGGCCGTTTTACACCAGATGGAGCCGTGGCATTATTCAGGCTCTGAATAACCATATCGAGATTGTGACGCAGTGACGCAATATGAATGGTGGCCGAGATTGGACGTGGCATGGTTCTCCCCGAAGCAATACGAAAGTCTAAACCAGCCCTAGTGGAAACGAAAGCCGTATACTGGCGGACTATGTCTATCGAGCACTATGAAAACTTCCCTGTCGCCTCTGTGCTGCTGCCGCGTCGCCTGCGCCGACCCGTCACCGATATTTATCGTTTTGCCCGCAGCGCCGACGACATTGCCGATGAAGGCGACTTAAGCGCTGCCCAACGTCTGGAGCTGCTTGCGCAGTTTGAAGCCAGTATCGAGCAACTGCAGTACCATCAGCCCGTTCTGCCCGATTCGCCCCACAGCGAGATTTTTGTCCCATTGGCGGCCAGCATCCGCAATTTTCAATTGCCGCTCAAGCCCTTTCTGGATCTGTTGTCCGCCTTCCGCCAGGACGTCACCACGCATCGCTACAGCGATATGGCGCAGGTACTGGATTACTGTACGCGCTCGGCCAACCCGGTCGGTCGGCTGATGCTGCATTTGTATCAGGCCCACCAGCCAGAATGGGTCGAGATGGCCGACTCCACCTGTACAGGCTTGCAACTGGTCAACTTCTGGCAGGACGTGGCGGTGGACTGGCACAAAAACCGTGTCTATATTCCGCAGGTTCTACTGGCGCAGCATGATCTGGATGACGACTACATCCAGGCTCGCACTCAACTGCTGCGGCAACCCCAGGCCGATGCACGCTGGCAGGACATGATGCAGTTGCTGGTCACCGATGCCCGTCAGCGTCTGCAAGCGGGCCTGATCTTGTCCGCACATCTGTCCGGACGAATCAGCCTGGAATTGAAAATGATGGTCTTGGGCGGACTGCGCATTCTGGAACGACTGGAAGCGGTAGAGTTTGATGTCTTCAGTCACCGCCCCACCCTGTCCCGCCTGGACTGGCTGCGCCTGATCACCCGCGGCTTGAGCCGTACCTCTTACCGACCCTGAACGTCCATGAGCCCAGACGAGTATTGTCAAAACAAGGCGGCCCAAAGCGGCTCCAGTTTTTACTACGCCTTTTTGTTTCTGCCGCCCGAACGTCGACGCGCCATCACGGCCCTGTATGCCTTTTGTCGCGAAGTCGACGATGTAGTGGACGAGGTTCACGAGGAGTCGGTTGCCCGCATGAAGCTGGTATGGTGGCGCACGCAGGTCGCCGACCTGTATGAAGGCCGCACCCAGCATCCGGTCATGCAGGCTCTGGCTCCGCATATCCACGCCTTTGAGCTGCCACAGGACGAGTTGCTGGCCGTGATCGACGGAATGGAAATGGACCTGGATCAGGTACGCTACCAAAGCTGGAACGAGCTGGAGCGCTACTGCTGGCACGCGGCCGGTGTGGTCGGCCTGCTGTCGGCACGTATTTTCGGTCAGACCCAGGAACAGACCAGCGATTACGCACAAAAACTGGGACTGGCTTTTCAACTGACCAACATCATCCGTGACGTGGGCGATGATGCTCGACGTGGTCGTATCTACCTGCCTCAGGACGATCTGGATAGGTTTGGCGTAGCCCCCCATGAAATTCTGGATCAGCAGCACTCGGAACGCTTCGAGGCCTTGATGGCCTTTCAAACTGAACGCGCCCAGGACTTGTACCGCCAGGCCATGCGCGCCCTGCCCGATGCAGATCGCCGGGCACAACGCCCAGGCCTGTTGATGGCCGCCATCTACCATGCCTTGCTGCTCGAAATTGTTGACGAACGCTGGCATGTACTGGAACAACGCATCTCCCTGACCCCCATCCGCAAGTTCTGGCTGGCCTGGAAAACCTGGGTGTCGGGCGGGCGTAGCCTGCAACGCAAACTGGGCCGATGAAAGTCGCGGTGATCGGGGCGGGCTGGGCAGGCTGTGCCGCTGCCTGGCGCTTAAAGACGCAGGGCCATCAGGTCAGTGTCTTTGAGGCCTCACGTCACATAGGCGGACGCGCACGCCGCATCCACAGCCCCAATCTGGGGCGCGACACCGACAATGGCCAGCACATCCTGCTGGGGGCCTACTCCGTCACACTGGGCTTGATGAGGGAAGTGGGCCTGGATGAATCTGCCCGTTTGCAACGCCGGGATCTGGATGTCCTTGCTGCTGACGGCCACTTTCGTCTGCGCAACCGTCCCCTGCCCGCCCCCTTGCATCTATTGACGGGCCTGCTGGGTGCTCAAGGCTTGAGCTGGTCACAAAAAATCAAGCTGGCCCGTTTTTGCCGTTGGCTGATGAAACAGCACTGGCGCACTCCTGAAGGCCTGACGGTATTGCAGTTGCTGGAGCAACACCAGCAAGACAGCCATGTCATCCGTCTATTCTGGCAACCGCTGTGTGTGGCCGCCATGAATACGCCCATTGAGCAGGCCTGCGCCCAACTCTTTGCCCATGTCCTGCGCGACAGCCTGGGCGGTCCCCGTCAAGCCAGCCAAACCCTGATCCCGCTAACCGACTTAAGCCAGCTTTGGTGTGAGCCAGCGCTGCGCGACATTCAACTTCAATTGGGACACCGGGTGCAGCGACTGGAACTGAACGCAGCCGGAGTTCAGATTGATGGGCTGCACTTTGATGCCGCCATTGTGGCTTGCCCGCCGGTTCAGGCAGCACGTTTACTCCACAACCTACCTAGCAGCCCGGCCAGCGAACAATTGCTGGCAGATCTGGAGGCGTTCAGCTATATCCCTATCGCCACCCTCTATCTGGAACTGGAACAGCCCTGGAATCTGCCCCACTCCATGTTGATGCTGGACGATAGCAGTGGCAGCGGCGGGCAATGGCTGTTTGATCACAGCGCCTTGAAACCGGGTAGCGGCGAAACGCTGGTGGGGATTGTCATCAGCGATGCGGTACGCCTGCAGGCGCTGGACCGGGAGCAAGCGATTGCCACGATTATCGCCCAGGTACGCAGCCAAACCCGGCACCTGAAAACCATGCCTGCGGTGCGGGCCAGCGAGCTGATTATCGAAAAACGGGCCACTTTTGCGGCCGTGCCCGGCTTGCGTCGACCTTCCGTGACGACACCTTGGACTGCCATTCGTTTGGCAGGCGACTGGACTGATACCGGCTATCCCGGTGTGCTGGAAGGCGCGGTACGCAGCGGTCTGACAGCGGCGCATCTGTAAGTCCTGGATTCAAGCAGAGCACAGCCGAAACGAGGGTGCCGAACCCCTGTCTTTCCTGCTGCTCTGAGCATGACGACATCCGCTCTTTGAAAACGACCCTGCATAAACTGGCACATGCACCCTACGCATCCAGGTAGTCACACGAAGTCATGCCAAGAAACCCAGCCATCAACCAAGACCCCGCGTAAGACGCTCTTCAAACAGGGGCCATTGGGGCAAGACACTATTGCGCCGACGGTGTCAGCAAAGTCTGCGCCGGTTTGTGAGCGGCCAGAAAATCGGCCTGGAACAAACGCATACGCACCACATCCCGATATTGGCCGTTGATGAAAAACTCGTGTTTGAGTTCGCCTTCCACCTGAAAGCCAAACTTCTGATAGATGTGAATCGCTTTGTGGTTTTCCTTATCCACAATCAGCACGATCTTGTACAGATTCAACACCCCAAATCCGTACTCGATAGCCAGTTTGGTTGCCCGTGAGGCAATGCCCTTGCCCTGAAACTCGGGCGCAATAATGATCTGGAACTCTGCCCGGCGGTGCACATAATCAATTTCCACCAGTTCCACCACACCGGAGGGCTGCCCCTCCCACTCCACCACAAAACGACGTTCACGCTGATCATGAATGTGCTCATCGTACAGCGCTGCCAGCTCCCCGTAGGTTTCGTAAGGCTCTTCAAACCAGTAACGCATCACGCTGGCGTTATTGTCCAGCAGGTGCACAAAGCGCAAGTCCTCGCGCTCGAGGGGACGTAATTTCACGTGAGTCGTTTTACTCATGATTTTTCTATCCTTTCTTCTATGTTCAATAGACGAACCGCCTATCTGCCGATATCACAGGCCATCGTCATCATGCCTGCATATCGTGTTCTTTTGATGAAGAGAAGATAGCAAAGGTTCAGCGCGCCTCGCAAAGCTCGCCTTGTCTGTCTGAACGCCAGGCACAGACAAGAGGCAAAAAACCCCGATTGATGCTTTCCTGATTCGCCGACTGAACAAGGATCAGAGCAGCGGGAACAGCAAAATCGGGGTTTTAAACCAGTCTTAGACCGGCGCCTGCTCATCACAAGCGCAGTGACGAGTATCAGCGCGGGGCATGTGCCTCGATATAGCGACGCACTTGGGCCACGTCCGCATCCATCACCACCACTTTCTGTGGCAAATCAGCCAGACCGGCCAGGTGCGCTGGCACGGGAGCGGGCTGACTAATGGCCTCTTCAATGGTCTCGGAGAACTTAGCGGGCAAGGCGGTTTCCAATACCAGCATGGGAATGCCATCTTCACGGTAGGCCTGGGCCACTTTGACGCCATCGGCCGTGTGCGGATCGATCAGCGTCTGATACTGCTCGTTCACCTGGGCGATCGTGTTCAACCGGTCCTGGTGCGAGCTGGCACCAGCCACAAAGCCGAACTCTTCCTGGAAGCGTGGCAGATGCTCGCTCAGATCGAACTGACCTTCTTTGGCCAATTGTTCCCACAATGCCTTGACCTTGCTGCCATCGCGGCCCAGCAGATCAAACACAAAGCGTTCGAAGTTGGAAGCGCGGGAGATGTCCATGGACGGGCTGGACGTGGCGTATGTCTGCTCGGAACCACGGGGACGATAAATACCGGTGCGGAAGAACTCTTCCAGCACATTGTTTTCGTTGGTGGCCAGAACCAGCTTGGCGATCGGCAGACCCATCTGGCGGGCAATGTGACCCGACAGAATATTGCCAAAGTTGCCCGAAGGAACAGCAAAAGAAACTTTCTGACCGGCCGCTGTGGTGCTGCGCAGCCAGCCCCAGAAGTAGTACACCACCTGAGCAGAAATACGCGCCCAGTTAATGGAGTTCACGGCACCCAAATGCCATTGGGACTTGAACTCCAGGTCGCCTGCCAGGGCCTTGACGATGTCCTGGCAATCATCGAACACCCCCTTCACCGACAGGTTGTGGATGTTTTCATCCTGCAGGGAGTACATCTGGGCGCGCTGGAACGCACTCATGCGACCGTAAGGCGAGAGCATGAACACGCTGACGCCACGCTTGCCGCGCAAGGCATATTCAGCCGCCGAACCCGTATCACCGGATGTGGCGCCCAGAATGTTCAACGTGCTGTTGCGCTTTGTGAGTACGTATTCAAAAACCTGGCCCAGGAACTGCATGGCCATGTCTTTAAAAGCCAGGGTCGGACCTTGGGACAAACCCAGCAAAGCAAAACCGGGCTCCAGCTCCTTGACAGGCACCACCTGCTCGCTGTCGAACACACCGGGTGCGTAAGCGCGGGCAGTCAAGGTAGCCAGTTCGTCAGCGGGAATGTCCGTGACAAACAGCCCCAACACCTTGGCGGCCAGTTCGGGATAACTCAGCGCGCGCCAGGATTCCAGCATCTGGGCGCTGACCTGCGGGTAGCTTTCCGGCATGGCCAGACCACCATCGGGAGCCAGACCTTCCAGCAAGATGTCCGAAAATGGTTGGGCCTTCATGCCGCCACGCGTGGATATGTAATTCATTACAGGTTCTCCACGCGCAAACGGGTCACGGCAGACTGTACAAAGGGCAGATTCTGAATCTGGCTGATTGCGCCATTGATGGCACCTTCACGCGCTTCGTGCGTCAGGAAAATGATGTCGGCCTGCTCGCCGGCCGGTTCCTGGAACATGGAACCAATCGAGATCGAGGCTTGAGCCAGAATACGGGCCACATCCGCCAGCACACCTGGACGGTCGTCCACACGCAAACGCAGGTAGTACGAGGACACCACTTCATCCATAGGCAGGATGGGCGTATCGGACATGGCGTTATGCTGGAAGGCCAAATAAGGGACACGGTGCTCGGGTTCTGCCGTTTGCAGACGGGTGACGTCCACCAGGTCGGCCACCACGGCCGAGGCCGTGGGCAAGGCGCCGGCACCGGCGCCGTAGTACACGGTCTGGCCCACGGCGTCGCCGTGCACCAGCACCGCATTCATGGCACCTTGCACATTGGCCAGCATGCTTTGCAGCGGAACCAGTGTGGGGTGGACGCGCAGCTCAATGCCTTCTTCACGAGCGCGGGTAATACCCAGCAGCTTGATGTTGTAGCCCAGGCGTTGTGCGTGTTGCAGGTCTTCCAGTGCCAGGCTGGTAATACCTTCCACGTGGGCCTTGCTGAACTGCACCGGAATACCGAAGGCCAGAGAGGCCAGCAGGCTCAGCTTGTGCGCCGCGTCCACACCTTCAATATCGAAAGTAGGATCCGCTTCGGCGTAACCCAAACGCTGGGCATCGGCCAGGGCTTCAGCAAAGCTGACGCCACGATTGCGCATTTCGGACAGGATGTAGTTGGTGGTGCCGTTGATAATGCCGGCCAGCCACTGAATACGGTTGGCCGTCAGGCCTTCGCGAATCGCCTTGATGATCGGAATACCACCGGCCACAGCGGCTTCAAACGCCACCATGACACTGCGCTCGTGAGCAGCAGCAAAAATCTTGTTGCCATGCTTGGCCAGCAGCGCCTTGTTGGCGGTAACCACGTGCTTGCCCTGGGCAATCGCTTCCATCACCCATTCGCGTGCCACGGTGTCGCCCCCCACCAGCTCGACCACAATGTCGATCTCGGGGTTGCGCACCACGTCCATGCCGTCCGTGGTCAGGGTGACTTCGTCCCCCACCAGCGCGCGTGCCTTTTCCAGGTCCCGCACAGCAATGGCGACCACCTCGATACGGCGACCGGCGCGGCGAGCGATTTCATCTGCGTTGCGTTTCAATACGTTCCAGGTGCCGCTGCCAACCACACCCAAACCCAGCAAACCTACTTTGATAGGACTCATTGAACAAATCCGTCCTTACGGAACATTTCTTTGATGCCGCGTACCGCCTGACGGGTACGTTGCTCGTTTTCGATCAGCGCAAAGCGCACATAGTTGTCGCCATACTCACCAAAGCCGATGCCGGGGGATACGGCTACTTTGGCATCGCTCAGTAAGCGCTTGGCAAACTCCAGCGAACCGATGTCCTTGTAGAACTCGGGAATCTTGGCCCAGATATACATTGATGCCTTGGGAACATCGACCATCCAGCCTGCCTCATGCAGGCCCTTGGCCAGTACGTCGCGACGGCGGCGGTATTGCTCCACCACCTCCTTGACACAATCTTGTGGCCCTTCCAGCGCCGCAATGGCAGCCACCTGAATCGGTGTGAAGGTGCCGTAGTCGTGATAGCTCTTGATCCGTGCCAGCGCATTGACCAGGGACTCGTTACCCACCATGAAACCAATACGCCAACCGGCCATATTGTAGCTTTTGCTCATGGTAAAAAACTCGACGGCTACCTCACGCGCGCCTTCCACCTGCATGATGGAGGGGGCCACGTAGCCGTCAAAGGTAATGTCGGCATAGGCCAGATCGTGTACCACCAAAATACCGTGCTCACGAGCCAGCGCCACAATACGCTCAAAAAAGGACAGGTCCACGCACTGGGCCGTCGGATTGCTGGGGAAACCCAGAATCATCATTTTGGGTTTGGGAATAGACTCGCGAACGGCTTTTTCGATCTCATCAAAAAAGTCCACTCCGGGAACCATCGGTACCGAACGGATATTGGCACCGGCAATGACGGCACCATAAATATGAATGGGGTAGCTGGGGTTGGGCACCAGTACGGTGTCGCCTTTATCCAGGGTCGCCAGCATCAAATGGGCCAGACCTTCCTTGGAGCCGATGGTAACAATCGCCTCGCGATCCGGGTCCAGATGCACATTGTAGCGGCGCTCGTACCAATTGGTCACGGCTCGACGCAAACGCGGGATGCCTTTTGAGACAGAATAGCCATGTGTGTCCGGACGGGTAGCGGCCTCGACCAGCTTTTCCACAATATGCGCTGGTGTCGCACCGTCCGGGTTTCCCATGGACATATCAATGATGTCCTCGCCACGACGGCGGGCAGCCATTTTCAGCTCGCCTGTAATGTTAAACACGTAAGGCGGCAAACGCTCGATGCGCGGAAAGCGAATCATGACATTCCTTGATGAGAGAAAAGCGAAGACCCCAACCAGAAGGCGCGAAGTAAATCAAAGAGTTTAATCCATGATTGACTGACTGAGAATCACTGCAAACAGATCAGCTGCCGCATCGTCGCTGACGCTTTGCGCTATCATCGATAGCTGAAAACCGGAGAGACCCATCGTGCAACTGCAACGCGAACATAACCCCGCCCTAAATGCCATCACCGCCTACGGTGAGGACTACGTGGCGATCAACTTTCAAAACCACGATCATTCCATCTTCTTTAGCCCTGAAGGACCGGTGCAGACCCTGGCTATTCAAAGCGCTTCCGAGCTGACCGCTGCCTTGCTGCGACAAATTGCGGGACTGGAATCGCTCAAGCAAGACCCCATGGCCTTTCTGGATGACGCCCCGCCCGCACGCCCGGACAATGCGCCGGAACTGATTTTGATTGGGACCGGACAGCGTCAGCATTTTTTGCGCCCTGCCGTCACCCAGGAAATGCTGCAGTGGGGCATAGGGGTGGAAATCATGGATACCCAGGCCGCTGCCAGAACCTACAATATCCTCATGTCCGAAGGCCGCAAAGTCGTTGCCGCCTTACTCATACAGGAAAAAGCATGACAGCCGTAAAAATAGGTGCCCCCATTCCCGACTTTTCCGTGCCCTCCACGCAGGGCGAGTTCAGCGCGGCTGATCTTAAAGGAAAAATGACAGTGTTGTACTTTTACCCTAAAGACAACACCCCGGGCTGCACCACCGAATCCCAGAATTTCCGTGATGCCCAGGCCGAATTTGAGGCCGCAGGCGCGCAGATCATTGGTGTTTCGCGCGACTCGCTAGGTTCACATGAGCGCTTTATCAACAAGCAAGGTCTGACCTTCCCCTTGCTGGCCGACACCGAGGAGCGCTTGTGCGAACTGTTTGGGGTCATGAAAATGAAAAACATGTACGGTAAACAGGTACGTGGCATTGAGCGCAGCACCTTCTTGATCGACGCCCACGGGGTCTTGATTCAGGAATGGCGTGGCATCAAAGTGCCAGGCCACGTCCAGGCTGTATTACAGGCTGTCCAGCAAACCGCCTGAAACCTTACCGTGTCGGCCCGCGGGCCGACACACAACCAGGAGTACGTGTTATATGCCGCTACCAACGTTGCCCACCAAGCTGGGAACCCTGCTTAGCGAAAAAGATGACAGTGTCATCCTTGCCGATCCACCCGTACAACCAGACGAACCCGACACGCCCCCTGCCCGTCCTGCCACTGCCAGCAACAAGGCAGCTGCCACGCCCCGCGCCAAAAAACCAGCGCCCGTAAAAACAGCGCCCGCAGCCCCGACAGCAGTGCCTGCGCCTGCCACCGCCGCCAAGACCGCTCCCGCCAAAAGTGCGGCAGCCAATCCGGCTCAGGCCCCCAGGCCTGCAGCCGGGACGGCCAGCAAGCGCACCCGTCTGGCTCCCACTCAGCGCAAACTGTTTGTGCTCGATACCAACGTCTTGCTACACGACTCCAATTCGCTGTTCAAGTTTGAGGAACACGACATCTTCCTGCCCATGATGGTGCTCGAAGAGCTGGATCACCAGAAAAAAGGCCTGTCCGAAGTGGCTCGCAATGCGCGTCAGGTCAGCCGTTCCTTGGAAGGCTTGGTAGGCGATCATGGCCTGGACAAGCCCATTAATCTGGATGGCATCGGCAATACCGAAGCGCGTGGCGCCGTCACCTTCCAGACCAGCGCGCTCGATACCAGCCTGCCCATCCAGCTACCGCTGGGCAAGGCGGACAACGCCATTTTGGCCGTGGTCAACGCCCTGACCAAAAGCATGCCCAAGCGCGAAGTGGTTCTGGTGTCCAAAGACATCAATATGCGCCTGAAGGCCAAGGCCCTGGGCCTGCTGGCCGAGGACTACCGCCACGACCACGTGCTGGATGACTCCGACCTGCTCTATGACGGTGTCATGCCTTTGCCGGACAATTTCTGGACCAAGCACGGCAAAAACATGGAATCCTGGCAACAAGGTGGCACCACCTTCTACCGCATCAGCGGGCCGCTATGCAGCCAGTTCATGGTCAACCAGTTCGTGTTTACCGAAGGCGACGATCCCCTGTACGCCCAGGTACGCGAGACCGCCGGCAACACCGCGGTGCTGGCCACCTTGCGCGACTACAGCCATGGCAAGAACAATGTCTGGGGCATTACGGCTCGCAACCGCGAGCAGAATTTTGCCCTGAACCTGTTGATGAACCCCGATTTTGATTTCGTCTCGCTGCTGGGCCATGCCGGTACGGGTAAAACGCTGCTGGCACTGGCCAGCGCGCTCACCCAGACGCTGGAGACCAAGCGCTACAACGAGATCATCATCACCCGTGCCACCGTGCCGGTGGGAGACGACATCGGCTTTCTGCCCGGCACTGAAGAAGAGAAAATGCAGCCCTGGATGGGCGCTCTGGAAGACAACCTGGAGGTACTGCATCTGGGTACCGGCAAATCGTCCAGTAACCTGAGCAACCCACAAGGCTCGGAGGCGCCGCGCAACTCCACCATGGAGCTGGTACGTTCCAAGATCAAGGTCAAATCCCTGAGCTTTATGCGCGGCCGCACGTTCATGAACAAGTTTCTGATCATCGACGAGGCACAGAACCTCACGCCCAAACAGATGAAAACACTGGTGACGCGCGCTGGCCCAGGCACTAAAATCGTCTGTCTGGGCAATATTGCCCAGATCGACACACCCTATCTGACCGAGGGCAGTTCAGGGCTGACCTATGTGGTAGACCGATTTAAAGGCTGGCCACATGCCGGTCACATCACCCTGCAGCGTGGGGAACGCTCCCGCTTGGCCGATTACGCCAGCGACGCGCTCTAAACGGCATCCCTGCTCACTCAAACCGGGTCATGAACCCGGTTTTTTTTTAGCCAGGCTGCCCTAAGGTAAACAGCTCCCTCGGGGCAGCAAGCCATAGGCGCGGCGTGAAGTGTTTTTACCGTCAGTCCAGCCCCCGGCAAAATGCTCCCCGCAGGGGAACCAGCCAAAGGCGTAGCGCAGAAGTTTTTTTATAGCCATTATCATGAACCGAACCGAACAACCCATTGGGATCACCATGGGCGATGCTGCCGGCATAGGCCCGGAAATCATCGCCCGTCTGATTGTTGAGGGTCTGCCCCACCCGGCAGTCGTCTATGGCGATGCTGGTGTCCTGCGCCGCGCCTTGTCCGTGATCGGCGCTGACCCGCACTGGCGTGTCCAGGAAATGACGCAAGCGATTTGCCCTCCTGCTGGCGTCATTGCCGTTCTCAACCGTTGGCAGGCTCTGCCCGCTGATCTCCCTTATGGGCAGGTCAGCGCCCAAGCCGGACGCGGCGCGTATGAGTATTTGTGTCACGCTATTGATGATGCCCAGGCCGGACTGATACGCGCTATTGTCACCGCACCACTCAACAAGCTGGCCATGCAAAAAGGCGGTATTGATGCCCCTGGGCATACTGAAATTCTGGCCGAACGCAGTCACACAGAGCACTACGCCATGATGCTGGCCAACGAGCACTTGCGCTCCATTCTGGTCACCATTCACGAACCGCTGGCACGCGTCCCTTCCCTGATTACGAAAGAGCGCGTGCTGCAAACCATACGATTGGCACAACTGGCCTGCACCCAAGCGGGGATCGCCAAGCCACGCGTGGCGGTGGCCGGTTTGAACCCCCACGCCGGTGAAGGCGGAAAGTTCGGCCTGGAAGACATAGAACAGATCACCCCGGCTATTGAACAAGCCTGCGCCGAAGGCATACAAGCCAGCGGCCCCTGGCCCGGTGACACGATTTTCATGCGTGCCCGTCAGGGGGCGTTCGATATTGTGGTGGCCCAATATCATGACCAGGGACTGATTCCCATCAAGCTGCTGGGCCTGGACGAAGGGGTGAACGTGACGGTGGGCCTGCCCTTTATCCGCACCAGCGTGGACCATGGAACCGCGTACGACATCGCCGGACAAGGCAAGGCCGATGCCTCATCACTGCGCTATGCCTACCGTATGGCCCTTTCCATGAGCGCTTACCAGGCATGATCAAGCGTTTACCGATTGACCCGTTCTTGCTGAAACTGTTTGCTACCGTTGCACTGGCCAGTCTGCTGCCCGCCCAAGGCTGGGGCGTGCCACTGTTTCAACACATCACGCAGATTGCCATTGCACTGTTGTTCTTTCTGCATGGCGCCCGCCTGTCACGCGAGGCTATCTGGGGCGGCCTGTCCCACTGGCGTTTGCACCTGCTGATTCTGTCCGTTACCTTTTTGCTCTTCCCGGTTCTGGGCAGTGGCGTGGCAGCCGTGCTGCGCCCCTGGCTAACCGACAATCTGTACTTGGGGATTCTGTTTCTGGCTTGCCTGCCCAGCACCGTGCAATCTGCAGTGGCTCTGACCGCCATGGCTAGGGGGAATGTGCCGGTGTCGATTTGCAGCGCCTCTGCCTCTACGCTGCTTGGCGTATTCATCACTCCCCTGCTGGTCGGCATCATGTTGGCCGGAGCGACCAGTGCCCAGGCAACGGTATCCCTGGAGGCGGTGGGAAAAATCATGCTGCAACTGTTTTTCCCCTTTGTCTTCGGGCATCTGCTGCGCCCCTTGATCGGAGCCTGGGTCATGAAACGCCAGCAACTGCTCAAAGTCGTGGATCAGGGCTCAATTCTGCTGGTGGTGTATACGGCTTTTTCAGGCGCTGTAGTAGGCGGACTCTGGACCTCTACGCCGCTCAGTGCCTTGGGACTGATTGTGCTGTCCAACGCCATTCTGTTGACCTTGGCGCAGGTGCTGGCCTGGAATCTGGGACGCTGGCTGGGTTTTTCCTTTGAAGACCGAGTCAGCTTGCTGATGTGCGGTTCCAATAAAAGCCTGAGCAGCGGCATCCCGATTGCCAACGTGATTTTCCCCAGCGTCATGGTGGGGCCTGTCATCTTGCCCATCATGCTGTTTCACCAGTGGCAGCTTCTGGTCTGTGCGTGGTTGGCCAAGCGACTGGCGGCCGGCCGCGGAGACTAAAAAGACGAGGGCCCTTGGGAACGATTGACTGAGCCGGGAATCAGGCGGGCAAGACGATAAAAAAGAGGGGCCCGACAATGTGCACAGGCCCCTCCTATTGTTTTCCTTCCGTATCCGCTACAAAGCGCTACTTGGGCAGCCCATTGCACACTGCGGCGCCCGTCGTCATGTAGGCATGTAATCCAGAAAGCGCGTACTGGCTCCCGCAAAGGTCAGGCGCACCGAACCAATCGGGCCGTTACGCTGCTTACCGATAATGATTTCAGCCGTGCCTTTATCGGGCGAGTCTGGGTTGTAGACCTCGTCACGGTAAATAAACAAGATCAAGTCAGCATCCTGCTCAATAGCGCCTGATTCTCGCAAGTCACTCATCACCGGGCGTTTGTTAGGACGTTGCTCCAGACTGCGGTTCAACTGCGACAAAGCAATCAAGGGACAGTTAAGCTCTTTAGCCAGACCCTTCAAGGAACGACTGATCTCGGAAATTTCCGTCGCCCGGTTCTCACCACCACTAGAGGACATCAGTTGCAGGTAGTCGATAATAATCAGGCCGAGCTGCCCACACTGACGAGCCAGCCGCCGTGCGCGTGCCCGCACCTCCATGGACGACAAGCCGGGGGTTTCATCAATATAGATCTGGGCTTCCTGCACTTGCTGAACAGCATGCGTCAGGCGCGGCCAGTCATCTGCCGTCAACTTGCCGGTACGCATGCGGTGCTGGTCCAGCAACCCTACCGAACCCACCATACGCATGGCCAACTGCACCGCGCCCATTTCCATGGAGAACACGGCGACGGGCAGGCCCTGAGCAATCGCCACATGCTCGCCAATGTTCATGGAAAAGGAGGTTTTACCCATGGACGGACGTCCGGCCACAATCACCAGGTCCCCTGGCTGCAAACCGGAGGTCATCTTGTCCAGGTCGACAAAACCCGTCGGCACGCCCGTCACTTCCGAGTCGCCCTCACGGTGGTACAGCTCGTCAATGCGCTCCACCACCTGACTGAGCAAGGGCTGAATTTCCAGAAAACCCTGCGAACCACGCGCTCCTTCCTGGGCGATCTGAAACACCCGCGTTTCGGCCTCATCCAAAATCTGACGGGCTTCTTTACCTTGTGGATTGAAGGCAGCAGAGGATATCTCGTCGGCCACGGTCACCAGCTTGCGCAGCGTGGAGCGTTCACGCACGATCTCGGCATACCGACGAATGTTGGCCGCCGAAGGCGTGTTATGCGCCAGGGCATTCAAATAGGCCAGCCCCCCCACCTCCTCCTGCTTGCCCGCCACGGACAGAGACTCAAATACGGTGACGACGTCGGCAGGCCGGGCCAGTCCGATCAAACGGGTAATGTGTTGCCAGATCAGCTTATGATCAAAACGATAAAAATCCTCGTCGGTGACAATGTCGGCCACCCGGTCAAACGCGGCATTATCGAGCAACAAGCCACCGAGCACCGACTGCTCCGCCTCGATTGAATGAGGCGGGACCCGAAGGTAATCCAGCGTTGAATCGGATTTGGCTGACTTGCTTTCCATGCATATACCTTCAAATCAAGGAAAAAAATCGACGCCGCAGCCCGCAAAATGCGTTGCGCGGTCTTAAGCAGGAGATGTATCTGGGGTCAGAACAGTCAGACTCAATAAGACACTGAGCCAACAGGACCGGATGCGGCAGTACAAACAGGCTCGGGCGCGATCGCATTGCCCGGGCAGGCTGGAGAGAAAACAAAAAAGCCGGCTTGCACCGGCTTTTTCTAGCTTGGCAGATACACTCCAAAGAAGAATGTACCATGCGTCAACGCACTAGTCTTAGGCGACGTCGCCTTGAACCACAACGTTGATTTCAGCGATCACGTCAGGGTGCAGAGCAACCTGGACAGGGTACTCGCCCACAGCTTTCAGGTGACCGTCGATCAAACGAACCTGGGTCTTGACCAGATCTTCAAAGCCTGCTGCTTTCAGTGCATTGGCGATATCCATGGTGGTCACGGAACCAAACAGACGACCATCCACACCGGCTTTCTGAACCAGCGTGAACGTCTGACCGTTCAGCTTTTCGTTCTGAGCCTGAGCAGCGGCCAGCTTTTCAGCCTGCAGCTTTTCCAGTTCGGCACGACGTGCTTCGAACTCTTGCAAAGCAGCAGCCGTTGCACGGCGAGCAACTTTACGTGGCAGCAGGAAGTTACGGGCGTAACCATCACGTACGCGCACGACATCACCCAGATTACCCAGGTTGGCGACTTTTTCGAGCAAAATAACTTGCATGACTAAGGTTCCTCTGGATTATTTGTGGTTGTCGGTGTACGGCAACAGAGCCAGGAAACGAGCGCGCTTGACGGCGGTGTCCAGCTGACGCTGGTAGTGAGCTTTGGTGCCCGTCAAACGTGCAGGGATGATCTTGCCATTTTCCTGGATGAAATCACGCAGGGTGTCCAGATCTTTGTAATCAATTTCTTCAACGCCAGCGACGGTGAAGCGGCAGAATTTGCGGCGCTTGAACAGTGGGTTCTGTTGTGCAAATTTGCGTTTTTTGTCTTTGCCTCTACGGAAAGCCATTTTGTGCCTCGTTAGTAACCGGGCTATACCCGGGAGAATTCAGTGTGAAGCGAGGTGTTGAACACTTCGCGACGATCGAGCCAGACCAGTCAGACCGTAACAGAGCCTTGTCCCGGAAAGTGACGCTGATACTGCTGTACATGCAGCACCAGACGCGTCGAACCTTTACGGGCCGGGGCTATAAAACCTTGTAGCTGCAAATGGGCTCCCAAAGGAGTGTCTGCCAGACCCAAGGCGTTATTGCCTAATGCCACTACCTGCATCGTCAATGCGATTTGCCGGGAGTGACCGGCTTCCATTACGGAAGATTCGTGTTCCAGGACCAATTCCAGAGCAGGGACACCAGCCGGCGTATAACGCAAAGGCTTGATGTCGATAAGCTGGCCGGCAAGAGAGAACTGGTTCACGCAGTCGGAGCTATTACTCTTCAGCTTGAGCTTCAGCGTCAGCCGCTGCAGGAGCGCTGGCTTCGGTGCTTGCTTTACGTGCTTCTTCGCGTTCGACGGACTTCATCATGACCGAAGCGCCTTCAGGGGCTTTCTTCGTGCCAGCGACGAGGTAACGCAAGATGGCGTCGTTGTAGCGGAAGGAATGCTCCAGCTCGTCCAAGGTGGACTGACCGCATTCGATGTTCAGGCACACGTAGTGAGCCTTGACCAGTTTCTGGATGGGGTAAGCCAGTTGACGGCGGCCCCAGTCTTCCAGACGATGAATAGCACCGCCTTCGGAAGTAACAATCGCCGAATAGCGCTCGATCATGGCGGGCACTTGCTCGCTTTGATCGGGATGCACAATGAACACTACTTCGTAGTGACGCATGGAACAACTCCTTGTGGATATCGCCTACTACCCGCTGCTAAAACAGTCAGGCACCAAGCGCGACAGCCCGCCCATTCAATCCGGGTCGAGCAAGAAACCATAGATACTAGCACCAAAAAAGCCTGGCTGACAAGCCAAAAGCCTTAGCCCTGCACGCTTGCGTAGGCAGAGTGATTATGAATCGACTCGAAATTCTCGGCTTCGATGCTATAACGCAACACTCCGGGCAGACTGCGCACGCTGACAGCCACATCCCGAACCAGATCTTCGACAAATTTGGGATTGTCGTAGGCGTACTCGGTCACGTATTTTTCATCAGTGCGCTTTAACAGGCCCCAAAGCTGACACGAAGCCTGCTCCTCCACCGACCGGATCAAGGCGGGCAGATCCAGAGCGTCCGGATGGGAAAAAACGGCTTGCACGGTCACATGCGAGCGCTGATTATGCGCACCGTATTCGGAAATTGCTTTCGAGCAGGGGCACAGACTGGTCACGGGAACCAGCACGGACAGCTCGAACTCGGGCTGGTCATCCACGCCAACACGTGCCGTCCAGCTGACGGTGTAATCCATCAGGCTGGCCACTCCCGAGACAGGCGCGACTTTTTCAAGAAATACGGGAAAAGTCGCTGTCATATCGCCACGACCGGCGTTCAGCAAAGGCAGCATGGCCTGGGCCATCTGTACAAAACCGGCTGGGGTCAGGGCTTGACGGCGATACTCTTCCAGCAAGGCCACAAAGCGCGACATATGGGTGCCTTTTTCTTCCGGCGGCAAAGCCACCGTCAACTCCCATTGCGCCACGGTGGGCACAGCCTGCCCCTGCAGATCCAGCATCATCGGATGCCGCACCCCGCGCACACCCACGCGCTGAATTGCAACACGGCGTGTATCCATGCTGCTTTGCACATCTGGCATGGCCAAGGGCGATTCCGACACTGTATTCATATCCATCAGCTTCAGCGACGGCAGAGCCGCCACTGTAAATAAAAAGAATAATTGATGATTATCTTACGCTTATCGCAAGCGAGCTTCGATAACCTTAACAAGAACGCGCATATTGGGGTATTTAAACCCTAAACTGTGCAGAAATTGCCTCATTCCTCGAGCAGACTTGAGAAACGCGCACGAATGGAGCGTTCGATGCCAACCGCATCCAGACCCAAATCCTGAGCAATTTTCTTTTGGTCGCCGTGATCGATGAACTCGTCGGGGTAAGCCAGCTGCAAAACGGGCATGACCAGCGCTTCACGGCTGATAAATTCCAGCACGGCACTGCCTGCGCCACCCATCAGACACCCCTCTTCCACTGTGACAAAAGCCTGATGGCTTTGCGCCAGCTCTTGCAGCAGGGCCTCGTCCATGGGTTTGACAAAACGCATATCCACCACGGTGGCATCCAGTGCCTCGGCCGCTTTCAGGGCTTCGTGCAACACTGGGCCAAAAGCCAGAATCGCCAGATTTTTGCCCTGACGACGCAAATTCGCCTTGCCCAGCGGCACGGTGTTGAGTTCCTGACTGACCGGCGCCCCAATGCCGGCACCCCGCGGATAACGCACCGAGCTGGGCCCGGGATGCTGGTAGCAACAGGTCAACAGCAAGCGAGTTTCATTTTCATCCGACGGCGTGGCAACGACCATGTTCGGAATGCAACGCAAAAAAGCGATGTCGTAATTGCCCGCGTGGGTCGCCCCGTCGGCCCCCACGATTCCGGCACGATCCAACGCAAAGGTCACGTCTAGATTCTGCAAGGCCACATCGTGAATCAACTGATCGTAGCCACGCTGCAGAAAGGTCGAATAAATAGCCACAACGGGTTTTTGCCCCTCACAGGCCAACCCGGCCGCAAAGGTGACAGCGTGCTGCTCGGCAATGCCCACATCGAAATACCGGCGTGGAAACTGCTGCTCGAACTCCACCATCCCACTGCCCTCACGCATGGCGGGGGTGATACCGTACAAGCGTTGGTCGTGTCTGGCCATGTCACACAGCCACTGACCAAAAATCTGGGTAAAGGTCGGACGCGGCTTGGTGGCAGGTTTGACCAAACCCACGGAGGGATCAAATTTGCCAGGGCCGTGATAGAGCACAGGGTCAGCCTCTGCCAGCTTGTAGCCCTGCCCTTTGCGGGTGACGACGTGCAAAAACTGCAAGCCGCCCAGATCGCGCAGATTGCTCAGGGTAGAGACCAAGGCATCCAGATCATGGCCGTCGATCGGACCGACATAATTGAAACCCAGCTCTTCAAATAAGGTAGCGGGCGTCAGAATCCCCTTGGCATGGCCTTCAAACTTGCGCGCCAGATCCAGTACGGGCGGTACATGCTGCAAAACAGCACGACCTACATTCTTGGCAGCGGCATAGAAACGGCCCGACATCAGGCGCGCCAAATAGTGATTCAGGGCACCCACGGGTGGCGAGATCGACATGTCGTTGTCGTTCAGGATCACCAGCACATTCACATCGGGAGTCACGCCTGCATTGTTCAGGGCCTCGAAGGCCATACCGGCCGTCATGGCTCCATCGCCGATCACGGCGATATGCTGACGTTCGATACCGGCATTGCGCGAGGCCACGGCCATACCCAGCACCGCCGAGATGGAGGTGGAGGAATGCGCGGTGCCAAAATCGTCGTATTCGGACTCGGAGCGCTTGGGAAAGCCCGAAATACCATCTTGCTGACGCAAGCCGGCCATTTGTTCGCGCCGGCCAGTCAGAATCTTGTGCGGATAGGACTGATGACCCACATCCCACACGATACGGTCGTGCGGCGTCTCAAACACATAGTGCAAGGCCGTGGTCAATTCAACCGTGCCCAGATTGGACGACAAGTGCCCACCGGTTTTGGATACAGACTGCAGAACAAACTCGCGCAACTGACGGGCCAGCTCGGGAAGATCGCGTTGATCAAGCTGGCGCAAGTCGGCGGGAGAGTGGATCTGCTCTAGGGAAACGGTTGTCATACTAAAAGACGTCTATCCGGGCAAATAAGTGAAACGACTGTCCAAGAACAATCGCCAATCGGCTATTGTAAAACGCTTCGCGGCCTGTGCCAAAGTCACACAGACCGGCAACGGTCTAATGATCGCGGCCCACGATGTAATCGGCCAATTGCGTCAGGCGTGTCGCGGCAGGCCCCAAAGGTCGCAACGCCAGTTGGGCCTGCTCATTGAGCGCCCCCAGCAACTCTCGCGATCCTTCCATACCCAGAATGGACACATAGGTGGGCTTGTTATCAGCGGCATCCTTGCCCGCCGTCTTGCCCAAGGTCTCCGTATCCGCGGTGACATCCAAAATGTCGTCCACAACCTGAAAAGCCAGACCCACAGCCTGGGCATATTCCTCCAGGCCATTGCGCACGGTAGACGAGGCGCCTGCCACAATACCGCCCAGCAATACACTGGCCTGCAGCATGGCACCGGTCTTCATGCTGTGCATTTCCTGCAGTTGATCGCGATCCAGGGCAATACCCACACTATCGCAGTCAATGGCCTGACCGCCCGCCATACCGGCACTGCCCGCAGCCTGAGCCAACTGGGTGATCGCCTGCACGATGAGAGCGGGCGCAATTGGCATTTGCGCCAACAGCTCGAAGGCCAAGGGCTGCAAAGCATCGCCAGCCAGCATGGCGCAGGCTTCGTCAAACTGCACATGCGTGGTCGGACGGCCGCGACGCAGCTTGTCATCGTCCATGCAAGGCAAATCATCGTGTACCAAAGAATAGGCGTGAATCAGCTCCACGGCTGCAGCCGCCAACTCCAGAGCTTTTTGTTGCGCAGCGGCCATCGGCTTGCCTTGCAAGGCAGCCTCACCGGCAGCATACACCAGGGCGGCACGCACACGCTTGCCCCCCCCGAGCACGGAATAACGCATGGCCTCGTGCAAACGAGCAGGCTCCTGACTGACTGGGGGCAAGGACTGATCCAGTACATGTTCAGTTTGCTCAACCCGAGCCTGAAGCCAATCAGAAAAACTGGTAGAACTCATCTTAACTATCTCCAACGGCCTCATCCCCGGACAGGGGACGCAACAGATTGCCTTGCAATACGCTGACCTGTTCTTGGGCAAGGTCCAGCTTGCGTTGACACAATTGGGCTAACTCCACGCCCTGCTCGTACGCCTGCAAGGCTTGCTCCAGTGGCAACGCCCCACTTTCCATACGAGCGACCAGCGCCTCCAGTTGCGCCAGAGCGGACTCGAAATCCTGCTGGGCTGGCGCCTGGGCGCTTTGATTATCATCGCGAGATTTAACCATAATTATTCCTGATCAATGAGGGCGGTCCGGACAAGCCGACACCCAATTGGAAGTGGCATTGTACGGGAGCTGGCGCGGGAGGGAAGTCTACAATCCGGATAGAGAGCCGGTACAAAAAAGAAAAATGCCCCCCACGCCGCGCCTGCGGCTTGCAACTCCCCAAGGGGACTCTTTTACCTTGAGGAGGCCCGGCGGTAAAAAGGCCGCCCGTGGGCGGCCTTTTCAATTCTGCCAGGGTGGCAGGGCAAGCCTAACTGCGCGCTACGGGGCGGCTCGCATCACTCACCCATTCACTCCAGGAGCCCGGATAAAGACCGGAACCCGTCAGGCCTGCCAACTCCATCGCAAAAAGATTGTGACAAGCGGTAATACCTGAACCACACTGATGTACGACCTGATGGGCAGGAGTGGCACCCAGCAAATCCTGAAACTCCTGACGTAACTGCGCTGCCGGCTTGAAACGCCCCTGTTCATCCAGATTATTCAGATGGGAACGATTCAAGGCGTCGGGGATATGGCCGGCCACGGGGTCCATCGGCTCCACATCTCCCCGATAACGCTCCGCAGCGCGCGCATCCAGTACCGTGAAAACAGGCGTCGTCAGGTTTTTGAGCACTTCCTGAGTGCTGACCGTAGGCATGGCAGCGTGCTCAGGCAGGCTTACCGTGCCAGTGGACTGAACCGGCGTGGCGGCCCCTTGCTGCTCGGCTCCCCCCACCTGTTGCCAGGCTTGCCAGCCGCCGTTCAAAATAGCGACCCGGGAGTGCCCCAACCAGCGCAGCATCCACCACATATGGCTGGCAAACAGCGCCCCCTGGGCGTCATACACCACCACCTGCGTGTCATCGCTCAACCCTTTTCCCTGCAAAAGCTGGACCAGCTCCTGACGGCTGGGCAAAGGATGGCGGCCATTGAAACCCGTCTTGGGCGCGGCCAGATCCAATTCATGATCCAGAAAAACTGCCCCGGGAATATGTCCTTGCTCATAAGCGCGCCGCCCGGCCTGATGATCGGCCAGATCATGGCGTACGTCCAGAATCAACCACTGCGGATTGTTCAGCTCGGCCTGGACCTGCTCGGCGCTAACCAGAAATTCAAACACCTCATGCCTCCTTGACAGAAGCCTGCTCCTGCGCCGCGGCCTGACCTCGCAAAATACGATCCTCGCTGTAGGTACGCCAGGCCGACAACAGGCCAGACCCAATAATCAATCCCATGCCCGCCCATGCCAGCCAGTCGGGCACATCGCCCCAGAACGCTATGCCAATCAGGGCAGCAAAAATAATGGTGGTGTATTGCAGGGCCGCGGTCAACAAGGCCGAGCCCAGCCCGAATGCCCGTGTCATGGTCAACTGCCCGAACAAGCCCGACAGGCCCACGCCCAGCAAAGCCAGCCAGGCGCGCCAGCTCAGCTCCCGCCAACCTTCCCACAGCAGGCCAAGCAGGCTGGAACAGACGACAAAACAGGAAAACAGAAGCACCGTGCGCCATTCGGGTTCGCCAGAACGCCCCAAAGCCCGCACCTGCATCATGGCGACGGCGCTTAGCGCGCCGGCACACAGGCCCAGCATGGCCGCCCACCACTGGTCGGGAGTAATACTGGGGCGCAGTACGCCGATCACCCCCATGAAACCCAGCAGCACCGCGATCAGACGCACAGGATCGCGCTGGGTACCGCCCCAGGCGAGCATCCAGCAGGCAATAAACAGGGGAGCAGTGTAGTTAAGGCTAACCGCCGTGGATAAAGGCAGATTGGCCAGGGCCAGAAAGCCCAGCCACATGGAGCTGACCCCCGACACATTGCGTCGGATATGCAGCTTCCAGCTTTGCGGGGCCAGCCTCAAACCGCGACTCTTGGCCCAGAACACCAATAGCAGAACCGACGGTACACCCCGGAACAAAACGATTTGTGCCATCGAGGCCCCCGCATCGGCGGACACTTTGACGCAGGCCCCCATAATGGCAAACATGGCGCAGGCTACCAGCATCCACAATGACTGCATGTGATCAGACCAGATTCAGTGATAAGGGAAAGCCATTACTATACTCCCCACCTTGTAAAAGTGGTCCGCCAACCCCATATCCAGACCACTTACACAACAGCAGGCAAGACAGCCCACGAAGCTATCTTGTCCAAAAGCTGACTAAAAGCTGACTATTTTATTTTCACGCCTGGAATCAAGGCTAAAATTCGCGCAGATCGTGTACTCACGGTCACGCTTTTTTCTGTCACACCGGAATCCGCATTCATGAAACGAATTGTCCTTTTCTTAATAACCAACTTGGCCGTCATGCTGGTGCTCAGCGCCTCCATGAATATTTTGGGTGTGGGACGTTACCTGAACGCGCAGGGTCTGGACCTGACGCAACTGTTGATCTTCTCGGCCCTGGTCGGTTTTACCGGCGCCATCATTTCCCTGCTGATGAGCAAGTGGATGGCCAAGCAAAGCGTGAACGCCCGCGTCATCGACCCGAACGCCCCTGCCAACGCCGAAGAGGCCTGGCTGGTCGACACCGTGCATCAGTTGGCTGACCGTGCCGGTATTGGCCGCCCGGAAGTAGCCATTTACGAAGGCGAACCCAATGCCTTTGCCACCGGTGCGTTCAAGAATGATGCGCTGGTCGCCGTGTCCACCGGTTTGCTGCGCGGCATGACCGAAGAAGAAGTCATGGCCGTGCTGGGCCACGAGGTCGCTCACATCGCCAATGGCGATATGGTGACCCTGACCTTGATCCAGGGTGTGGTGAACACCTTCGTGATCTTCCTGGCCCGTCTGGCCGGCTACTTTGTGGACCGCGTACTGCTGCGTAATGATCGTGATGTGGGCATGGGTTACTACGCCTCGGTTTTTGTGTTTGAGCTGATTTTTGGCGTACTGGCCTCCATCATCGTGGCCTGGTTCTCACGTCAACGGGAATACCGCGCCGATGCCGGCTCTGCCCAACTGCTCGGTTCGCGCCAGCCCATGATTCACGCCCTGGCCCGTCTGGGTGGCATGGCGCCGGGCGAGCTGCCCAAGAACTTTGAAGCTGCAGGCATTTCGGGCGGTCGCTCCATCAGCGCCATCTTCGCCTCGCACCCGCCGATTGCCGCACGCATCCAGGCACTGCAAAGCGCCCAGTCCGTGTAAGCACCCCGGCACTCAAGCCAGACAAAACGCTCCGCAAGCCTAGGTGCTTTCGGAGCGTTTTTTGCAGGCTTTCTGCCTGCCTGCCCGTCGTCATCCGCCTGCGCGTCAGCCCTCTACCAAGCGAATCGGTGTGTCCGTAATCTGGGACTCACGCTTGTAAGAGGCGCTGGGCTATTATTTAGCCATGAAAGAAATCTTCGCACTTCTCGATTTCGGGGGTTATATCGCTTTGCTCCTGTGGGGTATCCACATGGTGCAAAGCGGGGTTCAGCGCGCATTCGGTGCCGAGCTGGGCATCTGGATGGGCCACGCACTGGGACGGCCACGACGCGCGTTCTTTGCCGGCGCCGCGATTACCGCAGCCATTCAGAGCAGTACCGCCACTGGCTTGATGATTACCAGCTTTGCCGCTACCGGGATGGTCGCCCTGGTGCCAGCCCTGGCCGCCATGCTGGGCGCCAATGTGGGCACGACGCTGATCGTGCAATTGCTGTCCTTCAAGATGACCGCGCTGGCCCCTGCCCTGATTCTTCTGGGTGTTTGGCTGTTCCGCTCGCAAGAGCCGGGACGACGCCGTGATCTGGGACGGGTCTTTATCGGCCTGGGCCTGCTGCTGCTGTCTTTGCATGAACTGGTGGGACTTTTCTCGCCCATTCAGGATGCTCCCTTGCTGCAGACCATCCTGGAAGCCCTGGCCGGCAGCCCCATGACCGGCATGTTGCTGGCCGCCCTGCTGACCTGGGCCGCTCACTCCAGCGTTGCCATCGTGGTGTTGATCATTTCCCTGGCCAGCCACCAGCATATGGACCCGCAACTGACCTACGCCCTGGTCCTGGGTGCCAATGTGGGCACTGCCATCAACCCGATTCTGGAAGGCGCCGGCAGCACCAAAGACCCCGCCAACAAACGTCTGCCGATTGGCAACCTGGGCACCCGGCTGTTCGGCTGTCTGATAGGCATGATTCTGCTGCCCTGGATTCCCGATCTGATGAGCTGGTTCACCCATGACCCGGCCCGCGCCGTTGCCAACTTCCATACCTTCTTCAATCTGGCAGTGGCCGCCTTGTTCCTGCCTTTGCTCAAACCCTATTCGCGCTTGCTGAGTCGCTATCTGCCCCGTCGCACAGACCCGGACGATCCCGGCCTGCCCTTATACCTCGATCAGTCGGCTCTGGAAGTCCCTGCCGTGGCCCTGGGCAATGCAGCTAGGGAAGCCCTGCGCCTGTCCGACATGCTGCAGGAAATCCTGGATACGGCACGCCAGAACATGCTTAACAACAGCACCCACAGCATTAACCACGCACGCTATATCAGCAATGCCGTCAATCGCCTGGAGCCTTTGATTACCACGTATCTGGCCCGCCTGGACCAGGAGAATCTGAACAAGAAAGATACCCGCCGCCTTAACGATATTCTGACTTTCTCGACCAATATCTCGCATGCCGCCACCATCAGCGTGAACGGCTTGCTCAGCCATACCGCCAAGTTGCGCAAACAGGGCTGGATATTGCAAGCGGAAGAACAGACGGAAATTGGCAAGGTCATGGACAGGCTGATTCGCAATCAGCGTCAGGCAGCCGCGCTGTTTGTGGCCGAAGACGTCAAAACCGCCCGCTTCCTGGCTTTTGAGAAAGATTTTTTCCGCGAACTGGAAGTGGCCGCCGCCGACCGCCATATTCGCAAGATCAAAGCCGGCCAACTGGATTCGGCCGAGCAAGGCTCCCTGTATCTGGAAATCTTGCGCGACGTGCGCACAATCAACTCGTATCTGGTCAGTGCCGCCGCCTATCCCATTTTGGCCAAGCACGATGAGTTGCTTCCCAATCGGGTACGCTCCAACGACGACTGAACGCTCCAGTCCTTAGGTGACCAGGAACACAGCGCCAGACAAGCGCAAAATAGCCTCGTGAGCACACAAAAGGGCGACCTGTTTCCAGGTCGCCCTTTTTACTGACCTCAAGCTTGCACAGGCAGACGCGCCAACCCGCCTGCCCTGGCCTTAAGGCGTGCGCGTTTAGTGGGCCTGCTCCCAGTTGTCGCCCACCCCTACCTCCGCCACCAGTGGAATATCCAGCTTGGCCACATTGCACATCAGCCCCGGCAGATGCTCACGCAAGGTGTCCAACTCGTCTTCGGGCACATCAAACACCAGTTCGTCGTGCACCTGCATCACCATTTGTGTACGCAGCTTATTGTCTTCCAGCCAGCGTTGCACCGCGACCATCGCCATCTTGATCAGATCAGCCGAGGTGCCTTGCATGGGCGCGTTAATGGCAGCACGCTCTGCGCCCGCCATGCGAGGCCCTTTTGCTCCCTTTAACTCTGGCAGCCACAAGCGTCGGCCAAACACAGTTTCCACATAACCCTGCTCGTGAGCCTGGGCCTTGATACGAGTCATGTAGCTGGCCACACCCGGATAACGCGCAAAGTAGCGGTCGATGTAAGCGCGAGCGGCATCACGGGTGATGCCCAGATTGCTGGCCAGACCAAATTCCCCCATGCCGTAAATCAAGCCAAAATTGATGGCCTTGGCGGCACGACGCTGATCGGAACTGACGTCCTGGGTCTGAATACCGAAAATCTCGGCGGCCGTGGCAGTGTGTACATCACCGCCCTGCTCGAACACCTGCTGCAAATTGGCGTCCCCTGAAACATGAGCCATCACGCGCAATTCAATCTGGGAATAGTCAGCAGACACCACCTTGCCCAACTCGGAGACAAACGCAGCCCGGACACGACGACCCTCTGCCGTACGTACAGGAATATTTTGCAGATTCGGATCCGAGGAGGCCAGACGCCCTGTAATAACGGCGGCCTGTGAATAACGCGTATGCACCCGCCCGCTGTCCGGATTCACCATTTTGGGCAATTTGTCGGTATACGTGGACTTGAGTTTGGCCAAGCCCCGGTACTCCAGCAACACCTGGGGCAAGGGGTAGTCCTGGGCCAGACGGGTCAATACATCCTCATCGGTGGACGGCGCGCCGCTGGCCGTTTTACGCACGACGGGAATACCCAGCTTGCCAAACAGGATCTCACCGACTTGCTTGGGTGAATTCATATTAAAGGGCTGATCAGCCAGCTCGTAGGCCTTGTTCTCCAGCTCCAGCATTTTCTGCCCCAGCTCGTGACTTTGACGCGCCAGGGTGGACACATCGATTTTGACGCCGTTGCGCTCCACAATGGTCAGCACTTCCGAGGCCTGCACCTCCAGCCGATAAATGCGCTCCAGCCCTGTCTCCTGGGCGAGCTGAGGACGCAGACACTGATGCAGTCGCAAGGTGTAATCTGCATCTTCGCAGGCATAGTGGGAAGCCACTGAGATCTCGACTTCATCAAAGCCAATCTGCTTGGCGCCCTTGCCGCAAATGTCCTCATACGAGGTGCCTTTCAGCCCCAACCATTGCAGGGCCAGCTCGTCCATGCTGACGCGCTTGTGCGACTGCAGGACATAGGCTTGCAACATGGTGTCGTCCTGAATACCGCGCAAATGGACCTTCTCATTGAGCAGGACGTGAGTATCGTATTTGGCGTTGTGCAAGACCTTGGCCGCCTGCGCATTCTCCAGCCAGGGCCGCAAGGTCTGCAATACATAGTCTTTGTCCAGTTGCTCCAGGTCCAGCGAACCCCGGTGTGCGACGGGAACATAGAAAGCCTGGCCTGCCTTGACTGAGACCGACAGACCCACCAGTCGCGCCATCAAGGGGTCCAGGGAAGTAGTTTCGGTATCCAGTGCCACCAGTTGCGCCTTTTCAAGCAGGCTTAACAAGGAACTCAATTGCTCCTTGGTGGTGACGGTCTGGTAATCCAGCTCCGTCGGCGCCTGCGGCGTTTGCGCTTCGACGCGGCTGTCCTGTGCAGGCACACGATCCGGGTCCTGCGTCAACTCGCGCAGCCAGGTCCGAAAACCATAAGTCTCGTAAATGTCCTGCAAAGTGGCCTTGTCACGCGGTTCCGGTTCCAGAGCTTCGAAATCCCCCGTAAAACCAGGTACCTCGCAATCGAGCTTGACGGTCACCAGTTGGCGCGTCATTTCAAAGTTGGCACTGAAGTCGCGCAGGTTCTGCCCCGCCACACCTTTGATTTTGTCGGCGTGACGCAACAGTTCGTCCAGACTGCCGTACTCCCCCAGCCATTTGGCGGCGGTCTTGGGGCCTACTTTGGGAACACCGGGGACATTATCCGAGGTGTCGCCAATCAACATCAAATAGTCGACGATCTGATCGGGACGCACCCCATACTTGCTGATCACCCCGTCAACATCCAGCTTCTCGTTACTCATGGTGTTGACCAGCCGGACATGCTCATTGACCAACTGGGCCAGGTCCTTGTCCCCGGTCGAGACCACCGTCTCAATGCCGTTTTCAGCGGCCAGGCGAGACAGCGTGCCGATGATGTCGTCAGCCTCTACGCCGGACTGGCAAATCAGATGCCAGCCCATGGCCCGCACGGCTCTGTGAAGCGGTTCTATTTGCACCGCCATGTCATCGGGCATGGAAGGCCGGTTTGCCTTGTATTGATCGTACAGATCGTCCCGGAAGGTGCGGCCCTTGGCATCAAACACGCATACCATATAGTCCGCCTGATAATCCTGCAGCAGGCGACGAAGCATATTGATGACCCCGTACAAAGCGCCTGTAGGCTGGCCTTGCGCGTTTCGCAGATCGGGCATCGCATGGTACGCTCGATACAGATAGCTGGAACCATCAACGAGCAACAAGGTTTTTTTCATGTCTAACAATAAAATCGTCCGTTTACCGGCCTCTGAGCAGATTCCTACCATCATGAAGGAACTGCAAACTGCGGTCGATACATTAAAAGAAATGGGTGCTGGCGTCAGTGTTTTTGGCAGCGCACGCATCAAACCCGGTCATCCTTACTACGAACTGGCCCAGGAGCTGGGCCGTCGTCTGGCCGAAGCGGGCGTCACCCTGATTGCAGGCGGCGGCCCCGGGCTGATGGAAGCCGCCAACAAAGGCGCGTACGAAGCAGGCGGGCAAAGTGTTGGCCTGAATATACGCTTGCCTCACGAAACGACCAACAATCCCTACCAGACGCACAGTTTGCAATTCGAGTATTTCTACTCGCGCAAAGCCACCTTTTTCATGCATAGCTGGGCCTACATTGCCCTGCCCGGCGGTTTCGGCACACTGGATGAGCTGTTTGAAGTCATGACGCTGGTCCAAACCGGCAAAGTCCCACCTGCACCCATTGTACTGATCGGCACTTCCTTTTGGTCCGGCCTGATCGAATGGATTGGTGACCAATTGATGGAGTTGGGCCTGATTGGCCCCAAAGACCTGAATTTGCTGGTCCTGACCGATGATCTGGACGAGGTTATGGGCTACATCAACCAGTGCTGCGTGCTGCCTAGGGCGGAACCCGCATTGCCCCAGTAAGGCGTCCGGGTTAAATTTGCAGTCTTTCTTCGGCCCTCCATCAGCAGGGCCGAATTTGTATTGAATGCCACAAGCTAGTCGATATTTGCCGGAGTCCTTCACATGAACAAAATCCTTGCCCGCCTTTTGATGGTGGCTTTTTGCACCGCCTTGGCGCCCGTTGCCCATGCTGACGGGCCATCCGAAATCCGTTTTGCCACTGAAGCAGGCTACCCCCCCTTCGAATACCTGGACCCCAGCGGCCAATTGCAGGGGTTTGACATCGATATCGGCAACGAGATCTGTAAACGCTTGCAAGCCAAGTGCGTGTGGATCGATCAGTCTTTTGACAGCCTGATCCCCGGCCTGCAGGCCCGCAAATTCGATCTGGCCAACTCCACCATGACGGCCACCGAAGCGCGGGCCAAGGTCATCGACTTTAGCGAACCCATGTACATCGTGCCGGTTCGCCTGGCCGCCCGCAAGGGCAGCGGCCTGGAGCCCACCGCCGAATCACTGAAAGGTAAACGTGTGGGCGTGCAGCAAGGCACCACCATGGAAACGTATGCGCGCCAGAACTGGGCCAATAACGGCGTCACCATTGTGGCCTACCCCAGCTACACCGACGCCTTCAATGACCTGGCCGGTGGCCGCGTTGACGCCACCTTCCAGGAAGCCCAGAACGCCATCGAAGGCTTTTTGAACAAACCGGCCGGCGCCGACTTTGAACTGACCGGCAGTACCGTCGATGACAGCCCTATTTTGAACGAACCGATTGCCATGGGCATTCGCAAAGGCAACAAAAAACTCAAGAAAACCGTTGATGAAGTTCTGCGCGAAATGAAAGCCGATGGCACCATGCAGGCCTTTGCCGACAAATACTTCCAAAAAGACAACATTCGCATTGCGCCCTGACCTGGATATCTGAACCATGCTGCTTTACGGTTATGGGCCGCAGTTGCTGGCGGGCACCTGGGAAACCATCAAGCTGGCGGTACTCTCGCTGCTGGTTTCCCTGCTGCTTGGCCTGGTGGCTGCCCTGATGAAACTGTCCCGCACCTCGCTGCTAAGAGGGCTGGGCGGTTTGTACACCACCCTGATCCGGGGTGTCCCGGATCTGGTGCTTTTGATGTTGTTCTTTTTCAGCCTGCAAATCTGGCTGAACGAGCTGACCGACTGGCTGGAATGGGACATGATCGAGATCGATCCCTTCGGCGCCGGAGTGGTCACTCTGGGCTTTATTTATGGCGCCTATTTTGCCGAGACCTTCCGGGGCGCCCTGATGGCCATCCCCAAAGGCCAGATGGAAGCTGGCAAAGCCTGTGGCTGGAGCGCCTGGCAAATATTGCACCGCATACAGATCCCTCAAATGATGCGCTACGCTCTGCCCGGACTGGGCAACAACTGGCAGATTCTGCTTAAATCCACTGCCCTGGTATCGCTGATCGGCCTGAGCGACGTGGTCAAGATTGCCCAGAATGCCGGCAACGCCACCTTCAACTCTTTCTTGTTTGTGGGCCTGACCGCCCTGATCTATCTGGGCCTGACCGCAGTCAGCAACATCGGGCTGAGCTACCTGGAGCGACGCTATAACATCGGCGTAAAAGGAGCGCAGTTCTAATGGATGTCCTGAACGAATTCTGGCGCGCCTACCTTTATCAAAGCAACGGGCAGCTCTCGGGCCTGGCCATGACGCTGTGGCTGTTGGTAATCTCGGTCACCATCGGTTTTTTCCTGTCGATCTTCATGGCCATTGGCCGGGTGTCGGGCAAAGCCTGGCTGTCGCGTCCCATCGGCGCCTTCACCTACTTTTTCCGGGGTACGCCGCTGTACGTACAGATCCTGCTGATCTATACCGCCATGTACAAGCTGGCCATCGTCAAATCCGTGCCGGCACTGGAAGCTTTTTTCATGAGCGGCTTCAATTGCATGATTTTGGCCCTGACCCTCAATACTGTCGGCTACACCACCGAGATTTTTGCGGGGGCCATCCGCTCCATGCCGCCCGGTGAGATCGAGTCCGCCCGTGCCTATGGCATGTCGGGCTGGACACTATACCGCCGGGTGATTTTGCCGCAAGCCTTGCGCCGCGTTCTGCCTGCCTACAGCAACGAGGTTGTCTTGATGCTGCACGCCACCTCGCTGGCCTTTACCGCCACGGTTCCTGACCTGCTCAAGATCGCGCGTGATGCCAATGCGGCCACGTACCAGACTTTTACCTCCTATGGGATCGCCGCCCTGATTTACCTGTGCGTGTCCTTCATTCTGGTCGGTATTTTCCGGATTGTGGAAAAGCGCCAAATGGCGTTTTTGAATCACTGACCGCTGAGATGCTGAGCAAAAAAATGGGCCGCTTGCAAAAGCGGCCCATTTTTCTTTAACGATACAGCTATCGCATCAGTCCCCCGTGTGATCCAGATTCTGATAACGCATCTGGCGTCCCATCACACCGGCCATCATCAGAAAGAAAGTCAGACCACGACGCACTTCCGGCTCCTTGGCCAGGCGTATAAGCCCCATCAGGGTCGGTGTGGTCTCCGTAGCCCGCACCTGGTCCGAAGCCATACGTGCCGCATTTCCAACCGACCAGGCGGCTCCTATGCCCTCCTCAAAGCCCTTCATGAGCTTTTCAAGCATGTAGTCGTCCGTCATATCCACCAGATCGGCCAGCAGGGACACCGCATCCACTACCCGATTCAGGCGACCACCGGCCAGCAATGGCTCGATCTTGCCGATCAGTTCGTCCAGGCCCTTGATGCCAGGGTCTTCTCCCAGCAAACTTTCCAGGGCTGTTGGTTTTTTCTGAGCCGCACCCGCATCTTCGGGGTTCGAGGATTTATCCGATACCGAATTCATCTGTCTCTCCTGACTTAAACCAAGCCACGGGCCACAGCCCAGTAAATACCCCGATTAAAGCCCTTGCGTAACAGGCCCCCCAACTTGGTGGGCGGGGTAGGATGCACATCCTCCTTATAGTCGTACCAGAGCGGCATGCCGCCCTCCAGCCCCATTTGAGCGACCGCCACCACCCGTCCGTCGTATTCGTCACTGGTACGCCCGAATCGCAGCTCCGAGGCCAGATTGTTGACCACAACGGGTGACTGATTATGGCAAGAGCCGCCGGCTTTGCTGATAGGCAAGTCCACCGTGTCGCCCAGCACATAGACATTGTCCAGGCCCAGCACCTTCAAGGTTTGATGATCGGTAGGCACCCAGCCTTCATCATCAGCGGCTTGCGAGATCCCTGAATCCCGCACGGCTGCCACAGCGGTAATCGGCGGCGTGGCCATCAAGAGGTCAAATGGCTCCTGCCCGCCTTCCTCGGAATAGGCAATCTTGCGTTCAGGGTCCACCCGGCTCAACGTGAAGCCCCGTTGATGTTTGATATCCCTATCTTCAAAAATGGGCGGCAAGACCTGACACACCTCGTTCTGCATGAACAGGCAGTTGCGCAGAAGCTGGGAGGTGGTGGGATACGTGTAGGCAATCTCCACCTTGTCGCGCACCCCGCGACGGCGCAGGTAATCGTCCAGCATCAACGTGGTTTCCACCGGTGCAATTCCGCACTGATGGGGGACGTTATGAGTTTTGGGGAACGTTACTGTGACCAGCACACGGCCTTTTTCCAGCTTGCTCAGGCGCTCAGCCAGTTGGCGTGCGGGGGCATGCTGATAGAAGTGATCTCCCCCCTCTTTCAAACCTTCTATTTTTTCCGGAGCCGGTACGCAGCCCGTCGACAGCACGAGATAGTCGTAATCTACTTTCTTGCCGCTGGCGCAGTGCAGACGGCTGGCCGCAAAATCAAAACCACTGACTTCTTCCAGCTGAAAATCAATTTCAGGACGTAAAAGGGAGAGTTGCGGTCGTCGCAATTCGTCCCGAAAAAAAGCATCAAACGCCACATACATGAAAGCGGGCTTGTAATAATGCCAGGGAGAATTGGACAAGAGGGTAATACGAACTTTGCCCGTGCGAATTTCCGGATAGAGCTTGGTCACCAGATGATTGGCGGTCATCGTACCGCCAATTCCACCACCGACAATCAAGATATGCTGCACCATCAGTCTTCTCCTAAAAAAAAGAGGTAAAACCAAACGTTGCCGCCTGTGCTCAACAAACCTAGTGAAAACAAGTAGCTGCACAGTCATAAATGAGACTGGGCAACGCCAACCTGGTAATCCACCCAAGCAATTCGTATCAAAGAGAGATTAAGCGAGCATTAAAAAAGCTACCCCTTTTGTAGGTACTGCTTCACTCCTATAGGTAACGCCTTAGCCATTGATGTTTAAAAAAATCAAGCCGGAGTGTCTAAATGAGCACTCCAGCTTCTTAATACTTTTGGAAATAGGCTTGGACTCAAGCACGATAGGATAAAAAAAACGCCTGCATCAAGCAGGCGTTTTCTCGTATCGCTAAACCCGAAAGATTAACTTTCGCGTTGGCTGCGACGGCGCTCGTGTTCCTTGAGGTAACGTTTGCGCAGACGAATCGACTTAGGCGTCACTTCGACCAGCTCATCATCATCCAGGAAGTCCACCGCATACTCCAGGGTCAGGCGAATAGGTGGAACCAGATCAATATGCTCGTCCTTGCCGGAAGCTCGCACGTTGGTCAGCTTCTTTTCCTTGATGGGGTTGACCACCAAATCGTTGTCACGGCTGTGAATACCGATGATCATGCCCTCGTAGAGCGCATCACCCGGCGACACAAACATGCGACCACGATCTTGCAGCTTCCACAAAGCGTAGGCTACGGCGTCCCCATCATCCTGGCTGATGAGCACACCATTACGGCGCTCGCCAACCGTACCTTCACGCATCGGACGGAACTCATCAAAGGTATGGCTCATCAAACCGGTACCGCGTGTCAGCGTCATGAACTCGCCCTGAAAGCCAATCAGGCCACGAGCGGGAATCCGGTATTCCAGACGGGTACGACCACGGCCATCGGCAACCATATCCTGCAAGTCACCACGACGTCGACCCAGCTCTTCCATCACGCCGCCTTGGTGGCCGTCTTCGACGTCCACCGTCAGTTGCTCGTAGGGCTCCATCTTGACACCGTTCTCTTCACGGATCAGCACGCGAGGACGTGACACGGCCATTTCATAGCCTTCACGACGCATGTTCTCGATCAGAATGGTCAGGTGCAACTCGCCACGACCGCATACCTCAAACACGGTATCGTCGTCGGTTTCATTCACGCGCAGAGCCACGTTGGACTTCAGCTCTCGGTCCAGACGATCACGCAATTGACGGCTGGTCACAAACTTGCCTTCACGACCGGCCAAGGGCGAGGTATTCACCATGAAGTTCATGGTCAGTGTAGGCTCGTCAATGCGCAGCAAGGGCAAGGCTTCCGGATGGGCGGGGTCCGTGACGGTGCAACCAATGCCCAGCTCTTCAATCCCGTTGATCAGAACGATGTCGCCTGCTTCAGCCTCGTCCACCGAGACACGCTCCAGACCCTTGAACTTCAGAACCTGGTTGATACGGCCCTTGATGACTTCGCCATCAGGACCAAATTTCACAACGACATCCTGAGCAGCGCGGACACGACCACGGTTTACACGGCCGACACCAATCTTGCCCACGTAGGAGCTGTAGTCCAGGGAACAGATTTGCAACTGCAAAGGAGCGTTGACATCATCTTCACGCTGAGGAACGTGCTGCAAGATTGCGTCGAACAAAGGACGCATATCGCCTTCGCGCACATCTTCGGTCAAACCGGCGTAGCCCGACAGGCCCGATGCGTAAATGATGGGAAAGTCCAGTTGTTCGTCAGTCGCGCCCAGTTTGTCGAACAAATCAAAAGTCGCGTTGATCGCGTAGTCTGGACGAGCGCCAGGACGATCCACCTTGTTGACCACCACAATTGGACGCAAACCCAATTCCAGCGCCTTGCGGGTCACAAAACGGGTTTGGGGCATCGGGCCCTCGACCGCGTCCACCAACAGCAACACGCCATCGACCATGGACAACACACGCTCGACCTCGCCGCCAAAGTCAGCGTGACCGGGGGTGTCAATAATGTTGATGTGAGTGCCTTCGTACTCAACGGCACAGTTCTTGGCCAGAATCGTAATGCCGCGTTCTTTCTCGATATCGCCCGAGTCCATGACACGTTCGGAGATATGTTCGTTGTCACGGAACGTACCTGCCTGTCTCAACAATTGATCGACCAAGGTGGTCTTACCATGGTCAACGTGGGCAATAATGGCCACATTGCGCAATGCGCGTCTCATAACTCATCCTTCTGATTGAAGTTTTTTGGGCAAAATCTCGGTAGGCAAGCTCTCGATGGCCAGCAAGGCCGACATCGGGTCTTCCATCGCCTGCAACCCGTCCAGGGTGTAGGCATCGTCGATATGAAAAGGTCCTAATTCTGTCCGGCGCAAGGCCGTCAGATGGGCAAAACACCCCAGAGCACGTCCGATATCTTGCGCCAGGGTCCGGATATAGGTTCCCTTGCTGCAACGTACAAACAAACGTGCCGACAGCGGCGTAAAGTCTTGCACCTGCAAATCGTGAATCACGAGATGTCGT
This sequence comes from Alcaligenes ammonioxydans, assembly GCF_019343455.1. Taxonomy (NCBI): domain Bacteria; kingdom Pseudomonadati; phylum Pseudomonadota; class Betaproteobacteria; order Burkholderiales; family Alcaligenaceae; genus Alcaligenes; species Alcaligenes ammonioxydans. The sequence goes on along the minus strand of NZ_CP049362.1, from coordinate 1,162,484 downwards.
GCCTCACGTTCCAGCTCTATACCCTGACGGGCATATTCATACAGGGGCTTGCCATCGCGCTTGAGCGCGGAATACATGGGCGGCACCTGCGTAATGGGTCCTCGAAAGGCAGGCAATACTGCCTCCAGCGCCTCGAGGGTGACGCCGGCAAACTCTGCCGGAGCCTGGGACACCACATTGCCGGTCAAGTCACCTGAATCGGTTTCTTGTCCAAACTGCAAGGTAGCTTCATAGGCTTTGTCTGCTTCCAGCATCGTGGCGGAAATTTTGGTAGCCCGGCCAAAACAGCAAACCAGCAGGCCCGTTGCAAACGGGTCCAGGGTTCCAGTATGGCCAGCTTTGCGGGCATCCAGAGTGCGGCGGGCACGCTGCAAAGCGTGGTTGCTGGACATCCCGTCGGACTTGTCCAGCAGCAGCACACCATCAATCAACTGCCCGCGTTTTCGCGTAGCCATTGTGTGTCAATCCGTGAAGAAACAACAGCCGCGTCAGGGCTGCTCGTCCGGCTCGTCCGATTTGGACGCAGAGCCAGTCAATTCGCTATCGGCCTGGTTGGCGCTGTCGATAAGCTTGGAGAGCTCCATGCCCCGCTCCAACTGCCGGTCGTGATGAAAATGCAGAGTAGGAACGGTATGGATATGCAGCAGCTTGAACAGCAGGGAATGCAACCAACCGGCTTTCTCGGTCAGGGCCGCCTGGGCGACCTCAGGCTCGGCGCCCAGCACCGAGTAAAACACTTTGGCGTGCGCGTAGTCCGGAGACAGCTCCACGCCGGTCAGAGTAATCAGACCAGCGCGGCTCATGTCGATCTCGCGCTGGATCAAGACCGCCAGATCCTTCTGGATCTGGTCGGCCAGGCGCAGATTGCGCCCTGGGTTTGGTTTGGACTTGTGTCGTGCCATAAATTACAGTGTCCGGGCGATCTCTTTGATCTCGAAGATCTCAAGCTGGTCGCCCACTTGGATGTCGTTGTTGCCGCGCAGCGTAATACCGCAATCGAAGCCGGAACGTACTTCCTTGGCATCGTCCTTGAAGCGGCGCAGGGAGTCCAGGTAGCCGGTCCAATGCACAACGTTGTTGCGCAGCAGGCGAACCTGCGAATCACGACGTACCACGCCTTCGGTAACCATACACCCGGCGATGTTACCAATACGTGACACGTTGTAGACTTCGCGGATTTCAACCATGCCGATGATTTCTTCACGCTGCTCAGGAGCCAGCATGCCAGACAGGGCTGCTTTGACCTCGTCGACCGCATCGTAAATGATGTTGTAGTAACGCAGATCAATGCCGTTGGCTTCGGCCAGCTTCTTGGCGCTTTGCTCGGCACGGACGTTAAAGCCGATCACCACCGCGTTGGAGGCAATCGCCAGGTTGACGTCGCTCTCGGAGATGCCACCCACGGCAGCGTGTACTACCACCACACGCACTTCGTCGGTAGAGAGCTTGACCAGCGACTGCACCAGCGCCTCTTGCGAGCCCTGTACGTCGGTCTTGATGATCAGCGACAGGGTCTGCATGCCCTCGCCCAGGTTGTCGAACATGGACTCCAGCTTGGCGGCCTGTTGACGCGACAGTTTCACATCACGGAACTTGCCTTGGCGGAACAGAGCGATCTCACGGGCTTTGCGCTCGTCAGCCATCACCACCAGTTCATCACCAGCGGCAGGCACTTCGGTCAAACCTTGAATTTCCACCGGAATCGAAGGACCAGCCGACGTCAGCGATTTGCCCGTTTCATTCAGCATGGCACGTACGCGACCGAAAGACGCGCCAACCAGCACGCTGTCGCCACGGTTCAGGGTGCCGCTTTGCACCAGAATGGTGGCGACAGGACCGCGACCCTTGTCCAGGCGCGCTTCAATAACCGTTCCCTTGGCAGGAGCGTCAACGGGTGCCTTGAGCTCCAGCATTTCAGCTTGCAGCAGCACGTTTTCCAGCAATTCGTCGATACCCTGGCCGGTTTTGGCCGACACAGGAATAAAGGGCACATCGCCACCGTATTCTTCGGGCACCACTTCCTCGGCCACCAGCTCTTGCTTGACGCGCTCTGGGTTGGCTTCGGGCTTGTCGATCTTGTTGATCGCCACCACCAGCGGCACGCCGGCGGCGCGAGCATGGTGAATCGCTTCACGCGTCTGAGGCATCACGCCGTCATCGGCGGCCACCACCAGAATCACCACGTCAGTGGCTTTAGTACCGCGGGCACGCATGGCTGTAAAGGCCTCGTGACCGGGAGTATCCAGGAATGTGGCTGTACCACGTGCTGTCTTGACGTTGTAGGCACCAATGTGCTGCGTAATACCACCGGCTTCGCCCGAGGCAATCTTGGCGCGACGGATGTAGTCCAGCAACGATGTCTTACCGTGGTCAACGTGACCCATCACCGTTACGACAGGCGCACGGGGCTTGAGTTCAGCATCGTTTTGCGCGTCCGTATCAACCAGGAAGGCTTCTGGATCGTCCAGCTTGGCAGCAATGGCCTTGTGACCCAGCTCTTCGACCAGAATCATGGCCGTTTCCTGATCCAGCACCTGGTTGATGGTGACCATCTGACCGAGCTTCATCAGGTGTTTGATCACCTCGGCAGCTTTCACCGCCATACGGTGAGCCAGATCGCTGACCGAAATGGTTTCAGGCACGTGCACTTCACGGGCAATGAATTCTGCCACTTGTGGTTCGCGACGCTCGGCCTGAGCGTTGCGGCCACCACGGCCACCTTTGCCTCGACCGGCCTTGGCATTGGCTTTCCAGCCTTCGCGACCACCACCGGCACCGGCCGACGCCACATCCGCCTTGGAAGGCTGCTTCTTGCGGCTGGCATCGCTGGTCCAGCCTGGCGTGCTGTCCGTCTTGACGGGTTTACCCGGGACTTTTTCGACCTTGGAACCTTTAACGTCTTTCTTTTGAGCGCCCTTGGCCGCTGTCTTGGTGTCAGCTTCCGGCTCGGGTGCGCGCAAGACCTTACGAGGACGATTCAACATATCGCGCAAAGCAGCGGCTTCTGCCTCTGCGGCCTTACGGGCGCGATCACGATCCTGGTCTTGCTCCACATCGGCGGCAACAGGAGGAATCACCGGGCCACGCGCGGCACGGCGCGGGCTGGTGGCAGCCACATCCCGTGGTTTTGCAGTCGATGTGGGCGTTTTAGTCCCTTGAGGGTGCTGAGTTTTATTCACAGAGTTAGCTTGACGGGCGTCGTTTACAGATTTAGTAGGTTCCACCGGCTTTTCTTGTGCCGTAGGAGAGGGAGCCGATTCAGTCTTTTGCTGAACAGGGGTGGCCGCCGCCGGGGCGGTTGCCTTGGCGGCAGGCGCGGGTTCCTGAGGCTTGGGCTCGGGTTGGGTTGGACTTTCCGGGGCAGCCGCAACGGGCTCCACAGGAGCAGCCGGTTCAGGCGCGGGCTCAGCAACAGGGGTCGGTTCAGGCGCGGTGCGCACTTCGGGTTCAGGCTCAGGCTTGGGCTCTGGCTTGGACTCGACAGGCGCGGCGGGCTCCTTCACAGGCGCTTCGGGGGCCGCAGCGACAGGCGCAGCAGGCTGACTGGCAGGAGCGGCAGGCGCCGCTTGAACAGCCGGTTTTTCCTGACTGGCCACCTGGGCGGCCTGCTCTTTCGCATTTTCCTGCGCCAATGCCGCATTGGCCTCTGCCACCAGCTCGGACGGATCACGCTTTACAAACACACGTTTTTTGCGTGTTTCCACTTGAATGGTGCGGGAGCGACCCGACCCGTCATCCTGACGGATCTCCGATGTTTGACGGCGAGTCAGGGTGATCTTGTTGCCTTCCTGACTGCCGTGCGAGCGGCGCAACGATTCAAGCAGCTTCGCCTTATCCGAATCAGTGATGGCATCATCCACTGATTTGAGCTCAATACCTGCGCTACGCAACTGCTCCAGCAGAACATTCGCAGGCATTTTCAGTTCTTGAGCGAACTGGGCGACAGTGTTACTCGACATTCGACTCTCTCTTGCTTTACTACAACTATTCTTAATGAATACAACGCGCGGGACCTAGCTAGACATATCAGGCCTCGTCGTCAAACCAGTGGGCACGGGCACGCATGATCAGCTCGCTGGCCGCATCTTGCGCCAGGCCGGTCATCTCGGACAATTCGTCCGTTGCCAGTTCCGCCAGTTCATCCAGCGTTGTAATCTCGTTTTCGGCCAGGACAGCGATCAGCTCGGGCGTCATGCCCTCGACTCCTGCCAGCTCCTTGACCGCGGTCTGTACCAGCTCTTCCTTGGCAATGGCCTCGCTCAGCAGTGCATTACGGGCGCGGGCACGCAGCTCGTTGACGGTTTCCTCGTCAAAGGCTTCGATTTCCTGCAACTCCTGCAACGGCACATAAGCGATTTCTTCCAGACCAGTAAATCCTTCGTCGATCAGAATATCGGCCACAGCTTCGTCCACATCCAGACGGGACATGAAGGTGGCACGCAGTTCCTCGCGCTCTTCGTCCTGACGGTTGCGACTTTCTTCCGGTGTCATGATGTTGATCTGCCAGCCGGTCAGCTCCGATGCCAGACGCACGTTCTGACCTCGCGAACCAATGGCCTTGGGCAGGTTTTCCTCATCGACCACCACGTCCATGGCGTGCTTGTCTTCGTCAACCAGAATGGACTCGACGTGTGCCGGAGCCAGAGCGCCGATCACAAACTCGGCCGGATCATCCGCCCACAACACGATATCGACCTGCTCGCCGCCCAGCTCATTGCGCACGGCGGTCACCCGCGAACCACGCATCCCCACACACGTACCGATAGGATCGATACGCTTGTCGTAAGCAATCACGGCAATCTTGGCGCGCACACCCGCATCACGGGCAGCTGCTTTGATCTCCAGCAGACCCTGTTCGATCTCGGGAACCTCGTTCTCGAACAGTTCCTTGATAAATTCAGGAGCGGTACGCGACAAGATGACCTGTTGGCCACGCGCGGCGTAATCCACTTTCTGCACCCAGGCTCGAACTCGATCGCCCACACGGATATTTTCCTTGGGGATCATTTCCGAGCGAGGCAAACGCGCCTCGATCTTGCCCATTTCAATAATGGCGTCGCCCTTGTCCATACGTTTGACCGTGCCAGAGACAATGGTTTCACCACGCTCCAGAAAGTCGTTCAGGACCTGTTCGCGCTCGGCGTCACGGATTTTTTGCAAGATGGCCTGTTTGGCCGCCTGGGCACCGATACGACCAAACTCGATAGGCTCGAGCGGCTCTTCGATGTAATCGTCCACTTGCAGATCGGGGTCGATTTCCTGGGCATCCGACAGCATTTCCTGCTTGTCGGGCTCTTGCAGGCCAGCCTCGTCGGGCACGACCAGCCAGCGCCGGAACCCTTCATGGGCGCCGGTTTCCCTGTCGATTTCCACTCGGATATCAACATCTTCTTTGAAGCGCTTTTTCATGGCCGAGGCCAAAGCGCTTTCAAGCGCGGTGAACACGACTTCACGCGCTACAGATTTTTCACGCGCCAGCGCATCGACCAGCAATAGAATTTCGCGACTCATCGCTTCTTACCCTTGAAATCAAGAACGGGATCCAATTTGGCACGATCCACCTGGTCATAGGTGAATTCGACCTGCGTCAGCTTGCCCGATGCTTCGTCCAGTTCCAGCCTAAAAACGGTATCCAGCGGAACACTAGCCGGTAGCGCCCCTTCGGGAGCGTGGAGCGTACCCACAAACACTTTCCGATTGTCGATAGCCTCGTGCAGGCGCACCTGCACCCGACTGCCGGCAAAACGCACGTAATCGCCAATCCGCAACAGGGGACGATCCACCCCCGGAGAGGTCACTTCCATGCGTTTGTAGTCCACGTTTTCCACTTCGAAAACGCGCGATAATTGTTTAGACACCCATTCACAGTGCTCGATACGTACCCCTTCAGGGTGATCGATGACGATGCGTAACAAGCCAAGCGGCGCACGCTCAACGTCCACCAGTTCGTACTCAGTACCCGCTAGGGTCTCTTGTGCCAAAGCTAGAATGTCTGCCATAAAATCCAAAAAAAATGGGCTGTACGCCAGCCCATGGTAACCATGCTCACTTGAGGGTCAAGCGGGCCCTGGTCTTGCGCATTGCCAACGTCAAACTCGGAATGGTTGCAGGCGCAACCGAACCGGATGATTTATGCGGCCTTTGCCTTGAAAGGCCGCCCTATTCGCTGGCGCGCAGCATCAAAAAAGACCCAGCCGACACAAATGTCTCTGAGCCAAGTTCCATATTCTACCAGAAAACCGGAAAATACGTGCATTCACACGGCCTTACAGGCCCAAACCGCAGGGTTCGGGCCACAAACTCAAGGACCGCGAGATCCGGCTTTACCGGCGCCCGCGCCCCAAGTGGGACTCGTGAGCAGCCGAGCCGGCCGGTTGCCAGTCATCATCACGACGGCTGACACGGCGCACGACTGTTGTTTTCTTCACATGAACCTTGGCTGTTTGCCCGGCAGCAGCACGTTCCGAAGTGCCGCGACGAGCCGAAGGCGCCCGCCCCTCCTGTGCGCCGCGGGCATGACCGCCACGAGCAGATTCACCGCGAGGCAGCTCGCCACGCGCCGGACGGCGGCCAGCATGAGCGCGCGCCCCCTCTTGTGAACGATTGTCCGGGGCACGACCTTCCAGGGAACGTCCTTCTGTCGTACGACCACGCTGCGGACCGCGACCACCTTGGGTGGCGCGGGGCGCACCCCGTCCGTTTCCGGTACGCTCACGGCCGCCTTGCTCACGACGCCCACCATCAGGATGGCCGTTAGCCAGACCACCACTGATAAACAGCGCACCGCTGACGGACTCGTTAACGCGCACATTGTTGGAAGAACGACCACGCCCGCTGGCCAGTCGACCGCCACGCCCAATCCGCGCACCGCTCAGCCCATTGTGTTCCAGCGTACCGAAACCAGGGGGCAAAGCGCTGTCATGCGACAGCGGCTGACGCTCACGACGCTGATGCGAGCCATCTTCATCCACCTCTTTCATCAGACCCAGGCGCAACATGAATGCCATCACAACGTCCGCATCCAGCTCTTCCCAGCGACCGCGACGCAGGCTCTTGGGCAGACTCACGTCACCGAAACGGGTCCGAATCAAACGACTCACCGTCACGCCCATGGCTTCAAACATGCGACGCACCTCGCGGTTGCGCCCTTCGTGAATGGTGACGCGATACCAGCGATTGCTGCCCTCGCCACCCAGAAACTCGATCATGCCAAACTTGGCCAAACCATCCTCAAGCTGAACACCATCACGCATGGACTGCATCTGCTCTTCGCTCAGCTCACCCAAGACCCGGACAGCATACTCACGCTCGGCGCCGTAGCGAGGATGCATCATGCGGTTGGCAATATCACCGGACGTGGTGAAGATCAGCAAACCTTCCGTGTTCAAGTCCAGACGACCGACCGACAGCCACTTACCCACTTTCAGCGAAGGCAGGCGACCGAACACCGTGGCACGGCCTTCGGGGTCATCATGCGTCACAATTTCACCCGCTGGCTTGTGATAGAGAATCACACGCGGAGGGCGCTTGGTATTGGCACGATTGATCAACTGACCGTTGATACGCACTTTGTCATCTGCACTCACGCGCTGCCCGATATGAGCGGGCTCGCCGTTTACCGAAACCCGTCCCGCAACGATCAACTCCTCCATGTCGCGGCGTGAGCCAATACCGGCTTCAGCCAGCACTTTGTGCAATTTTGGTTGCACCAGCTCGCTGCCCATGTACTTGCCCAGACGCTGCGAGAGGCGATTTTGCTTGTCCAGATGACTGAATGCGATGTCATCATCACCGTCCAGAATCACGACTGGCGCATCATCAGCCGGGTTCGAGTAACGGGCCGGCTGGGCAGTGCCAGAACGCTTGCCGGGGCCGCCGCGCGCGTCCTGACGACGGCCAACAGGCGCAGGTTTGCGGCGATTGTTTTGTGGGCGGGCCGGACGCGCCTTGACCTCACCGGCAGCGCTCGTCTGAGCCTCGTCATTCTGGCGTGGAGCAGACTCTTGGGTCGCGTCACCACGACGGCGACGAAACGGAGTACGCAATTTGCGCCCCTGGCCTTTCGCGCGGGGATTCTTGGGGTCGGCCGCGCCAGCGGTATCCGACGTGGAGGCTGTGTTCGTCTCGTGCGAATCAGTCATTTTTAATCATTTACTCCAGAGTTTTTTATTTCGTCCGGTACCTGTGTATCCGATAGGCCAGCCGCAGCCTGGGCCTCATCCAAGGAGTCCGGTGTCATATTCACTTCAGCTTGTTCCGTTTGTGGCGACCCCGCTTCTGAGGCCACCCCAAGCCAATTGTCCTGATTGCCTGACTCGGAACCCGGTTCGGATTCCAGCTCAAGCTGAGCAGCACAGACCTGTAGCGGCTCCGTACCCTCTTCCAAAGCAGCGCTCTGCTCTGCTTCTTGTTCTATGCCCTGCTCTGCCTGGGAGCCAGCCGGCTGCACCCCAGCGGGTGCGGGCGCCTGCCCTGCCACTTGTTCCTGACTTTGGTCCCGAAGATCCGCCTCTTGCTGAGGACCCAGGGGCTGGCTCTGCTCTTGATCCGCCCCCTGCTCCTGTGGCGGGTCAGCCGACACCAACGGCTGACCATTGGGCAAGGAGGCCAATGCATCCAGAGAATCCAAGGTCTCAACCGAGGGCAACTCATCCAAAGAGCGCAAACCCAAATCATTCAGAAACTGACGGGTCGTGCCCAGCAATGCAGGGCGACCGGGCGCATCACGATAGCCCAGCACTTCAATCCAACCCCGATCTTCCAGCGTCCGCACAATCTGAGTCGATACGCTAACGCCACGTATATCCTCGATATCGCCGCGGGTAACGGGTTGCCGCCAAGCAATGATCGCCAAGGTTTCCAGCACGGCCCGCGAATACTTGGGCGCGCGCTCCAGACTCAGGCGGGACAAAAACACTTGCATGGCCGGGCGACTTTGAAAGCGCCAACCCGAGGCAACCTGAACCAGTTCCAGGCCACGCTCCTTCCAATCCAATTGCAAGATGGCCAGATAACGACGCAGATCATCTGCGCTCAGCGGCGGGGAGACGAACATCTTGCGCAACTCGGCGCTGTTCATGGGCTGCTGCGCACACAGCAAAGCCGTCTCCAGGACTCGGATTATTTCACTTTCGGTCACTGCTGGGAAGCCTCACTTTCTGGCGATACTTGCATAAAGCAAAAATTCCATGTTAATATCTATTTTTTCCGGCGCGGGGTGGAGCAGCATGGTAGCTCGTCGGGCTCATAACCCGAAGGTCGTAGGTTCAAATCCTGCCCCCGCAACCATCACCCGGAACTGCTTAGCAGAATCAATCAAGCCAGCCAATTTGTGCTGGCTTTTTTGTTGCCCGCCGTTTGGGTCCGCCTTGTGATGCACCGCAGCCTGCGCGCGCTGGCACAAAGCAGCAGGCGCGATCCCTGTTGCAACACGCAGGCGAACTGTCATGCTTGCCAGCCGTGTCCCACCAACCGCCATCGCTGCCAAACAGGCGGATACCGCTAAAGACGCGCGCGCCCATACACGCCCCCGGTTCAAACCCGACACGGCCGCATTACAAGCGATAAACAATTTTGTGTAAGCACACATGCTGATGATGAGTACGTCCGCAAGCCCTATCGGACTGGATTTGAATTGGCGATCCACATTCAGGACCGCGAAAACAGCACAACAACGTTTGGGGCAATAACTGATCGGGGCACAATTCAGGTCGGCACAATCAAACACCTGCAGCGCTACACCTAGCAAGCACCACAAGGCTTATCGATTGCCTACACCTGAAACAAAGCCAGAAACAGAGAAATTCGTTTTGCCGGTACATCCCGCCTAGTAGGGGAGCCGACTGCCATTACAGCCAGATGCCAGCTATCAAGAGCTGGTCGCTATACAGGAAGCCGCTTGCGCGTTTGAGCTTTTAGAAATGCCAGACCGACTGAACCTGTAAGCACACTATGTATTACACCATTGCGACCGGCAAGACGCAAGAAAATTGAAAGACCCTTTTATCCACACCTCCCCGTGCAGGGCGCCTCAGGCATAAAAATGAAATAAACACGCCATGCTATGTACATAATCAAAAACTATGTTATAGTTACTTCTCTGACGCGGGGTGGAGCAGCATGGTAGCTCGTCGGGCTCATAACCCGAAGGTCGTAGGTTCAAATCCTGCCCCCGCAACCAAACGTAGAATCAGCCTCATGCGAAAGCATTGAGGCTTTTTCTTTATCCAGGGTTACCCAAACGTGGCCCTCGGCATCCTTTTCTATTACTGGCTGTCCCAGTATCTCCCTTAAAAGCTCCTTTGCACGATCAAGATCTGTGGCCAGAATCTCGTCCAGGTTTTCCAGCATCGTGCGATACCGGGCGACTATGTTCGCCATGCTGCGCATTTTGAGTTCGGGCTGTTTCCGTTCCTGCGATGGTGCCTGTAGAACTGCCAACTCTGACTCAGCAGCCTGCAGACGACTGGCCAGCGCCGGAGATATCCCGACCTGGGCAATAGCATCGATCAAACGATCTATCTCTGCCTGACTGGCTTCGATCTTCCGCTGCGCGTCCGCCTGTGCTTGCACTGACTCGCGCCGCTGGACAGACATCAGCCGCCGCACCTCTTGCTCCAGCTCGTCAATTGCTTCCGGAGTAAGGATCTCGTCACGCACAATCCCCAGCACCAGATCATCCACCTTGTCTCGGTTTACACTCACACCTGTACAGACTGCCCTGCCCCGGTCCTTCCGAATCGAGCAGCCGTACATCACCTTGTTCCAGGCGATGATAGGGCCACCACAAACGCCACACTTCAAAACACCACTCATTAAGGTGCGCGTAATAGGTGCCCGGCCAGGCCCACCCTGCGCACGTGTTCTTGTCATGCGCTCCTTTGCCCGCTCCCACGCCTCGTCAGACACGATCTGTAGCTCTGGAAGATCCTGAGTAATCCACTCCTCAACTGGACGATCGATACGGACACGTTTTCCCGTGTCAGGATCCTTCATCCATTGTGAGCGGTTCCAAATGTACTTCCCTATATATAGAGTGTTGTTAAGAATCCCGGACCCACGCTGTGGATGCCCATATACAACAGATACCGACCAGGTACCGCCGCGCAACGCCGGAACCTTGAGCCGGTTCAGCTCGTGGGCGATCCGTTGGACAGACCATCCATGATTGGCGTACTTCTCAAAAATCCAACGTACCCAACCAGCTTGCTCTTGGTTCACTTCCAGCCGATTACCACCCTCAACGGGAACAGTCCGGTAACCAAAGCTTAGGCCACCAGCATGCATACCACGACTGACTTGGCCAGCTAGGCCTCGATGTGTCTTTGCTCGCAAATCGTCAAGATAGACCTCATTAATCAAGCCGCGCATACCGCGATGCAGCTTGCGGGCCGACGAGTCCGAGTCGTAGCCGTCCAGAACGCCTACGATACGGATTCCCCGGTGCTCCAATCGGCGAATGACACGCTCCTGCTCCACCATATCCCGCGACAAACGGTCCAGCCCTTCAACAAGAAGAACCTCAAACCGCCCAGCCAATGCGTCTGCCAGCAGTTGCTTTCCACCTGGGCGAGCGGCCACCGGCGTGGAACCGGACACACCTTCATCGGTGTGTCGGACCACGATCCGGAAGCCTATTGCGGTGGCGCGTACATCGCAGACACGCTCCTGGTCGGCAATACTCGTCTCACGTTGGCGGTCGGTAGAGAAACGGCCATAGAAGGCTGCTGTGATTTCCATTTGCTGTTCTGTTCCTCTTGAACAAGTTGGTGGGCAAGCCAGTGTACGAGGGCTCGGTGCGCTGGTTTCAATGGCTTATTCATGGGCTACCCCCTTGTGATTGGCTTTCATGATGTTGAATACCGTGGATCTGGAAACGCCAACCTCCAACGCTATCTGTCGCTGGCTGAACCCAGAGGCAGACAGCTGCAGCACGCGAGTCTTACGGTCTGGCGTGCGTTGCAGACGCGCTAGCTGCGCGGCCATATGCTGAATCGCGGTCATGGTGTGGCCTCCAGGCATTCTTTAATTTGTGTTTGCAAAACCAGATCACGAGCTTCGTCATGCGGAAGAAGACCAGCGACCCTCCGCATTCCGGGAAGCAGAGCCCTAACGCTACTGATGTCGGACTCTGTAATGGGCATGCTGTAGTGCAGCTTGTTGGCCAACTGGGTCAGCGCACTCATATCGATGGCCCGGTTATGCCGGATCGCCCACATCTCAAACAAATCGACCATGCCCTGCAGCGCTGGCACCATGGCAAACCACTCATTCTCAAGCGGTGCCAGGAAAATTGGGCGGCCACGTTCATCCACATGGACAGTGCCGTGCATCTCCAACTGGTCGAGAATCTCTTCCAGAGGCCCCAACACAGTTGCAGCTTTGACGATCATGGGTATTGGCAAAAGACGCTGAACCCGTCTCGTGGCCCTATGTCTGGCCTGCATGCGTTCAGCTTGGCGTCGTTGTTCACGGTTCATGGGGCTGTCCAAAAAAAGAAAACCCCAGTTGAGTAAAACAAATGGGGTTATGGATATTGCTGTAGGTGCTTTGTGTCATGCGACTTTCTCCCGAGGGGAGATCTGCTGATCGGAGTAGTTGGCCTGGACCAAGGCATGGGCCAACGGCGGGCAGACGCTGTTACCGCACATGCGAACCTGAGCCGTTTTGGTGAGTGGGCTGCCGTCAGATTTGCGGTCGATGATGTACGAGTCAGGAAAGCCCTGGGCTCGGTAAAGCTCGCGAGGTGTCAGCATGCGCAGGCCAATGTCCACGATCTGATAATCGATGCCATGGACAGTCACCAGCCCGAAGCGGTCACGGGTGGGGATTGTGTGCAGAGGCTCTCGCAAGCTCACTCCGTCCTGCTCATTCCCGTAGTACTTCACCAGGAACGAGCGAACTTCACCCACATGCCCGCCACCCGCTGTCAGCGTCGGCATGGGTTCACCATGGCTCTGGCCGAACTGGTTGTTTCGCAGCTTCACTAGGTGGCTGGTCACCAAGCCCATGGTGTTACCCGTAGAGGCGCGTTTGGGTGTGCCACCGGCCGTAACCGTGTGCAGTGGTTCATCCAGTGATGTGCCCACACTTCCGACCCGGAACTTTGTGATGTGAGCGGTAATCAGGCTGTGGTGATCCACGCTAGTAACTGTGCCAATAGGGTCCTGCAGGTCGCTGCCCACCACGCCGGTGTAGTGCTTGGCCAAGAATGCGGCCACAACGGCATGCTTCTGCGAGGCGACGATGGTGCCCAGCGGCTTTTCCAAGCCTGGAACACGCGGCGCTTGCCCTGGCCGTTCCCCGTAGCCAGTTTGGATCAGGGTAGGCACGACCACAGCATGATGGCCACCTTTGGGATTGGCTGTGACAGTGGAAAGAGGATCTTCCGTGGAGCGCATGCTTTCGCCAGACCAGTTCGCAATACTGACGATAAATGGATTGGTAGCTTCCACTACATAACGCATCACACCCTTTGCAATGCGCCGGCATGTCGCATCAGCCAAGGGGCGCTTGCGTTCGAATATAGATGGGCAGGGGATGGACCAGTCAATAATGTCCGATGCAGGGCGCCAGGCTTGTTGGCCCTTGGCTGGTTTGGCAAAGTGAGTTTGCTGCGGCCACACGATAGGCAGGCGATCGCACCGAGCAACCATAAAGAACCGCTTGCGGATGGTGGGAGCGCCGTAATCGCAGGCCCGCAGCTCCTTGTATTCCAGGCGGTACCCAAGGGCGCGAAGCTGCTCTTTCCATAGCTGAAACGTCTCTCCCTTACGCTCAGGGCAGGGCATGCCCTCATCAGTCAACGGCCCCCAGGTCTGAAACTCCTCCACGTTCTCAAGAATGATTACGCGGGGGCGCACGGCTTTGGCCCATTTGACGACGACCCAGGCCAGGCCACGGATGTGTTTGGATACCGGCTTACCGCCTTTGGCCTTGCTGAAGTGCTTGCAGTCTGGGCTGGCCCACAGCAGCCCGACTGGCCGACCGCGTGTAGCAACGTGTGGATTGATCTCAAACACATCACTGACATAGTGCTCAGTCTGAGGATGGTTGATGGTGTGCAGGGCAATGGCCTCTGGGTCGTGGTTGACGGCAATATCAACGTGCCGCCCCAGGGCTTGTTCCAGGCCGGTGGAAGCGCCACCACCGCCAGCGAAAAGATCGACCGTGATCTCCGAGGCGATGGGCAACAAAAACTGCTTGGTGGTCATGGGTTGATCCTAGAAAAGAAAAACCCCGATTGAGTAAATCAAGCGGGGTTATGGGGTGTTGCTGTAGTCGCGATGCTTCATAGGGGAGGCATCCTATGTTTTAGCCACAGAGGATCGACTATGATCTCCCAGGCTATCGGTAACAGAAATTGTTTGGAGGTCATGGGGTGAATAAAGGTATACGATCGTTATGGCTGGGAAACGCTATGGTCTTTATGCTGGTGGCGGCGGTTTCCTTTGAGTGTATGCGCCTATTTATATGGTTGTTTCGAACGTATCCTGTCGAGAGTGCGACTGAGGTAGCTGCTTGGGTTCAGGCGGTCGGTTCTATTGGGGCAATTGGTATTGCTATTTATCTTCCATATAAACAAAGAAAAATAGATCGAGAGATAGCGAGGCGAGAGGGGACTGAGTTTAGGCTTAGGGAAATGTATGCATTGCTGATCGCGATATTTGAAACCTTAAGAACCCTAAGATCAGTCTGTAAGAAAATAAGAAAAAGTTCTGAAGGGGCTGATTATTTGATAGATGCTGAACGAATTCGAGGATTGATTCTATCGACGAGCAAGTTTTCTCCAGAGCTTATGCCAGAGAGATTTATGGCTTTTTCTTTTGAATTGCGTTCAATGCAATATCAGGCGTTAGATGTTTTGAGAAAATCAGATGCCGTGGCTGCTTGTTTGATAAAAGATGAAGCAAATTCTTTGCGTATGAAATTAGAGAAGTTAAGTGGCAAAGCGAGGGAGTCATATGGGATATATAAAAATAACTGGAATTCGGTAAATGGCGAGTTATGGCGATTTAGGCATCGGTCATCGCCGGATAAGCAAGCGGGTGGGGATTGATTAATTGAAAAGGTGGCGAGTATTACCACCACCTTGGTTATTGACCGGGCGGCACCATTTAGTCTATTGGAATAGGCGGCTACGCGAGAGCGCGTAGCGCCTCGGCTTCGGCGATTACCTGACCGTTTTCAAGCCAGTGCCCGCTGCATTGCGGGAACTGGGCGAAATTCGGCAGTTTCTTGAATGTGCCAAATAGGAGGGCAGTGTCCAGATAGCTGGCTTCCGCAAGATGGTCCATCCCATCAATCAGCTCTGAACGCCCAGACAAGCTGAGAACATCCACCTGATCCAGAGTCACAAAGCGAGCACCGGACAGATTGGCCAGCACCAGAGCAAGGATGGTGTTGGTACGCCAACGCTCAGACTCGGACAGCAACACGTACGCCCGGCCACCCGCGCTTACCATCATGTCCTCGTCAATGTAGACACATGGCCAGTCGAATGTTTCAGACACCTGTTGAAGCTGCTCATTGACTGGCCCGATGGCTTTTGCCAGGATCTCGGCCGGGATACCGTCAGGCGACAGCGCATCAATAGCGGCCTGCCATTGCTGTGCCAACTGGTGATGGGATTGTGCCTGCTGAGTTTTTCGCTCAGCACCTTCCCGAGCATCTTTCGCTGCGGTCAAAGCTTTCAGCTGATCATTGATCGCGGCAAACTCCTGCTGAAGCCCGGCCAGCTCAGCTTGCACAGCCTCAACTTCACGTTCACTGCCCTGCTCCACCGTCGCTAGGCTTTCCAAGCGTGAGCCTGCGGCTTTAGCCACCTCAATAGCCCGCTTGTCAGCTGCCACACTGGTCACCATCAAGCCATGGGCTTTAATGGCCTGCGGCAGTTTCTGCTGATCCTCTGGCTCCGTAGGCTCCGACGCAAGCAATGCTCCGTGTTCACTTTGATATGTGTACAGAAGCGCGTCCGCTTTATCCTTACCCTCGAACTGCCCACCGTTCGCGTCAATGAACTCAAGCGCATCAAACAAAGCAAGAGCCAATTCATGCACCAGCCCCTTGCGGTTCCTCGCACCGTCTTTGCCGGATAGACGCTCAAGCTCCGCCTTCCACTTTTCAAGCTCTGCTTCATCAAAAGCCAGCTTCTTTTCCAAGCTAGGTAGGCGATCAAAAATAGCCTGATCATTCTGACGGCTCTCTTGATAGGCCAACCAAGCTTTTAGCTTCTGCTCTGCCGCGCCCAAACGAGTGCGAGTTGAATCAATCTTGCCGGAAACGGCCGAGCGCTTGGATTCAAGGTCTTGCAGACCGATTAAATCTACATCAGCAGGCAACTGGGCCTGCCAAGCCTGAGCCTTCACATGGCCGTAAGTTTCGCCTGTGGTTACCTTCCAGGATGCTTTGGCATCTCGGCAACGCTCCTCGGCAAACTTAGCCGCAGCGGGGAAACCGGAACGCAACATGGGCATGACCGCATTGATAACGTCCTGGTCCAGATTCCGCTGCTGGAGCAAAGCTTGAACCTCCTCACGGGAGCTGGATGCCCCCGTAATTCCGAACAGCAGTTTGCGGCGATCATCAGATGCACTGGCCGCAAACAATGCAGGATCCATGCAATAAGGTAGCGCGGCACTGATCTGCTCCCATTGCCGCTGCTTGAAATCATGCTGCACCTCCTGGTCACCACCGGGGGCGGTGAACTGAGCGGTACCAGAATCAAACTCTACGGTAATCGCCCCCGCCGCCATCCCTTCATGCACAAGCTGGCCAAGGTCTTTCTTTTTCAGAACGCGCTCAGGCATACCGAGGAACGCTGCCCGTACAGCTTCACGCACGCTGGACTTCCCTGCTGCATTGTCTCCAGCGACCAGCACCACGGGGCTGGTCAGGGACAAGGTAACCTGCTGAGCTCCCAGCAGGCCCTGGACATCAATCTTGCTGATCTTCATCACTTGCCTCCGGCTCTCGTTGTTCCGCATGCCAATCCTTCCAGCCCTTGACCCACTGGATGCACAGAGGACCTGCCATTACAGGGCAATCAGCCTGTGCTCTGCCCTCCTCGGCTGCAATACGGCCATCCAGATATGCTTGATTCAGATCGGCCTGCAAAGGCTGCTGTTCAATCGCAGGGACTTCACGGATTTCAGCATCCACCACATTGCTATCAGGCATGCCGTCACCATCGTCGTCTGTGTACTCACGCCCCAGATCCATGGCACGCTGATCATGCTCACCCTGAATTTCGCTCATGCCACCGGTGTGATCTTCGGCATTGGCGAGAACAATCAAGCAAGCTCGTCCCACACTATCGAACAAGTCATGACGGCCTTGGCTGGCCTGGCTAATCTTGAACTGCGCTTTAATCCCATCCTTGGCAGTGACTTGCTCCAGGTCAGCAGCGATAGTGGTACGGCCATCGCTGGCCAGCACGTGGACCGCCATATTGATCTGGTATTCAACACGGGAACGCAAGCGGTCGATCACATCGTCCTGCTTGGCCTTCGTCAGAGCTACCCACGGTTTTGGCAGTAGCTTCAACTCTGTCACCAGGGCCTGCAGCAGATCTCGGCCAACACTGTCAGCCGTCATTTCCAAAATATTGCTCTCTGTTGTCATCGGGGTTACTCCATATCAGCTGCAGCCCGGCGGGTGCGAGTTTGTTCGGGGGCTTGGGTTGGTTGATCCGCTGTCACGTGAACAACGCCGTCCAGCTCGTCCAGGCGTTGGCGGTATGCGGCGCTCAGACGTTCTTGCTCGTCCGGATGGCAGTCTTGAATGTTGTCGGCTGCCAGACTAAGAATTTCGTGATCCTTGGAGCCTTGAATGTTGGCCAACACCTTTTCAGCATCCAGATAGTCCTGCGCTGGCGGCTGCGAGTTATCTTCCTGAGCCTTCTGACCCTTGGCTTCGGTCAGTTCAACGTCTGTGACGTTCTCGTTAGGGGCATCGCCCGCTTTCGCGGCTTGTTGTGTTTCGCCCTGAGCGCGTAACGCATCCACATCCACCTGAATGGAGCCGTCCAACCCCGTCTTGGCGTCGATCACATCTGCCAATTCCTCTGCAGTGCTTAGACCCATACCCAATTCCGGGGCATAGGCACGTTGCCAGAATGCTGCCGCCCGATACACAAACATCTGATCGGGCATCGTTGCCCACTTGGAGCCTTTCTTGCTGTGCCAGCCTTCGGCTTTCACCATTTCCCAAGTAACCCAGATTCCATCCAGGCGCTCGTCCGTTGCTTTCTCAATCGCCCAAGCACGGCAGCCGAAATCATCACTCCCAGGCTTTCCTTTCCACTCGTAGCGCAAGGAACTGTACCGGCCACACACGTTGATGGTGGCAATCAAGAACTTGCTGGACCAGCCGGGGTTGCCATGCACGATATAGAGGTTCTGCATGACCATCAGCGGGTTCGCGCCGATACGTTGAGCCATATCCATGGCGATCATGCAGTTAGCCAGATTCCCTTGATATTGCTGCGGGACCAAGCTGGAGGATGCAAAAGCTTTAGCCGTGCGCTGCATCAACTCAAATCCCTGCAGGTCAAAGAAACCTGCAACGACTGGTGGCGCTGCTTGAGCGCCTTGACGAGCCTGAGCCAAGCTGGTGGAGGCTGATTGTTGTGTTGCCATGGGATTTATCCTCGGAATTTGCAGGTTGCGAATGCTGGGCAGAATTTCTCGCTACACAGCATGGAGCGGGGATTTCCGTAAAACTTGCCCGCATGAAGAAGATTGGAGGCATGCTCCAACAGGCCGGGATCATCGTCATCGCCCACCAAGGCTTGGCGGACGCCGTCGATATACCCTTCGGCTACGCGCTGGGCCTTTGGTGTTTTGCCGGTTTGCATGCCGATGATCTTGGCCTGGGCGTCAAGCGGATGGCCGATGGCATATTCAGCAAGCACGGTGTAAACCCCCAGCTGTGCTTTATGCCCGCCTGTATTGACCGTGCCATCAGCAGCGACTGCGGTACCGCCAGACTTAATGTCCGCAATGCCCAGCTTGCCGTCGGCGTCACGATAGACACGGTCCGTGGTACCGGTAAGCGTCAGGCCCAGATCCTGAAAATGCAGGTTTTCGCAGCGAAGCTCCACCGCCACATAGTCCTGCTCCAGTGCCAGGCCATTGCAGTAGGTGGTGTGCAGAGCCAACCCGATTTGCTCGTAACGGCTGGGATCTTCACCTTCCCATTCCACCTGCTCGTCTTCACCGCTTTCGTCAGTTTTGCGGTAGAGCGTATCCACCAAGACGCCAGCAGCATCGTCAGCAGTGATAGGCGCTCCATCCAGCCGCGCCTGGTCGAATGCCGCAGCACCTGCATGGATGGCCGTACCCAGACGAGCCTTGAAATTGGTTGGCATCCACATTTTGAGGATGTTGCGGGCGTACCAGCGCTGCGGGCAGTCAAACAAGTCGCTCAGCGAGCTGGCCCGGATAGTGATGTTTTGCATAGGGGTTCTCGAATCAGAACGAGCCGCCGGCCGACAACCAGCCGCCGACAGTGGCAACAACAGGAATGAATGCGCAAGCAGCAAACCGTGCTGCTTTGCGAAGCGAGCTCCAGCGCTCAGCCGGGGCGGGCAGAAATACTGCAGGCTGGATCTGGATGGCACCACCACGCCACTGACGGCCAATGACTACTTTGGGCCGTTTGGCGCCATAGGTGCGACGGGCGATTGCAGGAGAGTCAGTAATCGCCGCGTCACGCAATTGCCGACGACGACGCGCCAGCAGAAAGTTAGGTGAATGAACTTGCATGTAACGCTCCTAATAGAAAGAACAGGAGGGGAAAAGCTTGCAGGCCACACCGTCACGGCCGTTGCGCACCGGCGCGGTGTTGGTGTTTTCCGGAGTTCTTCAAAACCCTCCAGGCGCAGCACTCCCGCCGCCCAGGCATGGGCGGTACTGATATCGAAAAAGTGAGGGGAATGGGAATGCTGCGGCTGGAAGGCCCTCATCTGGCAGAGGGAGCTGATCAGTATCAGTGCCGCTTCGGCTTTACCAGGTGGCCCGCCGCGAGCCTGAGGAGATCCGCCGAAGCGGCCCGCCTGGTCGGGAGTCAGCTTTATTTAAAAAGTAGTGGGCTGGGCAATACCGCGAATAGCCCACATGAAGCCTTGCTGCAGGTTGGTTTTTCCCAAGGCCACAGCACGCTGATCCAAAGAGCTATCAGCCTGCAGCTTTTCTATCCAAGCACCGACCTTCTCGGCCAGTTCCTTGCCTTCGTTCATTGCTGCAATCTCGGACTCCGACAAATCTCGATAGCCCTTGATGTGTTTATGTTGATTGTCCATATACCTCTCGCATGAAAAACCGACCTACCACAGGACGGTTTTAGATACGCCCTGCGCCGCCAAGATACCGCGATGGCTGGCGCAGGCTGCCGACTTGCACGGCGTTTCCCGGTTGGACCGGGAAAGCTGCTCGGTTCCGTAAGTACTGCGGTACGGTTTCCTTACCGTCCCCTACCAACTACATCAGGGGAGCGCCGGACCCCACGCCTGTAGGCGTCTCACACCAATCGTGGGAATGTATCTATCCGGTTTTTTCTGCCATCTTTTTGCCAGGGCATACGCAGCGCGTCTCCCTCTGTTCACCAGGCGCACCTACACCTCACGGCAGTGCGCAGCGTCTTTCGTGTGCCGTTATTCACCAATCCGTAGGACTGGTGTGGACCACACTGCTGATTTTTAAAGAGCCTCCGCCGTAGCGGGCGCAGCCTTTGCTGCTGGCGCTCTATGGACCGTTACTTACCGTGGCTTTGCCTAAAGGTGTTCTGCGGTTGGTGAAGCGTTGGAATGAATGTTAGCGTAACGCTAACTTGAAAGTCAATAGCGAAACGCTAATCAAGTTTGCGCTAGACGAAAAAAAACCGCCGTGAGGCGGTGACAATGCTGATCTTATTTTCTTTACAGCAAGGGGTAAGTCGTGCTGCGAGATGATTGGAGGGGGTTATCTTCCATTAACAATCCAGGTCAAAATGCGCCCCAAGGTTTTGTCGTACGCAAACGAGAGCAACAGCCCTCCGAGGGTTAGATATGTCCCAGTGCTTACAAGAGGGGCCCTGCGGGTCACATACTTGTCAAAGGTGACCGCACGAAACCAATACTCTAAGAAATTGAAGAGGGACGCTGATCTACCTAGGTAGCCAAGGATTTGTATCAGGCCAATAAATAACAGTATTAACCCTACAAAAAGTAGCAACCCACCCACTCTTTTTACTGGGGAATTAAGTCTCTGATTGATGCCGGGCACTATTTTACTGAAGAGCAGCTTAGCCCTCAGGAAGATGTAAGTGCTAGAAGTCTTCACTGCGCCAAACCTTTAGGACACGCCCAAACACTTCAAAGTCCATGCTTTGATCTATCACCCAGTCCCTATAGGCTGGATTCTCTGAGATGGCCAGCAATCCTTTCCCCGGAACTCGTTGCAGGCGCTTAATAAATCCTTCAGTACCTACACGGAAAAAGTAGACGGCGTCAAATTCCACGGTCTTGATGCTGGAGTCCAATATAAGTGGATCGCCAGAGTTGAACATCGGGCGCATTGAATCCCCGAAGCCAGTCACAATGCAAAGGCTATCTACGCGTGAGTAGCCCTTCACGTTTTTTTCTAGCCATTCTCGGCTGACGCGCCAGCTTTCTATTACTCCGGGCTGGTCACGTAATTCTATCCCTGCCGCACCCATTCGCCCTCCTGTCTGGTATTGGCTGATGGTAACGGATCCTGATGTGGATTCTGTTAGGGAGCTAACCCCCATTGCATCTCCGTCGGCCTCATGGTCAATATCAAGCCATCCGAAGGGTTTACCGGAGTTTTCCTCAATCCGGCGCGCAGTCTCTTTGCGCATGCCACGTCTTTTTCCTGTCCTGGAATCCTTTGCCCCATCTCTCAGGTTCATGAATTGAGCCGGTGACATGCCAAGCAGACGTGCGGCAGCAGAAGGGCTCCCAGACTCTTCTTCAAGGCGACGGAGGTTGACGCGTCGGATTTCATCAATGTCTTTCATGTGTTTAATTTGATAGCAAAACGCTAAGACTTTATATACGCGAAACGCGATTGACTTACTATTAGCGAAACGCTAATATGAAATCATGAATCTATATCAATACACCCAACTCGAACGCGGATCGCAGTCTCGTATTGCTCGTGCAATAGGGGTGCCGCCGGTATCGGTCTATCACTGGGCGAATGGTATGCGCCCAGTTCCGGTGGAACGATGCGCCGCAATTGAACGCGCCACCAATGGCGCAGTAACTCGCCGCGACCTACGCCCTGACGACTGGCAACACATCTGGCCCGAGCTGGCTGAGAAGGAGGAGGCTGATGGCTGAGTCACAACAGCGCCGATCAGGAACCGTTTTCTTGGGGCCGGTAGGCAACCCAGCCCTTGATGCTCCATTTATCAGTTGTGGCGTACTGGATCCTCTATCGGCGACTGATACATGTACTCCGCTTCGTCCCAATCCAGGCGATCTAGCTGTTTTGGATCCAACTGCACGGTTACCAGCGGAACAGACTCTCCATCTGGATAGTCGCCCCACTCCAAAACGACGAAAGGGGCACCCTCGATGAAAACCATATCTGAATTGCAGTGGCCAAGCATCTGGCCGCTTCTGGTCATCAAATGCCGGACTTTGGTTACTTGCCACTTTTTCTTTTCCATGCCCATAAAACGCTCCTTTTTGGCAGTTGGTAGGGGTCAGAGCCACCAGTCTACCGAAAAGGAGCCGGGCACCCTTCCCAACCAGGACAACAAGATCCCGATTGGCCCGACTGATATTTGAGATTTTTTCCATACCGCCAGTGTGCGGCACTCGACCTGCAATGACATTCAGGTCTTTTTGTTGAAGGTTGTATAGCAATGAATGTTCAAACAGCAATACGTCGCCCAAGCATGGAGCGTGCTTTTCGTGAGGCCCTGACCGACCCAGACGAGCGTCATAAAGTGCGTGAGGCTCTAGGCTGGGACGACAGCCAGGCCAGCCGCTTCTTGTCCGGGCATACCGGAATCACCATCGACAAACTGGATGCAGCTGTATCTGCTCTGAGTCTGCGCCCGGTGACCCGTCGCTATCTTGAAGCAATTACTGAGCTGGCCGGTACCGGCGTGAAATGTTGGTGTGCACGCGAAGGGCTGGGCGACTGCTCCACACGGTGACCCCATGAAGATCTCCACTGCTTCCGCCATTCTCTGCCAGAACCCACGATTCCAGGCTTACCTGGGCGTTACCAGCGCCGAGGACGCCGCTATGCACATCCGTACCCGCTGTAGAGTTAGCTCCCGTCGGGAATTGGATTGCAATAGCGCAGCCGCTGCAAGGTTCCATGAGCTGCGGCGGCAGTTTGCCTATGGAAAGGAAGTTGGAACCAGCAAGGGTTTCCTGCCATGAATTATTATCCGCACCATATTGGCGATTACCTCAAAGACACAGCGCATCTCTCGATGATTGAGGACGGGGCCTACCGTCGTCTGATCGACCTCTATTACCTGCATGAGAAGCCACTGCCTTCTGATAAGCGACAGGTGTACAGGCTCGCCCGTGCTAGTGCCACCGCTGAGCGTAAAGCAATCGACATCATTCTGGACGAATACTTTACGGCCACGCCGGAAGGCTTTCGCCACACGCGCTGTGATGAAGAGATTGAGTCATACCAAGACAAGAGTGACGATGACGAGGCTCGCAAGGAAAACGAAAAAGAACGCCAAAGACGTCACCGACAGCGTCGCAAAGAGTTGTTTGCAGCGTTACGTGAGCATGATGTGGTGCCTGCCTGGGACACCAAAACAGCCGACCTTGAAACGCTCCTGTCACGGTACCAGTCACGCGTGACAGGCGGTGACTGCAACGTCTCTGTCACACCCCCTGCAACGGCTATCCCAATAACCAATCCCAATAACCAAGAACCAATAAATAAAGAAACAGCAGCGGCAGCACCTCCCCCGCATACGCACGCACATACACACGTGCGCGAGGACGACATCGCGCTGCCGCCGGATTTGCCTGCTTCCGATCAAACGACACAACAAGCCCGCTTTGCGGAGCTACTGCGTAGCTGGGAGCTGGTGCGGGGGAAGGTGTGCAAAGCTGCTGCAAACGATGCTCGACTTGCCACGTGGGCAGAACGGGGAATCAGTGAAACCCAACTGCGTGCCGCCTATGACCTCGCCGTGACTGACCGCATCAATAGCGGGGACAACTCTGCCGTCAATGCCGGATTCGTTGACACCATGCTGGCCAAAGTGCTTGCGGCCTCCGGCTCTGAAAGCGCACTGGCCAAGTCCGGACTGGCAGCAAAACCCTGGCCATGTTCCTGGTCGGGAATCGTTGCCAAAGGCGAAGAGTTGGGAATCACGCAGCACGATGGGGAGCAGGCCCCGGCATTCAAAGCCAGGGTGATTTCTGCGGCAGGACTGAGCGAAGCAGAAAAATCTGCCCTGCGCGTGGACTGGGGGGTATCGCTGTGACCGTTCAATGCGTGGAATGCACCCACTTTTCTCTGCGTGACGCTCGCCACATGGCACGACACGGGTTCGGACACTGCCAGCGCGTCCAGCGCCCCCACACGTTTTACGGAGCAGATGCAGGCCGAAATTGCTCGGCGTTCCTGGCCAGCGATGGTGTGACCGTCCAAGCACGTCAGGACTGGCTGGAAACCCAGCGTCAAAAATTTCGATTGGAGATAGGGCTATGACAGTTCATGCCGATCAAAGCGCCGGTGTGGCGTTCTTCGTTCCAGGCCCTCCACGAGGGAAAGGCCGTCCCCGAGCAGCAAAGCGCGGCAAGCACATCACGCTGTACACGCCTAAAGAAACCGTCGCCTATGAATCGACCGTAGCCCTGGCTGCGCAACAGGCGATGGCAGGACAGCCCCTTCTCGCGGGCCCGGTCGAAGTCACCATGCGGATTGTGCTGCCTATCGCAGCGTCCTGGTCGAAACGGAAACAAGCCCAGGCCCTAGATGGCACTGTACTGCCCATTGGCAAGCCCGATTCGGACAACGTCGTCAAAGCTGTTTTCGATGCCATCAACGGTGTTGTCTGGAACGACGATACCCAGGTGGTGGACATGCACGTACGCAAACGCTACGGGGCAATGCCAGGCGTGCAAACCATCATCACACCTTTGGACCGTGGGGGTTAAATGCGGGGAGTTCTGGTCGATTTCGATTGGTCTGAAATCATCCTGGACCTGCGCCGAGCAGGGATGGGCCAGAACGAGATCGCCCGAGAAATGGGCCACGCCGTTGGGGAAGCAATGGTACGTCAGTACCTGGCTGGCGCCTCACCTGCTCACTGGCGTGGAGAAATGCTGCTGAAAATATGGGAACGAAGGACAGGACAGCCACGCGACAAGGCCCCGCGTCGTCCTGCCGAAATGCACAGAGCAACAACAGCTCGTCGTCCACGACAACGCCCAGCAGCACTGATGCCTACCGAGCACCTGCCGGCCGTCGCTCAAGCCTACGGAATAACAGTGCCCGCCCTACTCCAGATGCTGGCCAAGCAAAAACCAGCTGGACGTGCCGATGCGGGCCGTAACCTCTCTTTGCCTGGATTTGAAGAATGATGACCGCGAAGAAGTGGCGATTTGTCGAGGAATACATCAAGGACTTGAACGCCACACAAGCCGCTATACGAGCTGGATACAGCGCAAGAACAGCAGCCTCCCAAGGTGAGCGCCTGTTGAGAGATGTTGATGTCCAGGCTGCATTACAGGAAGCCATGAAGCAACGCTCTGAGCGTACAAAGATTACCGCCGACAATGTGTTGCGCGAGCTGGCGGCCATGACGTTCTATGACGCTGGCGAAATTGGGCGCTACGAAATTAATCAACCGAGCGACATCGAAAAACTGCCGGAAGAGCTACGACGTTGCGTAGTCGGGTGGTCATGGGACAAGGCCGGTAACTTCACTCTCAAGCTTGCAGACAAACTCAATGCCAGCGGTATGGCCATGCGTCACCTTGGCCTGTTCAATGACAAACTCACCCTGCAGCGGCCTCGTGTTGTCCGGCGCGACCTGACGGGGAGAAAGAAGGAAAACGGCACAAAATGAGTCAGCCAGAGATCCACTACGACTATGCCGCCCAAGGCGAGACCTTGGCTCAATACATCGCCTCCCGTGCACCTCGTACGATGATCATGGGACCGCTAGGTAGCGGTAAGACCAACGCCAGTTGCTGGCGGGCTATGGACATCATGTGTGAACAGGAGCCAGATGCTGATGGAGTAAGGCGTACCCGTGGCGCTGCAGTGCGAAACACCTACCCGGATCTGATCAGCACTACATCCAAGGATTGGCTGGAAATGTTCGGAGACTTGGGGCGTTGGGTAGCTGGCGGTCTGGAACCACCAACACACTATCTCTCGTTCGACCTGGACGACGGCACCAGCGTAGAAGCCGAGTTGGTATTCATTGCCCTGGACCGGCCCGAGCATGAGCGCAAGCTACGCGGGCTGCAGCTCACATTTGCATGGGTCAACGAGGTCAAGGAACTGGCCAAGGCGATTATCGACATGCTGGACCTGCGCGTGGGGCGTTTTCCAAAAGACGTACGCCCCACATGGTTCGGCATATTCGGAGATACCAACGCGCCGGATAGCGACCATTGGTACTACCGCTTGGCAGAGGAAGAAAAGCCAGAAGGTTGGTTGTTCTTACGACAGCCTGGGGGCGTTATCAAGCAAGGCGACTCCTATGCCATCAATCCAAACGCTGAGAACCTACACAACCTGCCGCCCGGCTACTACGAGCGCGGCATGCAGGGAAAGAAGCTGGACTGGATCAAGGTCAACCTGGCCAATGAATACGGCTTTGTGGTTGATGGCCGTCCGATTCACCCCGACTACCAAGATTCCATGCACTGCCGTGCATTTGAGCTGGATCCACGCGAGCCGCTGTTAGTGGGCATGGACTTCGGTCTTACTCCTGCCGCTGTGTTTGGCCAGCGTAGACAAATGGGGGGCTGGCGTATTCGCACTGAGCTGGTGGCCACCAACATGGGGGCTGAGAAATTCGCCCATGAAATTCATCTACACCTGGCACAGCAGTACCAAGGGTTTCATATTGGCGGATTCTGGGGGGACCCTTCTGGAGATAACCGGGCCCAGAGCGACGAAAGCACAGCGTTCCAGATCCTCAAAGCAGCGGGATTGCCTGCGGTACCGGCACCAACAAACGATCCGCTGCTACGCTGCGGTGCTGTTGACGGTGCCCTGACAAGGATTATTGACGGTGAACCCGGCCTCGTGGTGCACCCTGACTGTAAGTCATTGCGTAAGGCACTGTCTGGGGGCTACTGCTACCGCCGCCTGGCTGTGTCCGGTGAACGGTTTGCAGACAAACCCTTGAAAAATGAATACTCCCACGTTGCGGAAGCTGCTCAATATCTGCTGGTCGGTGGTGGTGAGCATCGTCCTCTCGTTAGGATAAAGAGACCTGCGGGAGCAGCACCTAGACAGCGGTTTGCGAGGATGGACTAATGGCCTCAAACCCAGAGGCACATGTTCTCTGGAATGCGACGCCACATTTCAATGATGTGCCACATTATGAAAAATGCAACCCCTAAGATAAATAGGTAGAACTGCCAACGTTGAAAAAGTGTAGCTCTTGCATTCTCCTTATCAAATTCCTTTTTTAGAGTAGCCACGCCAATCTCAATGGCAGCTGGGTCATGTTTACATATAGGATTTCTACCCGCACTCATATCAAGGCCAGCGATACTCAAATTAAACATTCTCACCACTAACTGTAAAGTCACACACCCAAATACAAAGCTCGTGCCCCACAGAAACAGAGCGAATGCTAAAGGCAAAAACCACCAAGAAAGCGGAGCTTTACTGGTTTGTGTAATTGAAAAACCTACAGCTGCGCCTACAGCGGCCATTAAAAAGTATGTGTATTTTTGGTTTATTTCAGTGAGCGTTTTTTGTAGCTCCATAAACCTATCTGTTCCGCTCATATTTCCAGGCCTTTTTATTAATCCTTAAAAATCTCGTAGATTACTACGCGCGCGCGCACACAAACTGACGGCATCTTCCCTAACGGATGTCGTTATGTCCAGCTTCTTCAGTAAACCCAGCACTCCAAAGATCCCTGACCCACCAGCACCAGCTGCGCCGCCTAGCACTACGGACGCGGCTGCCGCAGGCTCTGCAGAGGCTGAACGCCTGCGCCGTCGTCGTGGGACTGCAAGTACGGTCCTGGCCGGTGACGCTACTGCCACGCCCGGCTCTGTGGCGACTAAAACTCTGCTGGGCTCGTAATGCAGAACGCCGACGTCGATCTGGTACGCGAGATTCTGGCTGATCACGAAGCTATGAAACAGGCGCGTCGGTCCTTTGAGTCTCAATGGGACGAGGTGATCTCCACCGTCCTGCCGCGCTATCGCAAGTTTAAGCAGGACAGCAATATCAATCCTGGCGAAAAGCGCACTCAAGAAATCTACGACTCCACGCCAATGCTGGCGTTGCGCCACTTTGCGGCCGCTATGGACTCGATGATCACGCCTCGCACACAACGCTGGCACAAGCTCACCGTCTCTGATGAGAACCTGCGTGAGTCTCCTGCCGTGCGCCAGTATCTGGAACAGGTAACCAATATTCTGTTTGCCCAGCGCTACCAGTGGCGGGCGAACTTCGCGTCTCAATCTGGTGAGTCCTACATCAGCCATGGCTCGTTTGGTGCCGGTGGTCTGATGATTGATGACGTTCTTGGTCAGGGTATCCGGTACCGCAATCTGCGCCTGAACCGGCTCTGGTTCTCCGAGGATGCCTATGGGGTCGTGGATAAGGCTCACATTGCCTGGACGTTAACCGCCCGGCAGGCCGCTCAACGCTGGGGGGCAGAAGATCTGCCGTTGGCAATCCGCAATGCAATTGATCGCAATGACATGGAGCGCAAGTTCGAGTTCTTGCACGCCATTCGTCCACGGCGCGATCGTGAATCTGGCCTTGTTGGTAGCCGGAACATGCCGATTCAATCCGTCTGGATTGCGTTGGATGCTGGTAGTGAGATTGTCGAGCACAGCGGATACCGCGTGTTTCCGCTTGCCATTGGTCGCTTCTACGCTGCCGACGACTCTGCCTATGGCTACTCTCCTGCGATGGAAGCATTGCCCGATGTGCGCATGCTCAACCGTATCGAGAAGACCAACATCAAGTCGGCCCAGAAGGCAGTTGACCCACCACTGATTCTTGCTGATGACGGTGCCCTTGAGTCGTTTGATCTGCGCTCTGGCGCTTTGAACTTCGGGTATTTGAACGAGCGCGGTGAGCAGCTTATCAAGCCTCTCGATTTGGGCAAGAACGTGCCCATGGGTATCAATTACGCGGACCAGAAACGCGAGGCCATCAACCTAGCGTTCTACGTGACCCTCTTCCAAATCCTGGTCGACAACCACCAGATGACCGCCACAGAGGTGCTGCAACGCGCCCAAGAAAAAGGGATCTTGCTGGGCCCCACCATGGGCCGTGTCCAGTCTGAGCAGTTGGGGCCACAGATCACCCGTGAGATCGACATTCTTTCAAATGCCGGTGCCTTGCCTCCTATGCCACCGGAGCTGGAGGAAATTGGCGGGGCCATTGAGATTGAATATGACAGCCCGCTCAACCAGGCAATGCGCGCCGAAGAAGGCGCAAATGTTTTGCGCTGGGCCGAAGCCGCCTCTCCCTTCATTCAGGCCGACCCGAACGCAGCACGCGTCATGAACTCCCCGGCCATTGTCCGCGGTCTTGGACGTGTATTCAGCGTCCCCGAGAAATACATGGTGGACGAAGAAGATGTGCAAGCAGCGGATGAAGCGGCGGCACAGCAAGAGCAGGCCGCACAGATCCTTGAGGCCGCCCCCGTGGCTGCTGGTGCCGCCAAAGATATTGCACAAGCTCAACAAATAGCAGGGAGTGCACAGATATGAGCCTGGACCGAATCGCACGCCGCGTGCGCCTGTTGACGGGCCTACGCAACGCCTACCGCCGCACGTTCTCCGGTCGAGATGGTGAGACCGTGATGGCCGACCTAGCCAAGTTCTGCAAGGTGGGCAGTTCATCGGTTGCCACCTCCCGAATTACCGGCTCAGTTGATACCCACGCCACCATGCTGGCCGAGGGACGCCGGGAAGCCTTCTTTCACATTGCCAAGGTCTTACGCATGACCGACGAGCAGATCAATCAAATCATGGAGCGTGAGAATGAACGTACTGAATAAACGTGGGCTTTTTGCTCGTTTGCTGCGTCAACAAGTAGGTGAAGGCGGTGCAGAAGGTGGTTCCGGTGGCGAGCAGACGCCGCCCCCTGCCGCCCCACCAACACCAGCTGGCCAAGAAACTGGCACGCAACCCGCATGGCACGACAGCATCCAGGACGAGGGCCTAAAAGCCTTTATCTCCGGCAAAGGCTTCAAGGATCCAGGCGAAGCCGCCAAGGCGCTGCAGGATCTGGAAGGCAAAACGGCTGTTCCCGAATCGCCCGAAGCCTACCAGTTGCCTATACCCGAAGGCCAGGACGCTGCCTTTGCGACCGAAGCAGCCAAATGGATGCACGAAGCCGGTGTGCCAGCCGAACAGGCCCAGGCC
Organism: Alcaligenes ammonioxydans; assembly: GCF_019343455.1. Lineage (NCBI taxonomy): Bacteria > Pseudomonadati > Pseudomonadota > Betaproteobacteria > Burkholderiales > Alcaligenaceae > Alcaligenes > Alcaligenes ammonioxydans. Next base: position 1,131,901 of record NZ_CP049362.1, on the reverse strand, counting down.
CTGGCTACCAAGTGGAACGAGTACGCCGCAGCCCAACAGCAAGCCGCTGACCTGGCTCGTGAGCAACAGGGCGAGGCCGATCTTGCCACGCTCCGTAAAGAGTGGGGCCAACAGTTTGACGCCAATGCCGAGCTGGGCCGCCGCGCTGTTCGCACCTTCGGAGTGGAGGCCGACGCCATCGAGAAAATCTCCAGTGCCCTGGGCGATGCCGAAACGCTGCGCTTGTTCTCCCGAATCGGTAAGCACCTGGGCGAAGGAACTCTTACTCCGGAGGGAGGCGACCGTGGCGGCGCAGCCTCTCCGGCTGATCCTGAAGCCGCCCGAGCCGCTCGGATGTTTCCGAGCATGAATCGTTAATCATCAAAGGAGGCCGAAATGCCCACCATTGGAAATCAATCCCTCAGCATCATCGATGTCGCAAAACGGCTGGATCCGAATGGCGACACAGCCGACGTGGCTGAGCTCTTGGCTCAGACCAACGAAATCATTCAAGACATCCCTTGGGTAGAAGGTAACCTGCCGACCGGTAACCGCACCACGATCCGAACCGGCCTGCCCACCCCAACCTGGCGCAAAATGTACGGCGGCGTGCCGGTGTCCAAGAGTACTACTGCGCAAGTCGATGACACCACTGGGCAACTCACATCCCGCAGCGAGCCGGATGTGGATTCCGTACGCATGGCGAACAACCCGGCCACGTTCCGCATGGATGAAGCCTCTACACACATCGAAGCGATGGGCCAGGGCTTCTGCACTGCCTTGCTCTACGGCGATACCTCGATCAACCCCGAGCAATTCTACGGCCTGCAACCTCGATACAACGAGTTGGCCGACCCGAGCAATTCGTCCAGTGCTCAGAACGTGGTAGACGGTCGTGGCACCGGCAGTGACAACACCTCGATTTACCTGATCGGCTGGGGCAAAACCACGGCTTTCGGCATCTATCCGAAGAACTCCAAGGCCGGCATCGTCCACCAGGACCTGGGTGAGATCGACGCGTTCGACACCAACAATAACCGCTACCGAGCTTACGGCGACCTGTTCAAGTGGGATTGCGGGTTGGTAGTGAAAGACTGGCGCTATGTGGCACGCCTGGCAAACGTGGACGTCTCCGACGCCAGCTCGGGCACTGGCACCATGGCCGATCAGAAACTGATTGAGCTGCTAATCGATCTTAAGCACCGCCTGCCGCGCCTGTCCGGCAATGTGCAGCCGCGCATCTACGTCAATCGCACCATACGCGCAGCTCTGGACAAGATGGCGCTCAACAAGTCGCACAACGCACTGTCCATCCGTGAAGCTGCTGACCAGTTCGAAACCAACTTCCTCGGCATTCCCATCCGCACGGTGGACCAACTGCTGAACACCGAGGCGCGAGTCACGGCGTAATTGGCCGGGGCCTCTGGGCCCCTGCCCTCTTTCCTCAATTTGGAGCAATACATCATGATTCTCGATAAATCCAATGAGTTCTCGGACAGCCAAGCAATCACAGCCTCGGCCCTTTCCACGAACGTGATCGACCTGAACCCGTCCGGTAAAAATCCTGTTCAGGACATCGGTGCAGGTGAGCCTGTATGGCTGGTGGTGCAAGTCGACAAAGCAGCTACTGCGGCAGGTGCAGCGACCGTGGCAATTACCTTGGAGTCCAGTGCTGCACCTGGGATGTCCTCTCCTACGGTGCACTACAACTCTGGCCCTAAAGCTCTGGCAAACATCACTGCAGGTGCAGAGTTGGTACGAGTTCGTTTGCCTGGTGGCGACTACAAGCGATACCTAGGAATCCGTTACACGGTCGATACCGGGCCACTGACGGCAGGTTCGTTCTCGGCTTTCATTGTTAAAGATGCCCAAGCCAATCGCGCCTATGCATCTGGCTACATCGTGGAGTAAACCATGGCCCGATACATCGCCAAACAACGTGGTCAAATCCCAGCTGATGCATATAAACCGGTCAAACGCGCAGACTCCTCCCCTAATCGACGCGTCATGCGTATCGTCGAAGCCGGTGAAGAGTTTGAGTTCCATGGCAAACCTGGGAAATGGATGGAGCTCGTTTCCAACAAGAAAGAGTCTACGGCCAAGAGTAAAGGTGACCAGGGAAACGAGACCTCCCCAAAATCTGGGGGCAAGCCAGAGAACTCCCAGACGAACCAGGACGAGTCGCAGTCGACACAGGGCGACAACGGAACCGCCGCCCCCAACTCGCAGTGATGGAGTAACGCCATGGCTGTTTCCAAAGTAGCCATCGCAAACCGCGCGCTCACCAAACTCGGTGAAGCGCGCATTATTGCGCTGGATGATGACTCCCAATCGTCAAACACCATGGACTCCATGTTTGACATCGTGTGCGAAGCAGAGCTGCGGGCAAACCTCTGGCACTTCGCCAAAGCGCGGGCAGAGTTGCCCGCTCTATCTGAGCACCCAGCCTTCGGCTACACCCATCAGTTTCAGTTGCCTTCGGACTATCTGCGCTTGGTCAAGATCAGTGATGTACGTGCTACACCACGACCCACTGTTGGCGGCTGGTACAGCATCGAGGGGAACAGGATCCTGATTGATCATCCAGGCCCCCTGAGAATCAGGTACATCAAACGGGTCGATGACCCTACCTTGTTTGATGCCCTGTTTGTCGAAGCGCTGGCCTGCCGCCTTGCAGCCGAAGCTTGCGAGACACTGACGCAATCGAACACAAAGAAACAAGCCATGTGGGCAGAATATGAGCAAGCTCTGCAGGCAGCACGACGCGCCAATGCCATCGAGCGCCCCGCACTGGCCATCTCTGATGACACCTGGCTGGAGGCTCGTAACTGATGGCGAAAGAAACTCCGATCCTGCAAACCTTCGATGGGGGCGAAATGTCCCCGTTGATGGGTGGCCGCACCGACTTGGCCAAGTACTTCAATAGCTGCAGCGTGCTGCAAAACTTTCTGCCGCTCGTGCAGGGGCCGCTTGTGCGCCGTGGCGGTACCCAGTTCATCAACCCAGTAAAGGCTGGCCGGGCTTGGCTGCTGCGGTTCCAAGTGTCAGAGCGTGTCTCCTACATGCTGGAAATTGGCCCGTATTACATCCGTTTCTATACAGGACGGGGTCTGCTTGCGCCTGGTGGCGTGCCGGTAGAGGTGGCCACGCCGTACTCTGCCGAGGATCTGACAGACGGGAATGGCCTGTTTACTCTGCGTGCTGTGCAATCTGCTGACACGATGTACCTGTTTCACCCTCGACACCGGCCGCGTAAATTGCTGCGCACCACGTCTGAGCAGTTTCAGCTACAAGACGTGGACTTTCAAGGCGGGCCGTACCAAGACTTGAACACTGAGAAAGCTTCCACTGTTTTGGCCAGCGGCACGACTGGAACAGTCACGCTGACCTCTTCTTGGGGGATTTTCACGCAATCCATGGTGGGCAATATCTTCTACCTTGAATCCATGGACTTCTCTGCAGTCAGGCCATGGGCGGTATACCAGCGCGTGAACATTGGTGAGCTACGCCGAGTCGATATGCGTGTGTATCAATGCACCGCTGTTGGCGAAGGAAACGAACCAGTCACGGGAAACAACACTCCGATTCATACCGAAGGCAAGGCCTGGGATGGGGACGGCATTGATGTACCTGACGACCAGCGCGGCCCCATTGGCGTGGAGTGGGAGTATCTACATGACAGTTCAGGCGAAGTTCGGATTACCTCTGTGCAAAGCAGCACGCAAGCAACTGCCGATGTCATTCGGCGGCTGCCCAATGACCTTGTCCCTGTCTCCGAGATAATCACTCGGGAGGTACGCATTGCGTCTGGCCAGATTGTTTCGAGCATGTTTGAGCGTTACGCCGAGTTCACGACAGATGGCCCACACTTCCTGTCAAACGGTGACACTGTGCGCTTGCTCGGAACAGTCGTGGTGGCGAATGCTGGTCCGCCCCCGGTCATGTCAACAATTGATGGCACCTATGAGGTGCACCAAGTCACACCCACGACGTTCCGAGTAACGCTCTTGCTCAGCCAGCCTGCACTTTCATACTCTCCTGGCTCGATTGCCAAGGTTGAGCATGTCGTAACAGTCCCTGCTGGGGGCGCGACATATAAATGGGCCAAGAGCCTCTACAACCAAGATGATGGGTGGCCTGAGCACGGAGCCTTCTGGCGGCAGCGCCTGGTGCTGGTACGTGGTCGGAAGGTCGCCATGTCAGTCACAGGTGACTTTGAAAACTTTGCATCCAAAATCGGTGGGGAAGTCGAAACCGATTCGGCAATCGTTCAGACGTTGAATGCTCGCCAAATTAACCGAGCAGTGTGGGTTGCTGAGTCGGACGAGCTCATTATCGGTACCGACGGCGACGAGTGGCTGATCGGGCCGATTCAACCAAACCAAGCCGTGGGGCCGGCAAACGTGCGAGCTGAGCGCCGTACCGCCTACGGATCGCGTGCCATCGTTCCGGTCGAAGTGGGCGGCCGCGTGCTGTTCGTCCAGGCTTCTGGTCAAAAGCTGCGTGATTACGTCTTCAACTACGACACCAACAACTACGCCTCGAACGACACGACCAAACTGGCAGAGCACGTGCTACGTGCGGGTGCCATTGATCTGACCTACCAGCAGGAGCCGGATTCAATTATCTGGGTAGCCCGAGCTGATGGCGTGCTTGTTGGCTGCACATATGACCAAGAGCCTGGCCGCAGTGACGTATATGCCTGGCATCCACACCCAATGATCAATGGCTGGGTGGAGTCGATTGAGACTATGCCCGCCCCCAATGGTGAAGGCAGCGATCTGTGGCTGATTGTACGGCGCGAGATCAACGGCCAGACCGTCAGGTATGTGGAACTCCTGCGCAATCCACTGGGAAGCACTGAGAACCCTAGCGAAGCCTTTTATGTCGATTGTGGGCTGACGTATCGCGGCCCTGAGGTGACGGTCATTTCAGGTCTTGATCACCTTGAGGGGCAAACCGTGCAGGCGCTAGTGGACGGCGCGGCTTCGCCTGATCGTGTCGTCACTAATGGTGCCATAGAGCTTCAGTACGCCGGCGAGGTTGTCCATGTTGGGCTTCCAGCGCCGTGCGCGATGGCGACCATGGGAGTTGAGGCAGGCGCTACAAACGGTACCGCGCAGGGAAAGACCAAACGCTTAACCAATGTCATTGTTCGCATGCACCGCAGCCTGGGCGGCAACCTCGGCCCGTCTCCTGACAATCTTGAGACGTTGAACTTCCGTAGGCCCAGCCAGCGCATGAATAATCCGCCGCCTCTTTACTCCGGTGACAGTGAGCCAATTCCATGGCGTGGCGGTTACGAGCGTTCGGCCAAGATTTGGTACACGAACGACCAGCCGTTGCCGGTCACGTTGCTGGCTTTGATGCCGGTCGTTTCTACAAGTGACGACCGATGAAAATCGTAACCCTTACCTCTGAGCACCTGCTGTCTGTGCAACTGCAACAGGCCCAGGCCTATGCCATCCAGACTGTGACACCAGAACACGCCCAAGCCTTGGTATCAGCGAATGGCGTGGGCTGGGCAGCACTGGACGACGGCGGCACCGCTATAGCCTGCGCGGGGATTGTTGAAATGCACCCTCAGCGCGGTATGGCCTGGGCTTTACTCTCTGATGCAGCACTCAGTCAGTTCAAAACCATTCATCGGGTGGTGTCTCGCGTTGTCGAATCTGCGCCCTGGCGTCGGCTGGAAATGACGGTTGATAGCCGGCACACAGCTGGAATCGCTTGGGCTGAACGACTGGGCTTTACATGCGAAGGCCTCATGGCCGCTTATACCCCGGATGGCCGGGACTGCTTTCTCTACGCAAAGGTGAAGTAATGGATCCATTTACCGCCGCCATCATTGGCTCTACAGCGCTGCAGGCTGGTGGGGCCATCATGCAGGGCAACCAGCAGGCCGCAGCCTATGGACAACAAGCGAACGCTGCTGAGCGCAATGCCAAGATGTCCGATATCCAAGCCCGCCAAGCCTACGATGCCGGGCTACAGAACGAGTTGGCCCAGCGCCGTAGCGCCTCCAAACAACAAGCAGATGTCCGCGCCTCGGTCGCCGAATCCGGCTTTGAGTCCGGCAGCGGAACAGCCATGGCGATACAAGAGCAGTCTGCCCGTGACTTGGAAATGGATGCCCTGCAGACGCGTTACCAGGCGCTGCTACAGGGGCAAGGCTTTGAACAACAGGCGGTGATGGATCGCTATGCCGCCAAAACACTGCGCCAGTCAGGCAAGAATGCCCGCCGAGCCGGATACCTCAGTGCGGCAACAAGCGTACTTTCTGGTGCGGCTGGGTATGGTCTGGCCACAAAGGCAGGTGCGGCGAGTGCGGCCACACGCGGTGGCGGCCTCGCGGCTGGTGGCGGCGTCGGGCTGCGCGTCGGCAACGTGAATCAATACTGGGGGTAAGACAATGGCAACTCGTATTCCAATCCCTCTTGGCCAGCAACGTCAGTCTACGCCGCTGGGTATGCCTGCCGCCCGTGCACCGATGGTGGCTGTTGAGGATCAGACGGGCCGAGCTGTTGCTGGGCTCGGCCAAGCAATTGGCCAGATCGGCGATGCAGTTAAACGACAACAGAAAGAAGACGCAATCGCTTGGGTTTCCAAGGCCAGCAGTGACGACCAGATCAAATGGATGCAGCGCATGGTCGAGCTGCAAGAAACAGCAGAAGCCGGTGCTCCTGACTTCACGCCGCGCTTTATCAAAGAATTTGATGACTACGCCGCCCAGGCTGTAGAGAACGCGCCCGAGTTTGCGCGTGCCGCTTATCGTGAAAGTCTTACCCGACAACGCACACAGTTCGGTGGCAACGCCATCAGCTTTGAGGCAACGAAGCGCAGTGAGCACATTGTGTCTCAGTACGGTACCGGCCTGGACTCTGACGCACGCTCCATTGCGCTGGAGCCGTCTCTATATGACGAGCGCCGGGCATTACGACTGGCAGCGCTGAATGAATCTACTCTGCCTGCATCAGTCAAAACAAAGCTGATCGGGGATGCTGAAGCTACCATGGCCTATGCCGCTGGCGCAGCAATGATCGACCGGGACCCGCATGGGGCCGTGGCAGCAATGGAAGCCGCTTCCCGTGGCGAGGCCGTAAACGGGTTTCGCTGGATTAACCGTTTGGACTCTGACCGAATCCAGCAACTACGCACCCGCGCCCAGACCCAGGCCGACCGCATCGACAATAAAGCCCGGATTGAGCAAGACAAGGCGGATGCTCGGGGCCAGCGTGCCATTGGTGAAATTGATCGCCAGATCTCGACTGGTGTGCCTGCTACCGCTGATGACATGCTCCGCTGGTCGAGCATGGTTGCTGGCACCGACTACGAGCAATCATACCGAGACATGCTCAAAGGTCAGCAGGAAGTGCAGGACGTTTTACGCATGCCCATTGCCGAGCAGAAGTCATATGTACTGCAGCGCCGAATGCAGCAACAAACTGCCGGCGCAAATCCTACTGCCATTGCTAACCTGGACCGAGTAGAGCGTGCAATCGAATCGAACAGCAAACTGCTTCAAGAAAACCCCTTGAAATGGATTGAACAACGAGCCGCACAACAGATTGCTCCATTGGATTTGTCTTTACTCGCTAATCAAGAAGGTATTGCAGTACTCGGGCAGCAAATGCGTGATCGCTCTGACCTAATCCGGGGAGTTCAAGCGCGCAATCCTCCTGGCTCGGTATTAATGCGCCCCCTTGAGCCCTCTGAGGCTCAAGCGTTATCAAATGCATTCAAAGAAGGAAACGCTAGGCAGAAGCGGGAGTTACTCGGATCACTGTATTGGGTCGCTGCTGAGCCAGACACATTCCAAGGAGCCATCGAGCAAATTGACTCCCTAGGGGAGTCTGGTGCCTTTATGGCCCGCATGGGACGGCTGGCCAGCAGTTTTGAGCAATCCAAGCTGACAAACTATTGGTTCAGTGAGGACGTGGTGCAGTCTGCCGGGGATGCGGCAGCTACCGCAATCCATGGAGATGAGATCCTGCGCGCCGGTGGGAAGGCTGGAACAATCAGCTATCCAGTCCCGAAAGATAACGAGTTTGTGCAGGCCCTAGAAGAAAAGGTACAGGATCTCTATCGGGGCTTGGGTGCTGGTAGTAGCGCCGCAACCGACTTCATGCAGGACGCCTATGCTATCAAGGCCTACTACGTGGGCAAGGCCGCGCAGGATGGCAGCCTATCTCCTGATGTTGATACAGATCGGTTAGACCAAGCGATTACAGCCGTGATTGGTGCCCCGGTCGATTTCAATGGCCAAGGCCGAGTCCTGGCCCCCTGGGGTATGGACTCTGATTCATTCACCGCCAGAGCCAACTCTGCTATCAATCGCCAAATTAAAGAGCGACAGTTGGGCTCTGACCTGGCCCAATCAGCAGATAACATCGGCCTGATCGCCGTTGGATCTGGAGTTTACGCAGCTACCTTAGGGGATCAACCCCTGATGGATCCAGCCACTGGCGACCTAATCATCATTGAGATGTCTCCGGATGCAGACTCTGGGCGTGATTCGTTTGGCGTATCCGCCTCGGATCTGATCCCACGCCAACCGAGCAACATTACGGGGACGACAGAATGATGCGAGCTGATCAGAAGCGACTGCAAGCCCTTCGTGACGCGGCCAAAACTCCGTCTGAGATCCTGGGCAGGTCTGAGCCTGGGGTGTTCTCCGGCGCGGCTTCGGCAATTCCACAAGGGGTTGTGACCGGCGTTGCGCAGGTAGAGGGGCTTGTTGCTGGGGTGGCTGAGCGTGCGTATCAACCGGTGCTGAACGCTCTTGAAAGCGCCACGGGCATTGAGCCTTGGAACCCATTCACAAGTTTGCGCGGCCAAGCTGATGTATGGGCACAGCAGTACAAGCCAGATCCAATGACCACTGGCATGGTCGGCCAGATCATGTTTGATGTGTCCCGCGTCTTAACTCAAGTGGGCGTGGGTACTGCTGCCAGCGTGGCTACAGGAGGTACAGCTACGACCGCAATGCTGACGGGGGCCGCAACAACCGGCACGGCTACAGGCCGAGCCACCTTCCAAGACATGACGGGAAAAGGCGTCGATCCTGGTACCGCCGCGAACATCGGGTTCATTGACGCCCTTACTGTTGGCGCTGGTGTTGCTATGCCAGCCTCAATTGGATTTGGGGCACTAGCCACGCCTTTGAGTCAGGCCGGGGTGGGGTTAAGTCGCGGCACATATTACGGCGCGAACGTGGCCTATGGCGCTGCTGCCAACGTCGCAATGGGAGCTGCACAGCGTGGCGCTACGCATGAGCTCCTGCAAGCAGGCGGTTACACGACTATGGCCCAGCAGTACTCGCCACTGGATACAGCATCAGTGGCTGCCGAGGCGATTCTGGGTGCTGCATTTGGTGCAGTCGGCGCACGGGCTGGGCTGCCCAACGCCGGAGAGCAGGCCGCCATTGATGCCGCCCTGACTGCTCGTGATGCCAAGCACGCAGCCATCGACACCGCCCCAGGCGTACCGTCTGACCCAGCATCGGCTGCGGCACACAGTCGCTCAATGGGAACCGCCACACAGCAGCTATTGAGTGGCCAGCGTGTCGATGTTGGGCAGACTGGCGTTGAGGATGGCTCCTTTGTCACCCGCCCACGATCCCCTGAGATCTCGGATGCGGCACGCACTGAGTATCTGATGGATCTGCCGCCAGCCGCCCGATACTTACCCAGCGACCGCCTCACGGCTATGCCTGTGGTCAGCCGTACACGTTTACGGTTTGATGCCCCTGAGCTCAATGAGTACGCAGCCCAGGTCGAACAGCAATACAACCTACCGCCCGGCCTGATTAATGCGCTGAAAAACGTAGGGGAGCGCAGCAACAGCTATCAGGTAAGCCCGCGCGGTGCCCGTGGCGTAATGCAGTTTATGCCGGAGAACCTGCGCAAGTATGGGGTTACTGACGCCTCAGATCCTGTTCAGATGATCGACGCCGCCGGGCGTTACCTGCGTGACACCATGCGCCAGTACGGTGGCCACGTTGACGCAGTGATTGCCGACTACAACGGCGGGCCACGGCAAGCCAAAGAAGTTCTAGCAGGACGGCAGCCAAAGGCAAAAGAGACGCAGGACTATCTGCGACGGGTCCGCCAGTGGCTTGGTCGGGAAGGTTCTGGGCGTGGACAAGATCCGGTAGCGCTCAGGCAAGTTGTCGAGCCTGGCGCCATCGTTGAACGCATGCCTGTTATCCAGCCAGAACAGGCCAGAGCGGCCCGCGCCATCGATGTCGAGTTGGCCGCCCTGGACACTGAACGTGCACAAGTTCTGGCTACCGCCGGGAACGAAGCAGAACTTGGCCAGATAGTGCAGATCCGCTCGGAGCTGCTGGACCTGCAGGCACAGCGCAGCACTTTGGATGAAACCGACGTGCGGCCCCTTGCAAAGGAGATTCAAGCCAGCAATCCACGTACCAGCTACAAGGAAGCTTTGAGTATGGCCCGTCGCCAACGGGCATCTGAGGCAATGGAGCTGGAATCACGCATAAATAGGCTGGAAGGCGTGCTGCGTGAGAATGCCCAGGCAAACCAAGCCGCGCAGCAATTAGCCCGTATCGATGAGCAGGCCGCCGTATTGCGCGACAACCGGGCCATGATTGAAACGCCGCCATTGGTTGAGCAGCAGTTACCTGGCGCTGTGCGGAGCGCTTTGTCTGAAATGGGTTCTGCTGAATCCGGCGTTGCGCCAACTCCAGCAGGTCAGGCCCCAGGCGCTCCCCGGCCTCCTACTGCTGGTCAACCGGGTGCAGGACAGGCCCAGCTAGGCCAGACCCGTGCCCCCACGTTTCCACAAGAGTCTACCCAAGCAGTCGATGCCACCGGCCCGACAGATGGAACCCCACCTGCACGCCAGCAGACACAGAGCGGCAGCCGCATCATCAATGCAGCTGATGACGCCGAGACTCAGGCCGGGCTTGCTCTGCTGGACGAGCAGGGCGACATCGTTGTTCCGATGGAGCTGGAAAACGGTGAAGTCGTAAATGTGTCCCTGCGCCACGCCCTTGCCGAAGCAGATGCCGAACTGAAATACAGCACACCCGAAGCATTCAATGCTGCCGTGGTGTGTGCAATGACCAAAGGTGAATAACAATGCGCGCTGAATGTATTGATGCTGTTTCCCGTGCCCTGGGCCGCCAGATCACCCAGGCCGAGGCGACGAATATTGAAGCCCGTATTCTGCAGGCCATGCGCAAGCTGGCCAGCCAGGACCGGGCTAACTGGTTGGGTATGACAGAAGGCGACCGTTTTATGGCTGCCGCTGACATGGCCGCACGAGACGTTGCGGCCGATGCGGCACTAAAGCGGCGTCGAGTCGCATTACAAGCTCTACGGCATGACGCTGTCCAAAGCTACTTACAGAACTCTAAACATGATGAGTTGAGCGCACTGGAGAGAATGCTTGCGTTCCACAGCGACGGACAAAGTGGAACCATTTCTATTGAAAGTATGGCCAGTGCCATCCGCGATGATGCCCTAGGCTCAGTGCTCGACGCCATTGACGCGACCAAAGGAAAGCTAATTGGACTGTTTACAAATAAGCAGGGTGTGCTGGATCTGGTAACTGAGTTGCGCGGCGGTGATTCTGGCAACCCATTGGCCAAGGCTGGGGCCAAACAGTATGCAGAAACGACCGAACGCTTACGGCAACGATTCAACCGAGCTGGTGGCAACATCGGGAGACTGGAAGATTGGGGTATGCCTCAATCCCATAGCCAGCGTCTGGTAGCCAAAGCCGGTGAAGATCGTTGGGTCGCGGACATGCTTGGAAAAATTGACCGAGAACGCTACACAAACCCAAACGGCACTTTAATGGATGACGCTCAGCTGACAGAGTTTCTGAAAGAGGCCTGGAACACGATTGCTAAAAATGGCGCAAACAAAATTGAACCTGGTAAGCCGACAGGGAACGGCATGCGCGGGAACCGTGGTAGCGCTGAGCGCCAGATACATTTCAAAGACGCGGAGTCCTTTATTGAGTATCAACGGCAGTACAGCGAAACTCCCATGCTGCAAACCATGCTCAACCACATAGATATGATGTCGCGCGACATCGCATTGGTCGAAGCACTTGGCCCCAATCCAAACGCAATGATGCGTTACTGGACGGATATTGCACAAAAAAACATGACGGACCTGGACGCCGTATCAGCAGACAAAATTGCCAACCGGGCAGATAAGCTGAACACACTATATAACGAAGTAGCAGGGGCAAGACGAACCGTTATATCCGAGGCCGTAGCATCGACATTCGACACCTACCGATTTTTGAATGTGGCAGCTCGGCTTGGATCTGCGGCGTTGACTGCCATTTCTGATATAGGCACACAGGCACTGACCTCGATCTATAACGGCATTCCTTTGGTGCGCGTGTATATGAATGAGCTGCGGAGCCTAAATCCTCTTAACGCAGCCGACAGGCGTGCAGCTCACCGATCTGGGATTGGCTTACAGCAACTGCTTGGCTCTATTGGTCGTTGGGGTACCGATGGTCTACAACAAGATGCGTATGTTGCTAATCGCCTGTCCCGTTGGTCACAAGGGGCAGCTTCTGGATTGATGAAAATATCCGGGCTAAATGCGTTGTCTCGCGCAGGTCAGCAGGCTTATGCCTCGGTAATGATGGATAGCCTGGGGGAAATGTCCCGCACCTTGGGCCAGATTGGTGACGCAAAAACTGGACCGTTCCGAAAGCTGGCTGAGCGAGCCAAAGAATATGGGATCACCGATACAGACTTTGCCGTATGGAAACTAGCTCAGCCAGAGGACTGGCGCGGCATGGGTGATACGGTGCTGACAGCTCAAAGCATTTACCGAGTATCTGACGATGCCCTTCAGCCTATAGCCAAACAACTAGGCATCTCAACGCAGTCGCTGCGCGATCAGGCCTCAACCAGATTGATGGCATTTGTCAGCTCAGAAACAAACATGGCTGTACTGGAAACCCCAACGGCGAGAGAGCGAGTCGCAATGTACGGTAGCTTTGGACAGCAACGGGGGTCTATACCCACAGAGCTGTACCGCTCTGCCATGCAGTTCAAAAGCTTCCCTATATCAATAATCATGCGACATGGCCAACGAGCTATGGGGCAAAGTACGGGCGTAGGCAAAGCATCCTATATAGCGGGGATGGTTGCTTTGACAACCGTATTCGGCGGCCTGGCTGTTCAGGCCAATGAGATAGCATCCGGACGCGATCCATTAAATATGAGCGATCCAAAGTTCTGGGCAAAGGCTTTTCTAAAAGGTGGTGCGCTGGGTCTTTATGGCGACTTTCTTTTTGCCGATTACACACAGTTTGGCACCTCTGTAGCTGGCGTGCTGGGCGGCCCGATTCTTTCTGATGTTGACACTTTGATGCGTGCAACCATGGGTAATGCATGGCTTCTATCGGAGGGCAAAGAGCTGAAAGGAAGTGCTGCAGTTCAGTTTCTTAAAGGCAAGGTCCCCTTCGCCAACCTCTGGTACACAAAGGCTGCAACTGATCGGATGATCTTCAACCAGTTGCAGGAGATGGCGTCACCAGGTTACCTACGTCGCATGGAGCGCCGCGCCCGGAAGGAGTTCAAGCAGGAGTACTTTGCTTCACCAGATGGGCGTAGGCTGCGTGCGCCGGATCTAGCAAGATCGCTCGGGAATTAAAATCAGTTGGAAGTGTCTGGGGGCAAACGCGCCCCCCGAATAACTCGTGTAACCGTTCGATTGGCATTCGCGTCGATGGCATTCATCATCCATCCATAGCCAGCAGGGATCTTCAGACTTTCACCATTCACTTGGTCGAGAACATCAAGTTTTGTGTCTGGCCAGCTCAAAAAGTCAAATATTATTCTTGCCGATAAAGGGGAGATTGGCATTATTGATTGACCATTTAGCTCTGTTTGATCGAAGTAGGTTACATCGAAATTAAACTCTAAAAACAAGTGTGTTAGCCTTGTGCGCCAATATTCTTGTAGCGCCTCTATCCTTAGTTTATTTGGCGCCAAAATAATCTTTGGAACGATCTTCTTATGCTCTTCAATCATTCTTGCGGCCGACACCCATTCGAGCCGTGAGGGGGCACTGGGCAAAGTCGTGCCACCTTCACCGCTTGCTAAAATAGCGAAGGCTCTTGATAAGTAATTTTCACTCTGCTCTATCAAAAGCGCATCAGAGTCCCTGACCTTTTGGTCCTTTCTTGCCTTGACCGAAATGTAAAGAGCAACACCTGCAATACCAGTACCTAAAAGCGTTGCCGCAGATGAAAGAAGAGTTGCAAGTTCATTCATATCCATGACCCTCCTCCTGTAGTAATTAACTTCTTGTAATTCGCATCAAACTACGCGCGCGCGCGTAGACCATGGACGGCATTATCTCCCCAGATTGTGCCTGCCATGACAGTTTCCTCAGAACAGTCCCGTGTTCAGTACGCCACCGATGGTGTGGCTACGTCCTTTCCCGTCCCGTTCAGGTTTCTTCAGAATCGAGATCTGCGGGTCACTCTCGTGGACAGCGAGGGCAACGAACAGGAGCTTTCGCTCGACGCAGACTATAGCGTTACTGGCGCAGGCCAGCAGTCTGGCGGGACTCTTACCACTGCTGCCGCTTATCCTGCAGATCAAACGCTACTGATTGACCGCATCGTCTCGATCACCCAAGAGACCGCTTACCAGCGCAACGACCCGTTTCCAGAGCGTGCGCACGAACGCGCCCTGGATAAGCTGACGATGATCTGCCAGCAGCTGGCCAGCATATTCGGTATGACGTCTTTGGGTGGTCGTCGCGTGCTGATGGTCCGTGACTCAGATGGTGGCATTGGTTTTTTACCCTTACGTCGTCAACGCGCTAATCATGCACTTGGGTTTGATGCTAATGGCGATCCTGTCGCCATTCCGTCCGACCTTCCGCAACTTGTTGATGCCCTGGAGCGAGCCGAGGCAGCCGCCGAGTCTGCTGAGGAAGATGCCTTATCAGCGTCCCAGGACGCGGCCACAGCGGCAATTGATGCCGACAGAGCAGAAGCGGCCGCCGATGCTGCAACTCTCGCATCAGGCCTGTACCCAGACACCAACACAATTATTAACGGTGGCGGTGACTTCCCCCCCGTGCCTGAGGGGCATTACGCGACAACCCCGTCGCAGTTTCAAGATGGGTTTTTAGACCTATACCGTGTTGTCTCTGGTACTGCCGTTTACATCGACACCTACCCGAACCGTGAGGCGGTTGAAAAAAAATCTAATTACGCCATTGCTCGTGCGTATGCCGCACAGCAAGTCTGGGCGCTTCCGAACGCAGACTATTACCTGACCCTGCCGACCGAGGTTGTGGCTGATCGACAGTATCGCATTATCCGCGCCAAGTACGTCAATGGCTCAAGCAGCTCGCTTTACTCGGGAGAAGTAGGGCATACGCTCTACCCATTTTGCGCGTTCGGTGATGATTTCCACAGCTACAAGGTAGACGTGCGCGGCGCTATTGTCGCCCGACTCGACGGCTACAGCCGCTTCATTGCTTACCCTTACCGTTTCTTCGCAGATGACTTCGATGCTGTGACGGTTGATGTAGAGGGCGGCATTTTGCCGACCTCAGACGGTCCGACGCCGTCTGAGTGGGTCGGTGCTGGCCCTATGTATGTGCGACTGTCCGGGTCCGATCTTCGCTGCGTGTGGCAACACGGCGAGGACCAAATGCTACGGGTGCGTTACCTACCCAATGGGCACAACAGTCTTTTCAACTGGCGATCTACCGAGGTGGCGCCACTGGGTGATCCCGCAAATAGCGTTTGGCAGACTATCCACGCCGCTACGTCGGATTGCTGGCCGCCTTATGTTGTGCGAGCCCTGCAAAACGGGGATGGCTCGACATTTGTAATCTATACCGGTGGCAACCACGGCTCCAATAGTGACGCAAGCGGTCTGAAAACCGCTCGCATGACTTCAATTGCTTTTTGGGTGGATGGACGCAGGTTACTTCCTGGAGAGAAATTTGAGGGGTATGCAAATTGTGTTGATGTGCAGTGGGTCAACGAGATCATGGCGTACAACACGATAACGTTGGGTCGATACGTGCTCGAGCAGAAAATCAGAGCGAGCTTTAAGCCCGGTGACGTATCGGGGTTTGTTTGCACAACCGCGTTGGAAGAGGTGCATGTCGAACGCGACAATGGCCCGCAGTTTTTTTGGTCGGGATACGACACCTATCACTTTTTGGATGGGGAGCAAGAGGCTCGGCTACCCATTCCTACCGACGGAAGCACGCTCACGTCTGGCGTGTTCAGCGCCTATCCATCCTGGGCGACGGTGCTCGGTAGTGATCAGAATGGCTTCCACGGGGTTTGGATGGATAGAGGCTTCGAGGCGGGTGACGGCAGATTTATCCGAGGCACAGTGGGAGCTTTTCGCAAGGGCGACGGGGGAAAGTTCTACTCCTGCGTTGTGAGCGGATTATCCGCGAACGCAATATTTGCCCCGGGAGAATCATACGAATGGCACGGCGGGTACTTCTGGGCCCCCCCTGACGCGGTGGCTTTCGATGTGGATTGCGCGATTACGTTTCACCGTCGAGGCATACCTCAACTAGGGTTTTCTCAGTTGCAAGCGGGGGATGGGCGGCTGATGGCCCCTCCCTGGGCGGTTGGCAAGGAGGTTCTTGGCGTGGGGGTCATCGGCATCAACGGTCTTCCAGTCACAGCGACCAGCTATTCAGCATCATTCAACGAAATCAAGGAGTAAATCATGCGCTATGTAGAGTTTTTGGATATTGCGGTCCCTGGTGCTGGAGCGCTTGGTACCATCAAATTTGACCCGTTCTTGGCGGCTGCCGCATCGCTCAAGACGGCAAGCGGTCAACCCCTGATATCGCACTGGTTTGACCCATCTCCCGCGCTGAGCACAGTGATAGAGGGCCAATTCCGCCTTCGTGATGCCGCCCATGACGGGGTGTTGATCCAAAGTGGCAATGCTGGCCGCCCAGCGCACACGAATGCACTGAACAGTCAGCCCACGTTCACCGTGGCTGATCCGGCATCGCTGCAGATACTTAGCTCCCCGGGCATCAATGCCAACGCCTGGAGCCTGATTTCTGTCCAGAGAATGTCGTTGCCTGCCGCCAACACCAGGCAAGACATCTTCGGCATTGGGGCCGGCAGTCTTGGAGAAAACGTCGTGTTCGCGGGAATGTCAGCCGAAACCACTACCAGTGGCACGCCGCGACTAATTTCCCGACAAGGCGGAGTCACGACACCGCGCATCTCTTTCGATTCTACTGTTCCCATCTTCGGGGCAACGGTCATCACCGGCGTGTGCTTTTCTGTCGAGTTAGGTATTTCCGCTTTCGTGAACAACTTTGCAAGCTATGCCCGCAACGAAAGCGACAAGCGCCAGCTTACCGCCACGACGTTTGCCCTGTGGGGCAACAGGAATGCACAGTCGCCCGCCCTTGGCAACTTTGGAATGTCATTCATTTTACGAGAAGACATTTCCAAGCCTGAATACAAAGGCGCTGCCGACATTCTCCTGGGCGGCCTAATGGCAAAGTACGGCATCGTCTAACGGCTACATCGGAGGCCGCTATGCCCCAAAGGAATTTACGAATGTTTGATAACGACGCAGCTCATCTTCCGATAAGCACGGGCTCTGCGCTGGTCATTTACGGATGGACAGCGCAAGAAATCATTCTCTTTATGTGGGGGGCTTATGTGTTCATGCTGATTGTCGCGAAGCTTCCCGAGTTCACGCGCTCGTCAGTTCAGATTTTCACGTTTCTGGGTAAACGCTGGGAACGACTCAAGGAGTGGAAACGTGGATCTAAAAACTAAGGTAGGTACTGGGGTAACTGCAGCGGCCATTGGTCTGGTCGCTGCCTGGGAAGGCCGTTCACTGGTTGCCTATGTGGACCCGGTGGGCATCCCGACTATCTGCGACGGCTTTACCCATGGCGTGAAGCTGGGCGATGTGGCCACCCCTGAGCGATGCGATGCTTTGACTGAGCAGGAGGTGCGCAAGGCCTTGGCTGTTGTGGATCGTTCTGTACCGCAGCCATTGCCCGATAGCGTGCGTGTGTCGCTGGCCAGCTTTGTCTACAACGTGGGCCCTGGATCTTATGGCGGATCTACGCTAGTGCGCAAGCTGCAGGCTGGTGATTTGTCCGGGGCCTGCAACCAACTCCCGCGTTGGGTGTATGCCGGTGGCAAGAAACTGCGCGGGTTGGAATTGCGGCGTGAAGCGGAGAGGAAGATATGTCTATCCGATCTGCAGTAACAGGGGCTGCTGCACTCGCAGTCCTTTTTACTGGGCTGCAGCTCTATAGCTCAGCCCAGTACAAGAAGGGCTACAGCCAGGCGCAGGCCGAATACATGGTCGCTGTCGCCCATGCAGAGAGTAGAGCGCGGCAGATCGAACATAAATTAACCGAAGAAATGGAGGCTCGAGACCGTGAGACTCAAGAACAGTTGGAGCAAGTTGCTATTGCTGAGCGCCGCACTGCTGATGAGCGCGTGCGCAAGTCCGCCGAAAAATACGCCGACCGCTATCGTCGGGACACCGCGCTTGCCAGCGCTGCCGCAGAGCGCCAGGCAGCAGATACCGCCATCAGAATGTTTGCCGAGCTGCTTGGAGGGCTTGATGGAATGGCGGAAGTCTACGCAGCGGAGGCTGACCGACGCCGAGTAGCTGGATTAGCTTGTGAGATAGCATATAAAAATATAGGCGTACGATAGCAATTGCAAAACATCATGCAGCCATTAATTTCTCACTCCACCAATTTTTGCCAAGCCATAATGATTTTACAAGTTTGCTTTTCAGCTAGCGACCGAGGACGCTATTGATGCCAAACCGGCAAGCAAGCTGAGAACATCTGCATGAGCCCCAACAGCACTAATGAGTTTCATGTATTTTTCAGAAAAAGTTGGCTTCCCAAAGTTATTTTTCAAATCGTCAGTTTGTCGGAGCAGTTCCTCTTTTGTATCAGAAGGCACAGCAAGTTGCGTGATAGCTTGATCTATTTTAACAAATTGCTCTATTGCCTCGGGATAGATAACAACAGCATTTATATCTGTATCCCACGAATTGATCACTGTTGCAGCAGGAGAGTCTCCAAACACTCGAATAGAAGCTCGGGTGCCTAAACTGTTCTCTATATGAAGCACAGCCGGACGCTGGTGGCTAGGTGGTTTTTTTTGATCAGACACTTTTAAGTTCTCGCTAGCTGAGTGTGTATTGGTGATTAAGTTAATGACTAGACATGATTCTATGCCAAGTTAAGCCATCAATATGCGTTCAACCAGACGTAGTGTCACAGTAACCAGCTTATATCTACTAAGTTCATGCCACTCAAATGCGTTACAGGCTGTGGACACAAAAAAAACCCGCTCTAGGCGGGTTGTAACTTTTATGTAACTCTATACTTTCGTTCCGGGTTCTGTATCGCGCCCCCGCAACCAAATTTAAAAAACCGTCGCTTATGCGGCGGTTTTTTTGTCCTTATTTTCCGGCAATCATCTGCTGCCTATCACCTGACAAGCGTATGGCTTGTCGTATGGCCTGCCCCCTGGCCGTCCCCAAAGCCTTGACGAACCAGCACGTTCAGCGACCACTACGGCGCTACCGCCGTCTTGCGCTGCGCAAACCACTGCAAACCGGACCGCACATGATCGCGCAGCCAGGCATACACAGCCGGGGTCTGCCCCGTCTCGAACTTCGCGTGCAGTCTCAGACCAGAAAGCATTTGCCGCACCCCGTCAACAGACACTCCTGGCTCCAGATGCACCATGGACCACGGCGGGTCCATCTTGACATCCAAGGACAATCGCCCTTGCGGAGCGGGCAACTGCCCAATAAATGCCAGCAAGGCATGGCGGCTGTCCCGATCAGCCACTGAGTCAGGCATAAGTCGCACGGCGGTGCGTGCCGCCAGCAAAGCCTTATCAATAGAGGGGCGCGGGTCCTCATCCATGCTCATGCTCATCACCACAACTGGCATGACCATGGATTGAATCAGATTCTGATTGTCCAGATACAGCCTCAGGCTTTTCAGTTGCGCCTGCTCAAGCTCGCTCTGGCTCAAGGCGCGTCCCGCTGCGGACTCAATGCCAAACTGCGCCTGAACCCGAAATTCTCGCAGGGACTGGCTGCGCAACCGAAGCTGCTCCAGATACAGATGGGCCGAGGCTGGGTCCCATTGGTATTTAAGCGAAAAATCCATCGGCTTGGCTTGCAGGCGCATAATGTAGTCCTGCCCCGGCAGCCGCCCCGTCAAAACATAAATACCGCTGATCGCCATTTCTATGGCTTGAGGCATATCTTGCTGCCCCGAAAAATCGGCCAATCCCTTATCTTGCAAAACCAGCTCATCAAAGGCCAGCAGCATCGACGAATACCCTGTTGACCATTGGGCATTGTGAACACGACAAGCTCCCTGCTCATCTTGCATCTGCAGCTCGGCACCCGACTGCGGCTCCAAAGCCACGTAATGACGCAGATACTCACAGGCCGGGCCTGCTTGAGCTGAGGTCGCCAGCATGATCGCAAGGCCCAACGCACCGGCAATTTTCTTCATGAATGTCTCTAATTGAACCCGTTTGGGCACCGATGCCAAACAAGCCTTCCCTTTGCATAAAACGCTGGCTAGTATACAAAGCCCTCAGGACGTATGCCCTGCTCTGTTTCACAATAGGCTCACCACCGCCCCGATTGCCATGGACAGCACAGAATCACTCCAATTTTCCCTTTGCACGCAACTGAACCAGCTCGATGCGGCAGGCTGGGACACCTTGTCGGGCCATCATCTGCTGGTCAGCCATGCTTTTTTAACGAGTTTGCATGAAAGCGGTTGCGTCACCCCTCAGACAGGCTGGTCGCCGCATTACCTCTTGATGCATCGTGGTGCGACTCTGTGCGGCGCCGTGCCGCTGTATCTGAAGCATCACTCCCGGGGGAATACGTGTTTGATCAGGGCTGGGCTCAGGCCTATCAACGTCATGGTCTGGACTACTACCCCAAGCTCTTGTGTTCGGTTCCGTTTACGCCTGTCAGCGGCCCACGTCTGCTGGCCGGTACACCAGAAGATCGCGTCTTGCTGGCACGGCAGCTCATTGAACTGACGCGCAGCAATCAACTGTCCTCTGTCCATGTGCTGTTCCCTCACGCAGACGACCGGTGGGCTCTGGAACAAGCGGGCTTCATGATGCGCCAGGATGTGCAGTTTCACTGGCAGAACCGCGATTACGCCAGCTACGAGGACTTTCTGGCCTCGCTAACCCAACAGAAACGCAAGAAAATGCGGCAGGACAGCCGCAAGGTTTACGAGCAAGGTCTATCGTTTGAGCACAAACAGGGCCTGGATATCAGCGAGCGGGATCTGGATTTTTTTTACCGCTGCTACGCCAATACCTACCAGGAGCGTGGCCAGCATCCCTATCTGAACCGAGACTTCTTTGCCCGCCTGCGCGACCAGATCCCCGAGTCCCTGGTACTGATTCTGGCACGCCAACAGGGAGCATATATTGCCTGCGCCCTGTCGCTACGCGACAAGGACACCCTGTACGGACGTTATTGGGGCTGTACTGCCTACGTACCCGGCCTGCATTTTGAGACCTGCTATACCCAGGCGATTCAGTTTTGCATTGCGCAGCAACTGCGCTTTTTTGAAGGCGGCGCACAAGGGGAACACAAACTCTCGCGCGGCCTGTTGCCCACACCGACCTGCTCCGCTCACTGGATCGCAGACCCTCGCTTTGCTCAAGCAATTGATGCGTTTTTGCACGAAGAAGCGGGCCATGTGGCCCGCTATGAGGAAGTGCTCAGCCAACACACCCCGTTTAAAACACGGGTGGACTGAACAATCAGTCTTTCTTGTCTTTGCCCGGTGGCGCAAAAGGAAAGACCGAAAACATTTGCCGGGTCTGATCTTGCATCTGGTCCTGCATTTGAACAAACAGATTCTTGCTTTGATCAATATAGCTGTTCATGACAGTTTGCATGATCGGGGCCTGCACACTCATGAACTGCGCCCAAGCCTCGGGGCCAAACTGGCCACCATACATCCCCTTGGACTGCTCGGTCATGCGTTCCTGAATCTCCATGAATGCCTGAATATTCTTTTCCAGATACGAGCCCATCACCCCTTGCATGGCATTGCCATAAAAGCGGATGATCTGCATCAGCACTGGAGTGGAGAACATGGGGATACCCCCGCTTTCCTCCTCAAGAATGATCTGCAGCAAAATGCTGCGCGTCAGGTCCTCGCCGCTTTTGGCATCGACGACCGCGAACTCCTCCCCGGACAGCACCAGCTGCTTGACATCAACCATGGTGATGTAAGCGCTGGCCTGTGTGTCGTACAAGCGACGATTGGGGTATTTCTTGATGAGTCGAGGAGATCCCATGCTGGTGCTTACTTCCTAATCAATAAAACAAAACATGCACTGTGTACGTCTGCAAGCCTTAGCTCATGTGCAGACCGCCATTCAGGGAGAAATCCGCGCCAGTGGCAAAACCCGAATCACCCGACGCCAGCCAGGCAACCATGGACCCGATTTCATCGGGGGTGCCCAAGCGGCCCACCGGAATGGTAGCGACGATTTTCTCCAGAACGTCAGGACGAATCGCCCGGACCATGTCGGTGCCAATATATCCGGGGGAAATAGTATTGACTGTCACCCCTTTATTGGCAACTTCTTGAGCCAAGGCCATCGTAAAGCCATGAATACCGGCTTTGGCTGTCGAGTAGTTGGTCTGGCCAAACTGACCTTTTTGCCCATTGACCGAACTGATATTGATGATACGCCCCCATTGACGCTCCACCATGCCATCGATCACTTGCTTGGTCACGTTGAACAGGCTGTTCAAATTGGTGTCGATCACGGCACGCCAGTCTTCCTGACTCATTTTACGAAAGGTGCCATCGCGCGTGATCCCTGCATTGTTGACCAGCACATCCACACGGCCAAACTCGGCAAACACTTTCTTGAACGTCTCGACAGTGGAGTCCCAGTCTGCTACGTTGCCCACCGACGCATGAAAGGCGTAACCCAATTCGGCCTGTTCGCCCAACCATTTCTGAAAATCACGATTGGGGCCGCAGCCTGCAATCACGGTGAAACCGTCCTTGGCCAGGCGCTGGCAAATGACTGTCCCTATCCCTCCCATACCACCAGTTACGTAAGCTACTTTGCTGCTCATAGACATCTCCAGAAAGGGGTGACAAAGCTCATATCCCTGCGCCAGTCCGGGCAATGAGAAAGCCTGACATCGGGATGAAGGAAGCAGGCCAGCGGCCCTGCTCCCAAAATCTGAAAAACGGAAAAATTAACTGGCACGCACTTTTACATAACTGCCAGGCGCCTCTTCCAGAACGGGATAGCGCGCATTGCCCAAGCGCCGTTTGGCGCGACGCCGCGATCCCGACAAGGGCGCAAGCCAGGCAATCCAATCCGTCCACCAACTGCCGGGAACAGACTGGGCCCGCTCCAGGTACTGCTGAGCCTGCAGGCTGGCAAGGGGCTCATCTTCCTGCAGCACCCAGTAGTTACGGCGCTGCTTGGCAGGGGGATTAATGACGCCAGCGATGTGGCCCGATGCTCCCAGCACAAAACGAGCTTGGGCAGCAGGCAACGCCCGCAAAGAAGCATAGGCCGATT
This sequence comes from Alcaligenes ammonioxydans, assembly GCF_019343455.1. Lineage (NCBI taxonomy): Bacteria > Pseudomonadati > Pseudomonadota > Betaproteobacteria > Burkholderiales > Alcaligenaceae > Alcaligenes > Alcaligenes ammonioxydans. Next base: position 1,108,297 of record NZ_CP049362.1, on the reverse strand, counting down.
GCCACGGCACAATATGGTCTTCTTTGGAACCGTACACATAAACCGGCAAAGCCAGGCTGCTCAGGTCAGCACGATACTGACCGACCGGCACTCCCCCATCCTGAATCAGACGGTTTTCCAAGTAGGTGTTACGCAGATACCAGGTAAAAAAAGGACCGGGCAGATGCGTGCCATCAGAGTTCCAATACAGCAAATCAAACGCAGGCGGCTTCTTGCCCTGCAAATAATTACTACTCACATAATTCCAAACCAGTTCGGCGGGACGCAAAAACGAAAAGGTACTGGCCAGTTCACGGGCATTGAGCAGTCCCCCCTGCCCCAACTGCCACTCCCGAAAGGCAACCTGCGCCTCGTCGATAAAGACGTTGAGCATGCCGACATCGCTAAAGTCCAGCATGGTGGTCAGCAGGGTCATGGACGCGGCTGGCTCCTGCCCTTTGGCACGCGCCAGCGCCAACGCGCTGGCCAGCAAGGTGCCTCCGATGCAAAAACCCAGTGTATTGATCTTGTCCTGCCCCGATAGCTCCTGACTGACACGAACCGCCTCGAGCACGCCTTGCTCCAGATAATCCTGCCAGCTCAGGGCATGAATATGGGGCTCATCGGTAGGCTGAGGATTTCGCCAGGACATCAGATATACGGTCAAGCCCTGATCCAGGGCGTGACGCACAAAGGAATTCTCAGGCTGCAAATCCAGAATATAGAATTTGTTGATGCACGGTGGCACGATCAGCAACGGCACGGCATGCACCATCGCGGTGGTGGGCGCGTACTGGATCAACTGAAAGATATCGTTCTGAAACACCACAGCACCAGGCGTGGTGCCCACGTTAACCCCAAGCTGAAACTGGCTTTCATCCGTTTGCGTCAAACGTCCTTTTTGCCAGTCCTCCATAAAATTGGACATGCCCTCCAGGACCGACTGGCCGCCAGTATCCATCATGGTCTGCAGGGCCTGGGGATTGAGCATCAGGTAGTTGCTGGGCGACATGGCCTCGGCCCACTGCATGGTGGAAAAGCTCAGACGCTCGTGCTGGGCCTCATCCAGCTCCATCAGACCGAGCATATCGTTCATGGCCTGAACACTCAGTTGCCAGACATGGGCATTGAACAGGGCGGTAGGATTGTTCTGCCAAGCGGCATCGGCAAACCGTCTGTCTTTCGCCGGGGGCAAGTCGCCACGCTGGGCCTGTTCCCACAAATTCTGCCACTGCTGCAGGTAATGGGCTTGCAATTCAGCACAGCGGGCGGCATCGATCGGTTTGCCAAAACCTTGAAAAGCACGGTTGTTACTCGACATCTGCCACCTGTAAACGAATTGCAAATACGCTTAGAGCATGACGTTCGTCGCAAACCCAGTCAATTGGGGTAATTAATTAGGCTGACACACCATCAACTGAAACCAAAGCCTGCTTTTCATAGTGCGTAGGAACAAAAAACGGCTAGCGATGGGCCAGACGCGCAATGGTGACTTGTCGGCCCGTTTGCGGCGAACGGCGATAGGAGTAAAACCGCGCATCATCCTCGAACGTGCACAAGCCACTTAGATGCACCTTCATGGCGCCCGGACTCAATTGTTCCAAGCGATGGCGCGCAATGGCGGGCAAATCTGCCTGCCATTTGCCGGGATGCTTTCCCGCATTAAAAAAAGTAGCCAATTCAGGTTCCGCCCGGACATAGACATCAAACACCTCCTGCCCCACCTCAAAGTGCTTCTGGCTGATGGCCGGCCCAATCCAGGCCTGCCAGGAACCCGCTTGCGGGCAGCGCCTTACCATCGCCTGCCAGGTTCGCTCCAGCACCCCGGCCTGCAAGCCACGCCAACCGGCATGAGCAACCCCCACGACCCGGGCTTGCTCGTCCCAGATCACGACGGGCAGGCAGTCGGCCGTCAAGATAGCCAGCGTGCGGTCGCTACGGGTAGTGACGGCGGCGTCAAACTGCCGAGGCTCGGCGGGTAAAAGATCCTGATCGGCATCCAGCACATCCGTGCCATGAACTTGCGCCAGCCAGATCGGCTCTACGCCCAAAAAGTCCACCATACGCTGACGATTGGCCTGCACCCGCTGCGGATCATCACCCGTATTCAGCCCCAGGTTCAGGCTTTCCCGCTCGCCCTGGCTGACACCACCGGCACGAGTCGTACAGAAATAAAGCAGTCCCGCTTGTTCGGGGCCGCCAACCGTAGGAATCAGCTGTGCGTGTGCCATTCAATCGTCTCTGCAACAGATTGATAATCAGCCGGTGGCTCGGCCGAAAAGCGACGACGCTCGCCGGTATCGGGGTCCTCAAACTCCAGCACATGAGCGTGCAACATTTGACGCTGCGCGCCCGCCACGGCCCGACCGCCATAAAGCGTATCGGCCAGCAAGGGGTGCTTGATCGAACTCAGGTGGACCCGGATCTGATGGGTACGCCCTGTCTCCAAGCGACACGCCACCTCGGTCACCGCCTCGTCACCGGCATAGCCCTGACGCAGCATCTGATAATGCGTTACTGCCGGCTTGGGAGCGACAGAGGGCCCGATACTCATGCGTACGGGAACGCGCAAGTCACGCCCGATGGGCTCCTCGACCGAACCTTGACCCGGCAATACGCCATGAACCAGGGCCAGATACTGGCGTCCCATGCTACGCTCTTGCAATTGTCGGACAAAGTGGGTTTGAGCAACTTCCGTGCGAGCGACAACCAGCAAGCCGGACGTATCTTTGTCCAGCCGGTGTACGACACCGGCACGGGGCACCTGACGCAAAGCGGGAAAGCGAAACAGCAGACCATTGAGCAAGGTGCCGCGCCAGTTACCCGCGCCCGGGTGCGTGACCAGACCTACCGGCTTGTTAACCACCAGCCAGGAATCGCTTTGAGCCACAATTTCAAAGTCCACGTCATCGGGCTCGAACGCCATGTCTTCGGGTGCCTGTTGCTCCCAGACCTGAACAATGTCACCGGGATAAACCGTATGCTTGACCTTGACCACCTGGCCGTTGACAAGCACATGCCCGCTCTCGACCCAGGACTGCAGACGGCTGCGCGAATGCTGCGGCAGCAAACGCGCTAAAGTCTTGTCCAGACGATCGGGAGACGCGGAGATGGGAAGGATAAAACGCAGTGCGTCGGAAGAAACAACACTATCTTTTTCAGTATCTGTGTCAGGCATGGCGACAAATCATATAATTGAGCAGCAATGCTAACACCAAGGACGCTTTTGTGACTCGCATGAACCTGAACTTGCCACGTATTCGTGGTACCAAGCTGGCCCACGTAGCCGCATTAATGCTGGCTGCCACATTGCTTGCTGGCTGCGGCACTACCAAAAAAGAAGTTGACCCTACCTCGGGCTGGACCGCCGAGCGCTTGTATAAAGACGCCCGTGAAGAGATGGCGGCCGGCAACTGGAAAGACGCGCGTACCCGCCTGGAAGCCGTCGAGTCCCGCTATCCCTTTGGCACCTATGCACAGCAATCGCTGATCGACCAAGCCTACATCAACTGGAAGGACGACGAGCCTGCCAAGGCCCTGGCGGCAATTGACCGCTTTCAGAAGCAATACCCCAGCCACCCTGGCACCGATTACATGTTGTACCTGAAAGGGCTGATTTCTTTTACGCCTCCCAGTGCGGCCCTGTCCAATATCACCCAGCAGGACCCCAGCGAGCGTGACCCCAAAGGTCTGCGTGAGTCCTACGAAGCCTTTAACGATCTGCTGCAACGCTACCCTAACAGCCGTTACGCGCCCGATGCAGCCAAGCGGCTGACCTGGCTGGTCAGCACCATCGCACAGAACGAAGTACACGTGGCCGAGTACTACTACAAGCGTGGGGCGTACGTGGCGGCCGTAAACCGTGCGCAGACCGTCATTACCGACTTCAAAGGCGTGCCCATTGCTGAACGTGCGCTGTACTTGATGTACCTGTCCTACGACAAGTTGGGTCAGACCGAACTGCGCGACACCACCAAGCGGGTGATGGACGAAAACTTCCCTGACTCGAAGTACTTCAAGGAAGGGCTGGATTCCAAGGTGAATTACTGGAACCCGATCAACTGGTTCTAAGCCTTGAAGCAAAGCAGCGCACAATACGCGCTGCCTTTGTGAGGCGACAATAAAACGTCTCGCAGAACGCAACCCAAAAAAGGGCCAAATCCCATCCAGGATTCGGCCCTTTTAGTTTTTTTCTACCTTCAAACTGATGTTCCCTGCCAGCTTGTGTTGTCCTAATCATCCGAGCAAGGACTATCAATAAGACTATCCATCAGATAGCTCCGTGCCCTGGCGGCCATCCGAGTCCGCCCATCCCCCCACTGGCTCCAGAGCATCCTAAGTATCACCGCTCTTTCCTGGCATTGTCCTTTTGCACGCTATACATGCGCTCGGCAAAAGCCTCGGCCTTGGCCGGGTCTAAGGCTTGGCCTCCGAGGATTTTCATGGTGTCGTTCAAATACACCATCCGGTCCTCCAGATCCTCCTGCAGACCAATCAGGTAATAGCCTATCTGGCAAAAATACGTGGTCCGGGCTCGGGTCTGGGCTTCGATCTCTTCCACACCCATGCGCTGGAAGAAATTGGCCAAGGCGTTCATGCAGGCCTTGTCCGCCCGCGCGACGGCTTGCCGCACCCGCTCGGAGCGCCTTGCCCAATCCCGCATGGCCATATCCAGACCCGGCTCAAAACGGGACACGTCCAGCCAGGTGGAGAACAGGGACAACATGCCATCTTGCAAATTGTCCACGTTCTCCAGCGCCAGCATGGTGGAACGCATGTTCTTTTGCTCCCAAAAACCAACCAGCCCGTCCAGCAGGTCGTCCCTGTCCTTGAAATGCCAGTAAAAACTGCCTCGCGTGACGGCCATAAGCTGCGCCAGCCGGGTGATACGCACGGCCTCCACCCCTTCCTGCATGAACAGGCGGATAGCGGCTTCCAGCCAGTCCGCCCGTGTCAGATGCACGTTGGGCTCGGTCAGGGCCCCGGCCTGGGCCACCCGTTCAATCAGTTCCTTATCACTCATATCGCCTGCTTGTAGAGTCGCTTTAGTCGCCAAAGTATACCGGCGCTCCTCTTATAACAGACCCAGCATTCGTGGAAACGCCAAGGAAACAGCGGGCACGAAGGTAGTGATCAATTGAACCGGAATGGCGACGAATACGATCATGGCGATGGCCGGGCCAAAAGAGCGATGGACTGTCACCTTACTGATGCGACAGGACATGTACAGCACCGGCGCCATGGGCGGGCTGTTGGAACCCACAATCACAGCACACGCCACGATGGCGGCAAACTGAATCGGATTGACGTCCGCCACGCCTACCAAAGGCAGAAGCAAGGGAGCGACGACAACGGTCAGCGACACGTCGTCGATAATCATCCCCACCAGAATCAAAAACACATTGACCATCAACAAAATGCCGATGGGACTATCGACCAGTCCTGTCACAAAAGTTGTCAGGTCCTGCGGCACGCCCTGCGCCACCAGGATACGGCCAATCAGGAAAGAGAACAGCAAGATCAGAATGACCGTGCCTGTGGTCTCGGCCGTGCGTACAAAGCTGTCGCATAACTTGCGCAAAGTCAGCTCACGATACACAAAGCAGCCAATCCCAATCACGAGCACAACCGCCACCGCCGCTGCCTCGGTTGGCGTGAATACGCCCCCGTAAATCCCCCCCAGAATCAGCACGGGGATGCATAAGGCGGGAATCGCCAAAAGCAGGCTTCCCAATGCAGAGCGACGGCCTGTATCGGAGGCTGGTGGCGTGGGCTGCTCTTTGAACCAACGTCCTGCGACCACGTAATTAAACAGGATCAAACCCACCATCAGGAGCAGCCCGGGACCAATTGTTGCCGCAAAACAGGCCACCACGGACTGCTGGGTGACAACCGCAAACAAGATCATGGTGATCGATGGTGGGATCAGAATCCCCAGCAAAGAAGAAATTCCCAGCAAGGCCGCTGAATAGGGGCGCGGATAACCACGCTGCTCCATGGGGTCGACCAGAATCGTTCCGATCGAGGCAACCGCTGCAGAAGCCGTACCCGAAATGGCTCCGAACACCCCGGAAGCCAGGACCATGCTGGCCCCCATCCCCCCGCGGCGGTTCTTGACCAGCATTTCGGCAAAGCCAACCAGCCGGTGGGCGATCCCGCCGGCCTGCATCAAATACCCCGCCATGATAAATAAAGGCAAAGCCAGAAGAACCAAGGAGTTCAAAGAGCGAAAACCCTGCAGCATCAACGTATTCAGATTGACGTCATACACCCAGGTCAGCAGCAAAAGCGTACCGGCAAAAGACCAGGCCACCGGCACTCCCACGCCCAGCAGGAACAAAAGCAGGAGAACAGAAAAACCAGCATGCATGATTAATATTCTCCCCGTTGCAAGGCCATCCAGGACTCATAGACATCACGCAAGCCATAGGCCAGACTGCCGAGGGCATTGAGACCGATAGCTGACTGAGGAACCCAGACAGGGATAGACAGCTCGGCCATCGTGGTGGAAAAACGCGATCCCCACATGAACATGCGCAAGGTCCAATAGGCAAAGGCCACCACAATTAGCAGCACCAGCACTGTCACACAGAATCGGTGAATCGCTCGCGCACGCGGCGTTTTCAAACGATGGGACAGGTAATCCACCACCAGATGCTGACGGGACTGGCTGGCGATCAGCGCCCCTGTCATGTACAGCCAAATCGCCGCCACCATCACAATGGTATGGACACCGGTTGCTGGCCAGTGGAGGTAATAACGCGCAGCCACCACGTAGGCCAAACCTGCCGCCACTACAATGCTGGACACAATGGCCAGCCATTGAAGGGCGATCAGGGCCGGGCCTTGCTTGATCGGAAGGTCCTCACTCACAGTCATACTCCCTTGTACGCCGCTGCTTACTTCAGCGCCGAGGCATTTTTCTCGATATGCGCCATGATGCTATCGCCTACCTGCGACTTCATGGACGGCCAGACCTGCGCGCGGACATGCTCTCCCAGCGCGGCCAGTTGATCCTTGTCAAGTTCGATATAGTGTTTGCCCAAGGCTTTCCATTTCTCGACCACTGCCGCGTCGGTCTCTTGAGCCTTGGCGAACTGATCCTTCATGATGGCGATGGCCGAAGCCTGAACGACTTGCTGCTGCTCGGGCTTCAAGGCCTCCCAGGCCTCCAGGTTCATGGACAGCACACCGGTAATAAACTGCTGCTTGCTGCGCACGTAGTAATCCAGCGTGTCCCGGAAGTACTCGTAGTCGTAATAAATGACGTTGGCTGCATCGCCATCGACCACGCCGGTCTGAATCGAGGTAAACACTTCACCCCAATCAATGGCGGCCGTCTGGTAACCCATGGCCTGCACGGACTGCTGCATCAGGGCGATAGGAGGCACGCGCACCTTGATATTTTTGGCGTCCTGCACGGTCAGCGCATGTTTGCCTTTGGTGGCCACTCCATTGAACCCTTCAGGCCAGGCGCCAAAAAACTTCAAGCCATTTTCCTTATACACACCATCCAGGGTTTGATTCAGCCAGCCACCCGGTTGATAAGCGGCCAGCGCCTCCTCCCAGGTGGTGAACATATAGGGCGTATAGATCACCGCGATGCGCTTGTCGTAAGAGGTCATGGGCCAGTTCAGCATCAACTGCACATCACCAGCCACATGCTGGTCGAACACCTCCTCCTGACCACCCAACTGGTTTTGATAAAACACGCGCGGCGACAAAGCGCCTTGCGTGCCTTCTTTAATCAGAGCCGCCCATTTCTCGATGGCATCACCACTGGGTGAACCTTGCGCGCCCGAGTCCGTCGCAATGCGCATGGTTTGCGCGGACACGGTGGCCGCGCTCAGGCTGAACATCACAGTCAGCAAAGTCTTGCTCAACAGCTTCATAACTCCTCCTGGGTATCTCTTTTAAATTTATTGTTCACACTTTGAGTATCAGGCTTCCGCCCGGTTTCGCCACAGCTCCCAGCCCAAACGGGCCCGGACGCCGATATCCAGAAACGGGCGTGGCGGCAAGGCATCGGGTTGCCCCAAAGCCTGCATATCGGCAATCAAGGGATTGTCCAGACCGCAAGCCAGATCCGCGACCAACATGCCCGAGATCGTGCCCTTGGTCAGCCCCACCCCGTTCTGGCACACTGCGGAATACACATGCGGGGCCACCTGACCAAAGCCGGGCGAGCCGTTACGGGACAGACAGATGAAGCCCGTCCAGGTGTGCTCCATTTCCACGTTCTTCAGATTCGGGAAACGCTCGTCAAACAGGGTTTTGTGCTCAATGCGCACGCGGCGACGGCTCTCGTCATCGCTACGCAAACTGGGAGCGTATGTCATGTGCTGACGAATCAGAATGCGCTGGTCATTGGTGCGACGCATGGTAATGCCCACAAAGGCGTTGGCGGGCGTCAAACCCCAGCTGGGCAAACCACCCAGTTCGCGCTGTTCGCTTTCCGTCAGGCAACGGGTCAAGCTGGCATGAGCCGCCATCGGCATCAGCTTGCCGCTATAAAAACCGAACTGCTCCGCAAAGACGTTCACGGCCAGAATCATCTTGCCTGCACGAACCTTGCCACCGGGTGTTTCCAGCGTGACGCCATCGCCTTGCTGCAAGGACAGCACAGGTGTTTTTTCGTAGACGGTGACGTTGGGAGGCATATTGTCGGCCAGACCACGCGACAGACCGGCCGGGTTCAACAACACGGTGCCGGGGGTATAAATGCCTGTGCGGAAATGCTTGAATCCCAGCTTGTCGTGCAGCGCCTTGCCGTCCAGCCACTCATGCGGTTCCTTCAAGGACTCCAGCACTTGCAGCGTAGGCTTCAAGGTTGTGCGTACGCCTTCCTCGGAAACCGCGGCGTGGAACTTCCCGATGGGACTCCAGTCGCACTCGATGCCGTAACGCTCGACCTGGGTTTTCAAGTAAGCAATCGCGGTACGCGCCAGGCGTACATGCGAGCGGGCGGCATCCAGCTCGCCCATGGAACTGCCGACGTTATGAGGGCTATCAATTGCAAAGCCGGAGTTTCGACCTTGCGCGCCCTCGCCCACCTGATCCGCTTCCAGCACAACGATGCGATCGCCGGGGCGATTCTCTGCCAGGCGACGGGCTGCGGCCAAGCCGGCCAGGCCACCACCGACGACCACCCAGTCAGCGTGCACGTCGTTAGCCAAGGCGGGCTTGGGTGTGCGGGGAGCCAGCAAGCGACTCCAGCCATTGGTCTTGTCGTTCTCGGGCAGACACGTAATGTTCTGGATGCTCATGTCGCCGCCCGTGCGCTGGCCCAGTTGCTGGGGTGCAGACAGTAATGAATCAGCGCGGAGTCTGCTTCATAGATCAAGGGGGTGCCAGCAGGCAGCCAGATGCAATCGCGCGGCCCCGCCTCCAGAATGCCCTCAGGGGTGTGAATGCGCATGCTGCCCTCAATCACCGTCACGACCTCGTCATACAGCACGGTCCATTCAATACGGGCCTGATTCAAACGTGCATACCCCGCCCCCAGAGGCGTACCGTCATCCTCGCCCACAATCTCCGCCAACTGCGCCATCTCTGGCTTTTCCTGCCGAGGCTGAAAGACCAAATCGTCAAAACGCATTACTCGCGGCAACGCTTTTTCTCTTGTCATGCGGATCACCAAACACAAGTGGTTTTAGAACATACATAGTTGTATGTTGAGATGGTAATGAGTCAGATTTGGTGAGTCAATGACATGGAGTATGGGGATTACCCTGCGATCAGTTACGTTTTTTGTTTAAACCTGAATGATTATTTTCAGTAGATGAAGCGCCGTAAAAGACTGAAAGCCGGGGCCTAACTACTTTCAATCAGGAGCAACAATGGCCAATCCATAAAACTTAAAGCCGGAGCATCCAGCTCCGGCCGTTTCAATTAATGAACGCTTACGGAATCCATATCCTTATTTCTGGGATAACTGGCAAATTGCGCCACCATCGCCGTGCTGCTGGCATCCAAACCGTGTACCTCGACATAGGTTCCACCACGGCGCAATTTCAGCACAACCCGATCCAGCGCTGCGACCGAGCTTAAGTCCCAGAATCGTGTCTGGCTTACATCGATGCAAATGCGCGCCACTTTCTCCTGGTAGTCGAACTTCTCAACAAAGCTCTCTGCAGAAGCAAAAAACACCTGCCCAAACACGACATACGTACGGGTCTGGGCATCCTGGCTAAGGCTGGAGCTAACTTGCAAAACACGGCGAACTTTATGTGCAAAGAACACGCCAGAAAACAAAACGCCTGTCAGTACTCCCTTGGCCAAATCATGCGTGGCCACCGTTACCACCACCGTGGCCAACATGACGACACTGGATGTTTTGGGGTGAACCACCAGATCCTTGATCGAGCGCCAATTAAAGGTGCTGATAGAAACCATCACCATCACAGCGACCAGGGCCGCCATAGGTATCTGCTTCACCCACTCCCCCAGGAACACAACCAGTATCAAGAGCACCACACCCGCCGTTAAGGTGGACAGGCGACCGCGGCCACCGGATTTCACGTTGATCACTGACTGACCAATCATGGCGCAACCAGCCATGCCTCCCACAAAACCCGTAGCGATATTGGCAATACCTTGACCGACACACTCTCTATCCTTGTTACTCGTGGTGTCGGTCATATCGTCCACAATGGTGGCCGTCATCAATGATTCGAGCAGGCCCACGACACATAGGGTGGCAGAATAAGGAAAGACAATTTGCACGGTCTCCCACGTCCAGGGAACCTGTGGGATCAAAAAACTGGGCAAACTGTCCGGCAAGGCTCCCATATCGCCGACGGTACGGATATCCAGTTCCAAAACCATGTACACAATACTTAGAACAACAATGGCCACCAAGGGCGAAGGCACCGCCTTGGTGAAATAAGGCAATCCATAAATGATAAGCAGACCTGCCGCAGTCATCGCATAAACGGGCCAGGCGACATTGCTTAACTCTGGCAATTGGGCCATAAAAATCAAGATAGCCAACGCGTTGACGAAGCCCGTGATAACCGACCGAGAGACAAACTGCATAAGCTGGCCGAGGCGTAAAAACCCAGCCAACATTTGCAGTACTCCTGCCAGAATGGTTGCAGCCAACAGATAGTCGAGCCCGTGCTCTTTCACCAAGGTCACCATCACTAAGGCCATCGCCCCGGTCGCTGCCGAAATCATCCCGGGTCGCCCGCCAACAAAAGCAATAAGCGTCGCGATAGAGAAAGAGGCATACAGACCGACTTTAGGATCGACTCCGGCAATAATGGAAAATGCGATCGCTTCAGGAATAAGGGCCAAGGCCACCACCAGGCCAGCCAGCAAATCACCCCGAACGTTGGAGAACCACTCCGTTCTCATTTTTTCAATAAACATGAACACTGCCCTTAGCAAACAAGGGATAGACGCGCTCACAACGCCCTACTCCACAAACAAGGGCAGAACGTGCAAGGCAAACAAGAGCAAGCCCGTAGCGATGGATAGCTACAGACCAGTCAAACAGGTAGGGGGCAAGAAGAGAGCGCTCTTGCAGCGCTAGTGCCACTTAGGGCGGTGTAACGGAGTGGAAGTGTCCGCGAGGCATGGCTGCGCCCCGGTAATCCAGCGGTTCCAATGTGAAGTAAGCAAGGGTAGCCATAGCCGTCATTGTACTCAGAAAACAAAAGCGTTTCTTGCCTCTGGAAACAAGCACCCGACTAAACTGGAAATCGGCCAAACAACCGACCTCCAGCATTATCTTGATCTATGAACGGGTGTACGGAAGCAGCTCCTTAATGGCGCCGTCAGCGCTGATCCGGACCATCTTGCATCGAGACATCCGTCACTTCCTCGCTTTGCCGCCGGGCTTTCTGCTCCCGCAGAAACGCCAGAGCACGGGCAGGATCACGAGTACGGGCAAAGGGTGGCAAACCCCGCCACAGCAATTTGCCGTAGGGTTTCTCGACAATACGGGTGTCACCCACCATCAACACGCCCCAGTCGCGCTCGGTACGGATCAGGCGCCCTGCTCCTTGTTTCAAGGCAATCGCGGCTTCTGGCAGTTGGTATTCCATAAAGGGATTACCACCTCGATCCTTGCACTCCTTGATACGCGCTTCCAGCACGGGATCATCAGGTGGCGCAAAGGGCAGTTTGTCGATTGCCACCAGAGTCAGTGCATCACCGGGCAGGTCAATCCCTTCCCAGAAACTGGCGCTGCCCACCAGCACCGCATTGCCACGCGCCCGGAACTCATCCAGCAGCACTTGCCGCGATCGCTCTCCCTGGCGCAGCACGTTACGCTCAATGTCTTCCCGATCGAATCGATCCCGCAACATCTCAGCGATTCGCTCCACCGAACGCAAGGTGGTGCACAGCACCAGCACCCCGCCCTGCCCGGCCTTGATCAGGGGGATGAGCGCATCCACGAAAGCCTGATTGAAATTCGGATGACTGGGAAGCGGCAAGGTGCTGGGCACATAAAACAGTGCCTGATTCGGATAGTCGAACGGTGAAGCCCAGGCTTCGGTGCGAGCATCAAACAAACCGAGCTGTCGCTTGAAGTGGTTGAAATCGCCATGCACCGACAAGGTGGCCGAGGTCAGCACCCAGGACTGCTCCTTGCCTCTGTAGCGCGAAAAAATCTTGGCCACCGATAAAGGAGCACTGTGCAAACGCAAATAGTGCTGGCCACTTTCGACCCAACGGACAAACTCATCGGGCTGGTCCTGCTCTTTTTCACTTTCAGGCAGGTAGGCATGGCGCCCCTGACGATCCGGCTGGCTCCACTGGAACAAACGCGCCCGCAAGTCCAAGGCGCTTTTATGAGCCGCGGCCAGATCAGGATGCCGCTCCGCCACCATGGCCAGCATCTTGATGACCTTGTCGAAGGTTTCCAGCAAATGCTCCAGCGCTTCATCAAACAGCTCCGGCTCGGGCAAGGCCTGGAACGTTGCACGGCCACCTTGAGCCGCCAGCGACGCGGTTCGCAAATGCAAATCCCGAGCGGCTTGCTCCAACTTGCGGGCGACCTGACTCCAGTCCACGGTCTCGCGCGCCTGGGCCAGACCTGCCGCTTCAATCTGCCGACACAAATCGGTCAATTGGTACAAGGACACGCTACTACCCAGAAAACGGGTGGCCACGTCGGGCAATTGGTGGGCTTCGTCAAACACCACCAGATCCACGCTGGGCAGCAAATCCGTCACACCCTCTTCGCGCAGGGCCAAGTCGGCCATGAACAAGGCATGATTCACCACCACCACATCGGCATCCTGAGCATGGCGGCGCGCTTTCATCACGAAACAGTCACGTACAAAGGGGCAATCCTGCCCCAGGCAATTATCTCGTGTGGACGTGACCCGATGCCAGATGTCCGCATCCTCAGGGACTTCGGCCAGTTCGCCTTTGTCGCCACTGCGACTGCGCTCGGTAAAAAGCTGGATGGCTCGCAGATACGCGATCTCCGCACGGGACTTCAGGGCTCGGTCGTCCTGCCCCAGGCGCTCCAGATGGTAATGGCAAACATAGTTGCTGCGCCCCTTGAGCAAGGCCACATCCACCGGCAGGGCCAGCGCCTTGCGCAAGTGGGGAATGTCGCGCCGGAACAATTGATCCTGCAAGGTGCGCGTGCCGGTCGAGACCAGCGCTTTGCCCCCTTGCATGAACACAGGCACCAGATAGGCCCAGGTCTTGCCCGTTCCTGTACCGGCCTCGGCGATCAGCACGCCGGAGTCGGCGACCGTTTCGCTGATGGCTTGGGCCAGCTCCAGCTGAGCCTGCCGCGGACGATAGTGCGAGACAGACCCTGCCAGGGGGCCCTGAGGGGAAAATATATCGGAATAATCCTGCAACAACATGGGGCAAAACCGCTAAGGGTGAGGTGATGAAAGACAGAACTGTCTACAATCACAGTGGAATACATACAAGATGATACCTGCCAATTCTGGGTCGCTGCCGGTCTTTATGGCAAAATGCGGCGCTTGCAGACCCTTTTACAACGATGGACCCATAACTGAAATGACTGTGGAAACCCTCGCCCAGCAACAGGATCACCAACAGATTCTGGCGCTACTGGCCTCTGAACTGAACATCCGCATCCAACAAGCCGCCGCCACGGTCGAGCTCTTGGACAACGGGGCCACGGTCCCTTTTATTGCCCGTTACCGCAAGGAAGCCACCGGTGGCCTGGACGATAATGTCCTGCGCGATCTGGAAGTGCGCCTGATCTATTTGCGCGATATGCAATCGCGTCGTCATGCCATTCTGGAATCGATCCGCCAGCAAGAAAAACTGACGCCCGAGCTGGAACAGGCCATTTTGGCAGCGGACACTAAGCAGCGTCTGGAAGACTTGTACGCCCCTTACAAGCCCAAGCGTCGCACCCGTGCCCAAATTGCCCGCGAAGCGGGTCTGGAGCCGCTGGCAGACGCCATTCTGGCCCAAAAAGAGGCCGATCCACTGGCCCTGGCCGAAGGCTACCTGAATGCCGAGGCCAAAATCGACACAGCCAAGGCCGCTTTGGACGGCGCCCGCGACATTTTGGCCGAGCGCTTTGCTGAACAGGCCGATTTGCTGGAAGCCATGCGCGACTATCTGTGGAAGTCCGCCCACCTGTACTCCAAGGTTGCCGAAGGCAAGGAACAGGAAGGTGACAAATTCCGCGACTGGTTCGACTTTAACGAAGCGCTGCGCCAACTACCTTCTCACCGCGTACTGGCTTTGTTGCGCGGTCGTCAGCAAGGTGCGCTGGACCTGCGCCTGGGCCTGAACCCCGAACAGGATCAGCTTTTGCCGCACCCTTGTGTGCTGAAAGTGGCGGAACTGACCGATATTGGCGCTGACTTTTCCGCCGACGCCAGCCCACGGGATCACTGGTTGGCCGAGGTCTGCCGCTGGACCTGGCGCGTCAAGTTGCTGACGGCGTTTGAATCCGAGCTGATTGGTCGTCTGCGCGAACAAGCCGAGCAGGAATCCACCCGCGTGTTTGCCGCCAACCTGCGCGATTTACTCTTGGCCGCCCCCGCGGGCAATAAAGCCGTTCTGGGCCTGGACCCTGGCATTCGTACCGGCGTCAAAGCCGCTGTGATCGATGCCACCGGCAAGGTACTGGATACCGCCACCGTCTACCCCTTTGAGCCTCGTCGCGACCGCGAAGGGGCAATTCGCACCCTGGCCGGTCTGGCTACCCGTCACCAGGTTGAACTGGTAGCCATTGGCAACGGCACAGCGTCGCGTGAAACAGAAAAACTGGTGGCCGACCTTCAGTCGGCCTTCCCGCAACTGCCACTGACCCGCGTGGTCGTGTCCGAGGCAGGGGCATCGGTGTACTCTGCTTCGGAAATGGCTGCCCAGGAATTTCCTGATATGGACGTCAGCCTGCGTGGTGCCGTCTCCATCGCCCGCCGCCTGCAAGACCCCCTGGCCGAGCTGGTCAAGATCGACCCCAAATCCATTGGTGTCGGGCAGTACCAGCACGATGTCAACCAACGCGAGCTGGCCCGCAGTCTGGATGCGGTAGTCGAGGATTGTGTGAACGCAGTCGGGGTGGACGTGAACACTGCTTCTGCTCCCCTGCTCGCTCGGGTTTCGGGGCTGAACAACACTCTGGCCAAAAACATCGTGACCTGGCGTGACGAGAACGGGGCTTTTCAGAGCCGCAAACAATTGCGCGAAGTACCCCGATTCGGCGAGAAAGCGTTTGAGCAGGCAGCGGGCTTCTTGCGTATTCCCGGCGCAGCCAACCCCCTGGACGCGTCTGCCGTTCACCCCGAAGCCTACCCGGTTGCCGCTCGTATTCTGGAGCGCTTACAGGCCCAGGCCAGCGATGTCATGGGTAAATCAGGCGCCCTCAAAGGCCTGTCTCCCTCGGACTTTACGGATGAGCGCTTTGGTTTACCCACCGTGCGTGATATTTTTAACGAAATTGAAAAGCCCGGTCGTGACCCACGCCCTGAATTTACAACCGCCAAATTCCAGGAAGGCATCAACTCCCTGAATGACCTGACGCCCGGTCTGATTCTGGAAGGCGTGGTCACCAATGTGGCCAACTTTGGTGCCTTTGTGGATGTGGGTGTCCATCAGGATGGCCTGGTGCATATCTCCGCCCTGTCGGACACCTTTGTGAAAGATCCACGTGATGTGGTTCGCGTAGGTCAGACGGTTAAGGTTAAAGTCCAGGAAGTGGATGTAGCCCGCAAGCGTATTGGTTTGACCATGCGCCTGAACGACGACAGCGCCCCGGTGCGTGGTTCCAGCAGCACAAGCAACGCTCCCCAGCGCCGTTCCGGAAACAATCGCCCCAACCGGCAAGCTGAACCGGCACCAACAGGTGCCATGGCAGCGGCCTTTAGCAAACTTCGGAGATAAGCCATGACTGAGACCGAGCGCCTTTCCCAACTGACGCGTCTGCTCAATCTGCTGACCGGATTTGATCAGGAGGAGCAGGAGATTGCAGCCATCAGCCAGACCATTCTGGCTGCCAGCGCCAGTACAGCGGCGATGGGTGAGGCCTATGGCAAGCATGCCCAGAACCTGATGGAACATGATCCGGATGGCGCTCTGGTCCTGGCCATCAGCTACGAGCTGGATGACTATCTGGCACTAGCCGATACCGTCGATGAGCTGTGGGAAGAGATTCTGGCCGCTTTTGAAAGCCGGGACCTGCCCGCTTTTCCTTACGACGACATGCCTTTCCAGGATGTGGACGGCTTTTTTCAGTGGGCGAATGAACAGTTGCAGGAGTTTCACCCCTCCTACTGTCTGCTGGAGTTTGCCCAGAGCTATGACGAGGAGTTCCAACTGATCGTCGTCAAACGTGAGCACCTGGACGAAATTCTGACGCTCTGCGAGCAGCTGGACATACCAGCCCAGGCGGCAGAATAAAGACTAGCTGCACAATCTGAACAAAAGTAGCGAGCCCTGCGTGAGCATTCATGCAGGGCTCGATGTTTTGCGCCAGGCGCACATCACTCCCAGCCCTGGCTGAACCTCACCCTCGTCAAGCGCTTTTACCATGCACCAGTGGCTTGAGGCGTTGGCTCGTCAGGACGGGACATAAAACCCACCATCAGGGCAGCTGCAGACTCCATCCCAAGGAGGGATCAACCCTGCAGCGCATCATCCCTGCTAGTCCCGCATCGAGTCCAAAGCGGCGTGGACGGCGTCACGCTGATCGACCGATACCCGCGCGACTTCTTCCCCTGCGCAATGAATCTGCAGTTCCGAGCCCTCTTGCCTGACCACCTCATCAAATGCCGCCGTCTGCAAGGCCTTGATCGCTACACCGGCCTGCTTGGGGTCCGCATAGGAGCGGGACAGAAACAAGGCTTGACCCGCAGCGTCTTGCAGGCGGAAACGGAAAGTACCATCCTCATCGCGGAAGTTCACGAAGCGAGCTTTGCGAGCCTTGGATTCCGTTTTGACGGCCGTCACGCTCAATGGGTCACGCAAGCCAACCGCGGCTTTCAACTCATGGATAAAAGGCGTTGCATAGGCACGGGCCTTACGGGCGCCAACTTGCAACAGGTCTTCAATGTCTTGAGGACGAGCCATCAGGGCTTCGTAACGATCCCTCATGGGAGCAATCATGGCTTCCAGCAACTGGTGCAAGGCATCCTTGGCCTCGCCCCAGGCCATGCCCTCGATCAACTGCTGCCGGAAGGCTTGAGTCTGCTCGGGTGTCGCAAATGCCTTGTACAAGGCTGTCAGGTGCGAATCATCCGGATCTTTAGGCTCGCCCGGGCCTTTGGAGTCCGTCACAATGCGGGCAATGGCTGCCTTCAATGCCTTGGCGCCACCTTCGAACAACGGGATCGTGTTGTCGTAGCTCTTGGACATCTTGCGCCCGTCCAGACCGGGCAAGAGTGCCACGTCTTCTTCGACCTGCACTTCGGGCAACACAAACAGCTCTTGGCCACGACCATACAGATGGTTGAAGCTCTTAGCGATATCACGGGCCATTTCCAAATGCTGGACCTGATCGCGGCCCACTGGCACTTTGTGTGCATTGAACATCAAAATATCGGCCGCCATCAGCACGGGGTAGCTGAACAACCCCATGGTCACGCCATCATCAGGCTCGGCCCCCGCCAGCTCATTCTTGTCCACGGCGGCTTTATAGGCATGGGCACGGTTCATCAGGCCTTTGCCGGTCACACACCCCAGCATCCAGGCCAGCTCTGGAATCTCCGGAATATCAGATTGACGGTAGAACGTTACTTTTTCCACATCCAGGCCGCAGGCCAGCCACGTCGCGGCAATCGCACGGCGCGAGATGGCCACGCGCTCTGGATCGTCGCATTTGATCAGGGCATGGTAATCGGCCATGAAGAAAAAGGCGTCGACATCGGCTTGTTGGCTAGCACGGATGGCGGGACGAATCGCGCCAGCATAATTACCCAGATGTGGAATACCGGTTGTGGTAACACCGGTCAGTACTCGTGTCGTCATGATAAAAAATACGCTTATAAAACTACGTGTCAGGGTCAGGAATCAGGTGCCCGGGCCAGGGCCGCACCCCATTCCTACAAAATAACTGCCTGGCGCCGTTCTGACTCCAGGTACTCGCGCGATTGCATTTCCATCAACCGCGAGACAGTACGGTGAAATTCATTAGCCATGGGGCCATCCACATACAACTGTTCCTCGGGCACCGCCGCGGACATAATAAACTTGACCTTGTGGTCGTAAAAAACATCGACCAGCCAGGTGAAACGCCGTGCGGCAGAAGCATCACGGGCCGTCATACGGGGAACATCGGACAGGATCACAGTCTGGAAACGATTGGCCAGTTCCAGATAGTCGTTCTGTGAGCGTGGGCTCACGCACAGGGTTTCGAAATCGAACCACACGGCCGAGCCGGACAAGGCCACCGCTTTCACATCCCGATTTTCGATACTGAGCACAGGCTCTTGAGGAGCCGTGTCAGACAGGGCGGTGAACATGGATTGCAGCTCTGCGGTGGTCTCCGGCCCCAAGGGCGTCAGATAGGTTTTCACCTGTTCCAGCGCACGACGACGGTAATCCACGCCGGTATCCACGTTCATGATATCCATGTTCTTCTGGATCAGCGCAATGGCGGGCAGAATGCGGTCGCGGTGCAGACCTTCCGGATACAGCGTGGAGGGCTCGTAGTTGGACGTCATCACAAAGGATGTGCCGCGCTCGAACAAGCCCAGCAGCAGCTTGTACAGAA
The DNA here is from genome assembly GCF_019343455.1 of Alcaligenes ammonioxydans. Lineage (NCBI taxonomy): Bacteria > Pseudomonadati > Pseudomonadota > Betaproteobacteria > Burkholderiales > Alcaligenaceae > Alcaligenes > Alcaligenes ammonioxydans. The sequence goes on along the minus strand of NZ_CP049362.1, from coordinate 1,089,147 downwards.
TCATGGCGTCAGCCACGTCCGAAACATGGAACTCGTCAAAACAGATCAGGCGATAACGCTTGGCGATACGTTTGGCGACCTCGTCCAGCGGGTCGCTCATGCCCTTGACCTGATTGAGCTCTTTGTGCACGCCGCGCATGAATTCATGAAAGTGAATCCGGGTTTTACGCTTGAGCGGCACTGTCAGGTAGAAAGCGTCCATCAGGAAGCTCTTGCCACGTCCTACGCCTCCCCATAAGTACACCCCACGCGGCACCTCCGGGCGGGAGAACATACGGCGCAAGGCGCTGGATCGCATCTTGCGATAGGCCACCCACTCGTCGTAATAGCGTTGCAGCCGCTCAATAGCCTGCTCTTGCGCCTGGTCGGCACGGTAGCCTTTTTCTGCTAGGGCCTGATGGTAATACTCGCGAACATTCATAGCACTGAAAATAAAAGAACCTGTCCAGGACAGGTAGTGATCTGCCAGCCTGCGCTGCGGCCCGCCGCAGCACGGCTATTAAGGCAGGCCCTGAGCCTTGCAGCGCGGTCACTATCACACACATGCCAGCCCTGCCAGACTGACGTGAACAGCCTTTGGTGGCGAAAAAAAGGGCGAGACTGTGCCCGCCCTTTTCCCACAACACCCTGAAAGTCTATCAGAAGTTCAGAGCGCGCTTATCCACTGCGAGAGCCGCTTCTTTCAGGGCTTCGGACAGGGTTGGGTGTGCATGGCAAATACGGGCGATATCTTCGGATGCGCCACGGAATTCCATGATGGCAACCGCTTCAGCCACCAGTTCGGAAGCCACAGGACCCACAAAGTGGACACCCAAGACCTCATCGGTCTTGGCATCCGCCAGAACCTTCACAAAGCCGGTTGTATCACCCAGTGCGCGGGCACGGCCGTTAGCCAGGAAGGGGAAGCTGCCAGCGCGGTAAGCACGGCCGTCCGTCTTCAGTTGCTGTTCGGTCTTGCCAACCCAGGCGATCTCGGGCGAGGTGTAGATAACCCAAGGCACGGTGTCGAAGTTGACATGCGGCTGCTGACCAGCCAGACGCTCGGCCACGGCCACCCCTTCTTCTTCCGCCTTGTGCGCCAGCATAGGACCACGAACCACGTCACCCACTGCCCAGATACCGGGCAGGCTGGTCGCGCAATCCTCGTCCACAATCACAAAGCCACGCTCGTCCAGCTTCAGACCGATGGTTTCCGCGCCCAGGCCGGCGGTGTTAGGAACACGGCCAATGGAGACGATCAGCTTGTCGGCTTCCAGTTTTTGCTCGGCGCCAGCTGCATCCACGTAGTTGATGGTGACCTGTTTGGCGGACTTTTTGATTTCGCCCACTTTCACGCCCACGTTGATCTTCAGACCTTGTTTGGTGAAAGCCTTCAATGCTTCCTTGGCAACGTCGCGATCCACAGCGGACAAGAACTCGGGAGCCCCTTCCAGAATGGTCACTTCAGCACCCAGACGACGCCACACGCTGCCCAGCTCCAGACCAATCACGCCGGCGCCAATCACGGCCAGCTTCTTGGGTACCTTGGGCAGACGCAATGCGCCATCGTTGGACAGAATTTGTTCTTCGTCGAACTCGGCACCGGGCAAGGCACGGGCCGAGCTACCGGTCGCAATGATGACGTTTTTGGCAACCAGCTCTTCAGCATTGGCACCGGCTACGTTCACGGACCAGCCGCCATCCACTTTGGCGCCAAAGGAGGCGGTGCCGTGAAAAAAAGTCACCTTGTTCTTTTTGAACAGGTACAAAATGCCATCGTTGTTTTGCTTGACGACCACATCTTTGCGACCGATCAGCTTGTCCAGGTTCAACGATACGCCCTTGACGTCCACACCGTGCTCGGCCAGGTGCAGATTGGCGTGCTCGAAATGCTCAGACGATTGCAGCAAGGCCTTGGAAGGAATGCAACCCACGTTCGTGCAGGTGCCGCCAGGAGCGGGCTTGCCTTCAGCGGTCGACCAGGCGTCCACACAAGCAACGCTCATACCCAGTTGAGCCGCACGGATGGCGGCGATGTAGCCACCAGGGCCCGCACCAATCACGACAACATCAAATTGCTTAGCCATAAAAAAAATCCCATAAATGTGAAAAGGCACACTGGACCGTCTGCGAGTCAGACGGGAAGCAGTCAGGCCGGAAAAACCAGCCCCCAGGGCCTTAAACAAAGCCGGCCAAGGCTTAGAAGCAAGCACTTGGCCGTAAACATACTAGACCGGAACTACCACGTGCTTAGACGTTCAACAGCAAACGCTGTGGATCTTCCAGGGCTTCCTTCATGGCCACCAGACCCAGAACGGCTTCGCGGCCGTCGATGATGCGGTGGTCGTAGGACATGGCCAGGTAGTTCATGGGGCGAACCACGATCTGACCATTTTCCACAACGGCGCGATCCTTGGTGGCGTGAATGCCCAGAATGGCGGACTGTGGTGGGTTGATGATGGGAGTGGACAGCATGGAGCCGAACACGCCACCGTTGGAGATCGAGAAAGTGCCGCCTGTCATCTCTTCCAGAGTCAGCTTGCCGTCACGAGCACGGGCGCCGAAATCAGCAATCTGCTGTTCGATTTCAGCAATGCTCAACTGGTCAGCGTTGCGCAGGATAGGCACCACCAGACCGCGTGGGCTACCAACCGCTACACCAATGTCAAAGTAGCCGTGATAGATGATGTCTTTGCCATCTACCGAGGCGTTCAACACGGGGTACTTCTTCAAAGCAGCCACTGCGGCTTTCACGAAGAAGGACATGAAACCCAGCTTGACGCCGTGCTCTTTCTCGAACTGGTCTTTGTACTTTTTACGCAGATCCATCACCGCCTGCATGTTGACTTCGTTAAACGTAGTCAACATGGCGTTTTCGGACTGCGACTGCAACAGACGCTCGGCGATACGGGCACGCAGGCGGCTCATCGGTACGCGCTGTTCTGGACGACCATCCAGGGACAGGGTAGGAGGAGCCACGGGAGCGGCGGCAGGCTTGCTGGCGGACGCGGTGTTGGCTTGCAGTGCGTCACCCTTGGTGATGCGACCGCCACGGCCGGAGCCTTCCACGGAGCTGGCTTCCACGCCTTTTTCAGCCAGGATCTTGGCGGCCGCAGGCGATGCTACGGACGATACCGATGCAGCAGGAGCGGCGGGAGCGGCTGCAGGTGCAGCCGCAGGAGCGGCTTCAGCGGCAGCGGCTGGAGCGGCAGCGCTGGCCTTGCCTTCGGTGTCGATACGAGCCAATACATCACCGGAGGTCACGGTGCTGCCATTGGCTTTGACGATCTCGCTCAGCACGCCCGAGGCAGGGGCGGGAACTTCCAGCACGACTTTGTCGGTTTCGACTTCGATCAGGATTTCGTCAGCCTGGACCATTTCACCAGGTTGTTTTTTCCACTCCAGCAAAGTGGCTTCGGAGATGGATTCAGAGAGTTGGGGAACCAGAACGTCGGTAAGTGCCATGATTATATTTTCCGTATTTAAAATTTTGGGTGCGTTATTTGGTCAGCATGAAGCCTTTGCGAGCGCCGAAAGCCTGCTCCAGCAGCGCCTTGTGCTGTTCCTGGTGCTTGGCCAGGTAGCCTACGGCGGGCGAAGCGGACGCGGCGCGGCCGGCGTAACCCAATTTCTGACCTTCGCTCATGTTCTCGTAGATGTGATGCTGAACGTAGAACCAGGCACCCTGGTTTTGTGGCTCGTCCTGAACCCAGATCACTTCCTTGGCGTTGCTGTACTTGGACAGCTCTGCCTGGAAGGACTTGTGAGCAAAGGGGTACAACTGCTCCACACGGATAATGGCAATGTCGCTGCGCTCTTGTTCCTTACGGGTGTTGACCAGGTCATAGTAGATCTTGCCCGAACACACCAGAACGCGCTTGACAGCGGCTGCATCAATGGCCTGATCCGTTTCACCGATCACAGGCATGAAGTGGCCTTCAGCCAGATCACTCAGTGGCGACGTGGCGTCTTTGTTACGCAGCAAGGACTTGGGCGTCATGATGACCAAGGGCTTGCGGAAAGGACGAATCATCTGACGACGCAGAACGTGGAAGATCTGGGCGCCATTGGTAGGCTGGACAACCTGAATATTGTTGTCTGCACACAGTTGCAGGAAGCGCTCGATACGAGCCGAAGAGTGCTCCGGACCCTGACCTTCATAACCGTGTGGCAACATCAAGGTCAGACCGCAATGACGGCCCCACTTGGCTTCACCCGAGGTAATGAACTGGTCGATCACTACCTGAGCGCCGTTGGCGAAGTCACCGAACTGGGCTTCCCAGATGGTCAGGATATTGGGTTCTGCCGAAGCATAGCCATACTCAAACGCCAACACGGCTTCTTCGGACAGAACCGAGTCGATCACCGTAAAGGACGCCTGGCCCTCGGAGACATTCTGCAAAGGAATATAGGTGCCGTCGTTCCAGCGCTCACGTTTTTGATCGTGCAGCACGGCGTGACGGTGCGTGAACGTGCCACGACCCGAGTCCTGACCGGTGATACGGATGGCATAGCCATTGTTGACCAGGGTGGCAAAGGCCAAGTGTTCGCCCATGCCCCAGTCAACCTGTGCCTCGCCCCGTGCCATGGCACGACGGTCGTTAAGCATGCGGTTGACCAGCGGGTGAACGGTAAAGCCCTCGGGCACGGTGGTCAGTTTTTCGCCGATGCGGGTCAGCTCGGACATGGGCAGTGCGGTATCCGCATGGTCTGTCCATTTTGCGCCCAAGAATGCAGACCAGTCCGTAGCGTACTTGTTCTTGTAATCGGTCAGAACCGGTTCCACCGTCCGTTTGCCGTCTTCCATCAATTGACGGTAGGCTTTAACCAGATCTTCGGGCTCGTTCTCGGACAACACACCCTGCGCAACCAGCTTGTCGGCGTACAGCTTGCGCGTGCCATTGTGCTGACCAATTTTCTTGTACATCAGCGGCTGGGTCATCGAGGGCGTATCTTGCTCGTTGTGGCCCAGTTTGCGGAAGCAAACGATGTCAATCACCACGTCGTGCTTGAACTCGCGACGGAAATCCAGTGCCAGCTGAGTGACGAACACCACGGCTTCGGGGTCATCACCGTTAACGTGGAAAACAGGGGCCTCAATCATCTTGACCACGTCGGTGCAATACAGTGTGGAGCGTGTATCGCGTGGGTCAGACGTCGTGAAACCAATCTGGTTGTTAATAACGATGTGCAGGGTGCCACCGGTACCGTAACCACGGGTCTGGGCCAGGTTCAGTGTTTCCATGACAACGCCCTGACCGGCAAACGCCGCATCACCGTGAACCAGTACGGGCAGAACCTGACTGCCGTCCTCGTCGCTGCGACGATCCTGACGTGCGCGCACCGAGCCCTCGACCACGGGATTAACAATTTCCAGGTGAGAGGGGTTAAAAGCCAGAGACAGGTGTACTGGACCGCCGCGGGTGGACAGGTCGCTGGAGAAACCATTGTGGTATTTCACGTCGCCGTCGGTCAGACCTTCAGCGTGACGACCTTCAAATTCGGCAAACAGGTCGCCGGGCATCTTGCCCATGATGTTGACCAGCATGTTCAGACGACCACGGTGGGCCATGCCCACGATGATTTCCTGAACGCCGTTCTCGCCTGCGTGATTGATGACTTCATCCATACATGCGATGAAGCTCTCGCCACCTTCCAGGGAGAAGCGTTTCTGGCCGACGTATTTGGTGTGCAGGAAGCGCTCCAGGCCTTCGGCTTCGGTCAACTGCTGCAAGATGTTGCGTTTTTGCTCAACGCTGAAAGAACCTGTGCCGTGCACCGACTCCAGACGCTGCTGAATCCAGCGCTTGACGACCGGGTCGGAGATATACATGAATTCTGCGCCCACCGAACGGGAATACGTATCACGCAAGGCCTTGAGCATGTCGCGCAGCGTCATGGTGTCGGCTTTGGTGAAGTAGGTGTTGGTGGCGGAGTAGACCTGATCCAGATCCGCTTCGGTCAAGCCGTAAAAAGCGGGGTCCAGCTCGGGAATGTTGGGACGTTCCGAACGCTTCAGGGGGTCCAGATCAGCAATGCGTGCGCCCAGGGAGCGATAAGCCGCGATCATGGACTGGATGGACACTTGCTTCATGGCAACGGTCAGATCCGGTGCCTGCGCGCTGGTCAGGAAGGCATTGGCTTTGGCACGTTGCGCGAAGGACTCGACGATAGGCGCGTGCGCTTGATCGCGGGTGCTGTCGCGGCCGTCAGTAGCTGGCTGATGCTGCAGTTGATCGAAGTACTCGCGCCATTGGTCGGCGACGGAGCCCGGATTGTCGAGGTAGGACTCGTAGAGTTCTTCGACGTAAGGAGCATTGCTCCCGAACAGATAAGAGTTACTGAGCAGTTCTTTTTGCGATGACATTATTACGCTTCACCTATCCGAGTGTTTCACTCGTGTTGAGATGCAGGAAAACCTTCCGCGACACGGACCTCGCCGGTTAGCGGATAGCAGGAGCAGAAGGCAACGTGGGACGCCTTATACAAGCCGTATTGATCTAGTATAACGCCGCACACAAAAGGCGCAATTAATGACATCTAAAATGCTTGGGGACTGCACCAGACCGTTGGCATTAACAAACACATCGATCTATCACGCGGACGGATTCTTACAAAAGAAGCGCGCCAAATCATGATTGACGCCCCTTGCCTGCCCCACATGATGGAAAAATTCCGATATGCTAAACGGGTGCAGCAAGTACGCGCGTCGCCGGCCTCTTTTCCACCAAACCGAGCCCAGCCTGCCCTTGGTCACCTTGAGGCAGGCAACAAGCGTTGCCATGACATATGCTGCCTATAACAAATCAGCACCTACCTGGTGTCTGTATTTCTTATAAATTAGATTCACTTTTACACTAGAAAATCCTATCAGGAGCTTTACCAAAATGGATGCCAACGCCGATCTGGCCAAACTTGCGCTGGACTATCACGCGTATCCCACTCCCGGGAAAATCTCGGTGGTCCCTACCAAGACCCTAGCCAATCAAGATGACCTCTCGCTAGCCTACTCCCCCGGCGTCGCATCTGCTTGCATGGCCATCCACGCCGAAGGCGAAGAAGCCGCCGCCAAGTACACCTCGCGCGCCAACCTGGTCGCCGTGGTCACCAATGGGACAGCGGTACTGGGCCTGGGCAATATCGGCCCTCTGGCCGCCAAGCCCGTCATGGAAGGCAAAGGCTGCCTGTTCAAGAAATTCGCTGGCATCGATGTATTCGATATCGAATTGAACGAAACTGATCCCGACAAGCTGGTCGACATCATTGCTGCGCTGGAACCCACTTTGGGTGGGGTGAACCTGGAAGACATCAAGGCCCCCGAGTGCTTCTATATTGAAAAGAAGCTGCGCGAGCGCATGAGCATACCCGTGTTCCATGATGACCAGCACGGCACTGCCATCATTTCGTCCTCCGCTGTTCTGAACGGCCTGAAAGTCGTCAACAAGAACATCGCCGACATCAAGCTGGTTTGTTCGGGCGCGGGCGCTGCCGCCATTGCCTGCCTGGACTTGCTGGTTGCCCTGGGCGTGAAGCTGAGCAACATCTTCGTAGCTGACTCGCGCGGCATCATCTGGAAAGGTCGTGACGAGAACATGGAGCCCAACAAGGCTCGCTACGCTCAGGAAACCGACGCCCGCACACTGGCTGACGCCATGGTGGGCGCTGACGTGTTCCTGGGTTGCTCGGCCCCTGGCGTGCTGTCTGCCGACATGGTCAAGACCATGGCCGACAAGCCCCTGATTCTGGCGCTGGCCAACCCCGAGCCCGAGATCCGCCCTGAAGTGGCCAAGGCTGCCCGCCCTGACTGCATCATCGCCACCGGCCGCTCGGACTACCCGAACCAGGTCAACAACGTATTGTGCTTCCCCTTCATCTTCCGTGGCGCCCTGGACGTTGGTGCCAGCGTGATCAACGAAGAGATGAAGCTGGCTTGCGTGAAAGCAATTGCCGAACTGGCCCAGGTCGAGCAAAGCGACGACATGGCCACCGCGTATGGCGGCGAAGATCTGCGCTTCGGGCCTGAGTACATCATTCCCAAGCCGTTTGATTCCCGTCTGATTGTTCAGATCGCTCCGGCTGTGGCCCAGGCTGCGATGGATTCTGGCGTTGCCGCCCGCCCCATCGAAGACATGGACGCCTACCGTCAGAAGCTGATCGCCATGACCTACCACACCGGCCCGCTGATGCGTCCGTTGTACATGCAGGCCAAGGCTGCGCCCAAGCGCATCATTTACGCTGACGGTGAAGACGAGCGCGTCCTGCGTGCTGTCCAAACCGTGGTGGACGAAAAGCTGGCTCAGCCTATTCTGGTTGGCCGCCCCAGCGTCATCGAAATGCGCGTCAAGAAAGCGGGTCTGCGTCTGGAAGCCGGCAAGAACGTGCAAATCGTTGATCCTGAAGACGACGATCGCTTCACCGAAACCTGGACCGCCTACTACAAGCTCAAGGCACGTGAAGGCGTCACGCCGGACATCGCCAAAGCCATGATCCGCAAGCACAACTCGCTGATCGGCGTGATGCTGCTGCAACGGGGCGACGCGGACGGCATGATCTGCGGTGTAGCAAGCAACTACGACAGTCAGCTCAATTATGTCGAACAAGTCATTGGCCTGAAGAAAGAAGCCCAGACTTTTGCCGCCATGAATGTGCTGATGCTGCCGACACAGACTCTGTTTGTGTGCGACACCCACGTCAACGAGAACCCCACCGCCGAACAGGTCGCCGACATGACGATCCAGGCCGCCGAGGAAGTTCGTCGTTTTGGCGTAGTGCCTCGCGTTGCCCTCTTGTCGCACTCGAACTTTGGCAGCCGCCAGACCGAGTCCTCGCGCAAGATGGCCAAGGCTCGTCAGATCCTGGCTGAACGCGCTCCTGACCTGGAAGTGGACGGCGAAATGCACGCTGACTCCGCCCTGTCCGAGAAGATCCGCCTGAAAGCCTTCCCCGACAGCACGCTGCGCGGTTCGGCCAACTTGCTGATCACTCCTAACCTGGACGCCGGCAACATCACGTACAACATGCTGAAGATGACAGGCAGCAACGGTGTGGCCATGGGCCCCATCCTGCTGGGTGCGGCTCGCCCCATCCACATCCTGACCACCAGCGCCACGGTGCGTCGCATCATCAACATGACCGCTCTGGCTGTTGTAGATGCTCAGCAAGAAGCTCAGCAAAACAGCTAAACCTGTTTAGCTAACTGAAAACCGGATGCCGCTTTAAGCCGCATCCGGTTTTTTTGGAGTGTTGCTGGACTGAAAACGATCAAAACAGACGTTGTCCTCAACAAGGCCTACAGGCTGGGCCAGAAACCCGTGTCTGCAGGCAATTCATCCACTGCTTCAAAAGACACGGCACGCAACAGAAAATGCTGCTCCCCACTCAAAGGGACTTACCGTGCTGCCGCGCTGCCCCCCCCAGAGGGGGGGGGGGAGGACAGAGCTCTCAAGCCATAGCAGGAGTCATCTGCCGTCCACGAGACAAACTCAAGCCACCAATGGTCAGTGCCAGGAAAATGGCAGCGGCAATCCACCAACCCATCGCCCCGGTAATCAAGGCCTGGCCAATCAGCCCTGCCTGAATGACGTAATACACCATGGGGATCAGGGTCTTGCGGACAATTTCCCCCTCACGGCCCAGCATGCCGACTACCGCCCCGGCGGCGACCACGTTATGAACACAAATCATGTTCCCGGCGGCCCCACCGACTGCCTGCAATGCAACCACAACAGCGGACTGGTCGATATTCAAACCAATCTGCTGTGCCGTAGAGAACTGGAAGTAGGAGAACATCATGTTGCTCACGGTATTGGAGCCTGCAATAAATGCGCCCAAGCTGCCCACCCAGGGCGAAACACTGGGCCATGCATGCCCTACCGCGGTGGCCGCTCCTTGCGCCAGCACCAGAGGCATGCTGGCGATAGAACCATCTGCCGCAGCCGAGTTGATGAACACCTGAACCATAGGCACGGCCAGCAACAAGGCAGGCGCTGCACTACCCATGGTGCGCAGCGAGTCTTTGACCCCCACCACGTACTGCTGGCCACTCATGCGGAAGATGGCGATACATGCCAAGGACACCACAATCAGGATTGCCCCCGGTGAGAACAACAATTGCGCCGATGTGGAAATACCCGTGCCGAAAATGCCTTCAATTCTGATGGTCGCGGACGGACCGGTAAGCCAGGCCTTAACGGCAGGAAAAGTGCGGGTAACGATCAGCAGCAAGACCACCAGCACATAGGGCGAGAACGCCCGCAAAACGGAAAATCGTTGCGGCGCCTCCGTATTGTCCATGGCAACCGTGCCCAGCCAATGAGAAGGCCATTGACTGCGATCGGGAAAATCAAATGTCTTACGTGGCGCAAACCATCCTTTCCGCGCTGCTGTCACGCTCAGCACCAGCCCCACCATCGCGCCCAACATCGACGGAAACTCGGGCCCCAGAATGACGGCAATCAAATAATAAGGAACCGTGAAGGCCAGACCCGCAAACAGAGCAAACTTCCATGCACCCAGCCCTTCGGCAAAGGAGCGGCGCTCACCAAAGAAACGGGTCAGCAGACCGCAGAGCAACAAGGGAATCACAAAACCGGTCAGAGCATGGATCAGAGCCACATTCTCGACAATCTGCTGCAAATACTCCATCGGCTGCATGGGCACAATAGCAGCGGCCACGTCAGCTTTGTTATCAATGCCCGAACGCACACCGACCAGCATAGGCGTGCCGACTGCGCCAAAGGACACCGGCGTGGACTGAATGATGAGTACGGACATGACGGCAGCCATGGCCGGAAAGCCCAGCGCCAGCAGTAAGGGCGCCCCTACCGCGGATGGCGTGCCAAACCCAGAGGAGCCTTCGATCAGGGAGCCAAACAGCCAGGCCACAATAATGACCTGAATGCGACGGTCGGGCGACACATCCATAAAGCCCTGCCGAATCGCTTTCAAGGCACCGCCCACCTTGAGCGTATTCAAAAGCAGAACAGCTCCAAATACAATGAACAGCAAGGTCAAGGCGGTCACAATCCCGTTGACGGTAGCGGCTGCAATCACCGCGGTCTGGCTACCCCAGACAAACAAGGCAAGTAGAACCGTCACCAGATAAGCGGCCCCCATCGACAACTTGGCTGATCGTCCCATCACCACCATCAATAGAAAGACGACCAGCAATGGCGTCAGGGCCAACAAGGTGTATAAAAGACTCATCCCGGATTCTCCTTTGTGTGACTACATGTACGCAGGAAGCACTTCTGTTAAAGGACAAAAGACCAGCATGAAACAGATCTTCGGGCAGAAAGGCCGCTTCCCGTTTTGTATTTTTGAGCATCATAGCGGTATTACCACCTTTGTATTACCAGCACAAACCCTGACTAGTTTGGCCCCTACCCTCACCAAAATCCTGTGAAATTAAATAAAGTGGTAATACCAATATCCGAGAAAGCCTCTCCCATGACCAAGCAATCCCGCTCGCGCCTGTCAGACCAGGTTGCAGAGAAAATTCGTCAGCTGATTCAGGAGAAACATTTGCAGCCGGGGGACCGCATCCCCTCAGAGCGTCAATTGGCCGAGCAACTGGAGGTCTCGCGCGTGCCCATACGGGAAGCCTTGCGCTCCCTGTGCTCTGAAGGCCTGCTGGTGACCCGCCGCGGCGGCGGTACCTACGTTCAGGATAGCGATCTGATGAACTGGCCGGCCCAAAGCATTGCGCCCCTGGAAGAGTTGATCCATGAAGACCCGCTGTACCGCTACGATGTCCTGGAGGCGCGCCGCGCCCTGGAGGCCAGCACGGCCTGGCATGCAGCGCACCGGGCGACAGAGACGGACAAAAAGCGCATTGAGCACTGTTTTCAGGTCATGGTCCGTCACCAGCAGAATCAGGATGCAGATCTCTCGGCGCGCGCCGACGCGCAATTTCATCTGGCCATTGCCATGGCCTCGCATAATGTCGTACTGCTGCAACTGATGAACGGTTTATTCCAGCTGGTGTTCTCGACAGTGAAAGAGAACCGACGGGCCATGTTCGAGTTCGACAATGCCCGTGAAGTCGAGATTCTGACTGAACAGCATGAGGGAGTGATGAAGGCGATTCTGAACGGGGACGCAGACCGGGCACGCGAGCTGATTGGCCATCACCTTGATCACGTCCAGGCAAAAGTCCGGCTGTCAGAAGAAAACAAAGCACGTGAGCAACGCATCTTTCGCTTTAGTAACCCTCTCTCTCCACCGTGAGTGCAGCTGACTCACGCACCCGTATCCACTCGCGCGTCTGAAATCGGACTGTTTACAAAGGAAAAAAGCAAAAAAAAAAGTGCACCATGTGGTGCACTTAGCGTTCTCGCTATGGTCACTGCCCAATAGCGCTGCGGGCCAGATCTACACCCGGGGCAAGCCCCAGGTACCCGGTCCCGCAAGAATTAACGCTGAGCAGGTACATCGCGCTGGGTTGGGCCCACATACAACTGACGTGGACGGCCGATCTTGTAATCAGGATCGGACAGCATTTCGTTCCACTGCGCAATCCAGCCTACGGTACGAGCCAGGGCGAAGATAGCGGTAAACAGGGAGGTTGGAATGCCAATAGCACGCTGAACGATACCCGAGTAGAAGTCCACGTTGGGGTACAGTTTGCGCTCGACAAAGTAAGGATCTTCCAGAGCGATGCGCTCCAGTTCCATGGCCAGTTTGAACAGAGGATCGTTCTCCAGGCCCAGGGCTTCCAGAACTTCCTTGCAGGTTTCCTGCATCAGCTTGGCGCGTGGATCGTAGTTCTTGTAGACACGGTGACCAAAACCCATCAGGCGCACGCCCGAGTTCTTGTCCTTGACCTTCTCCATGAACTCGCCAACCTTGTCGATGCCGCCGTTGGCTTGCAACTCTTCCAGCATGTTCAGGCACGCTTCGTTTGCACCACCGTGAGCAGGACCCCACAAGCAGGCAACGCCCGCAGCGATCGCAGCGAAAGGATTGGTACCCGACGAGCCGCACAGACGAACGGTGGAAGTCGAGGCGTTCTGCTCGTGATCTGCATGCAGGATGAAGATACGATCCAAAGCGCGCTCAACCACTTCGTTGACCTTGTAGTCTTCGCAAGGGGTGGCGAACATCATGCGCAAGAAGTTGCCGGTGTAGGACAAATCATTCTTGGGATAGATGAATGGCTGTCCCAAAGAATACTTGTACGCCATCGCAACCAGCGTTGGCAGCTTGGCGATCAAGCGAATAGCCGACACATGGCGGTGATGAGGATTCGTGATGTCCGTGGAATCATGGTAGAACGCCGACAAGGCACCGACCAGGCCAGTCAGTATTGCCATGGGGTGAGCGTCCGGACGGAAGCCGCGCAGGAAGTGCTGCATCTGTTCCTGAACCATGGTGTGGTTCGTCACCAGGGAGTCGAACTCCTGTTTCTGCTCGGCGTTAGGCAGCTCGCCGTTCAGGATCAGGTAGCACACATCCATGAAATCGCACTTTTGTGCCAACTGGTCGATAGGGTAACCACGGTACATCAACTGGCCCTTGTCGCCGTCGATGTAGGTGATGCCCGATTCGCACGCCGCCGTCGCCATAAAGCCGGGGTCATAGGTAAACATACCTGTCTGACCGTAGAGCTTACGGATATCGATCACGTCCGGACCTACGGTGCCCTTGTGTACAGGGAACTCAACCGAAGGGCTACCGTCGGAGAAGGATAGCGTGGCTTTTTTTTCTGACAATTCCATCACTTTTTTCCTCAATGGTTATAGCTTTCGCATAATGTCTACTAGTCGCTGGATGTCCGGGGTGGCGTATTGCCCTTCCGGCTCGGAGCGAGCCAGAAGGACATCCAGCAAAACTGTATCGTCCATTTCGAACAAACGGGTCAGGGCCGAGACGTCCTGATCAGTCAGCTCGTTTTCGTATTGATCCAGAAAACGGGTGATCATCAAGTCGTTTTCAAGCAAGCCCCGGCGCGCACGCCAACGCAGACGCGCACGCTCCAATTCCGTCAATGTTCTCATCGGTACATACCCACCTTTTTAGATACTGCGACGCACCAGCATTTCTTTGATCTTGCCGATGGCATGCGAGGGATTCAGTCCTTTTGGACAGACATCCGTACAGTTCATGATCGTGTGGCAACGGAACAAGCGGTAAGGATCTTCCAGATTATCCAGACGCTCGCCAGTAGCCTCGTCACGCGAGTCGGCAATGAAACGATAGGCTTGCAACAAACCGGCAGGACCGACGAACTTGTCGGGGTTCCACCAGAACGAGGGGCAAGAGGTCGAGCAGCAGGCACACAGAATGCACTCGTACAGACCATCGAGTTCCTCACGAGCTTCAGGCGTTTGCAGACGCTCTTTCTCAGGAGGAGGCGCATCGTTGATCAGGAAGGGCTTGACCGAATGGTACTGATCGAAGAAGTGGGTCATGTCCACGATCAGGTCACGGATAACCGGCAGACCTGGCAATGGGCGCAGGACCACAGGTTCTTTCAGGTCGCGCATATTGGTCGTGCAGGCCAGACCGTTCTTGCCATTGATGTTCATGGCATCGGAACCGCACACACCTTCGCGGCAGGAACGACGCAACGCCAGGCTGTCGTCCATATCGTTCTTAATGCGCAAGATCGCATCGAGCAGCATCTTGTCGGTAGGTTCCAACTCGACTTCGATCTTTTGCATGTAGGGACGCTCGTCCTTGTCAGGATCGTAGCGGTAGATTTCAAATTTGACCTTACGTTTTTGGCTCATGTCAGTATCCTGCTTAGAAAGTCCGGGCCTTGGGCGGAATCGTTTCGGCTGTCAGCGGTTTCATCTGGACAGGCTTGTACTCCAGACGGCTGCCTTCCGAGAACCACAGGGTGTGACGCAGCCAGTTCTCGTCGTCACGCTCCGGGTGGTCGTTCAGGGCATGAGCGCCGCGACTTTCCGTACGATTGGCGGCCGACTTGGTCGTGGCACGAGCCACTTCGATCATGTTGGCCACTTCCAGCGCCTCAATACGGGCGGTATTGAAGACTTTGGACTTGTCTTTGAAGTAAATATCCTTGACTTCGGGAACCAGGGATTCGATCTGGTCGACGCCCTTGTGCAGCAGATCCAGGGTACGGAACACGCCACAGTGAGCCTGCATGGCCACGCGAATCTTGTTGCCCACATCCTGAGCCTTTTCGCCCGAGGTACGGGACTCCAGACGATTGACGCGGTCCAGCGAGAACTCGATGGAGGACTCGTTGATTTCCTGGTGAGCGTGATCTTTCTCGGGGTGCGAGTCCACAATGTGGTTGCCGGCAGCGCGACCGAACACGATCAGGTCCAGCAGCGAGTTTGTACCCAGACGGTTGGCACCGTGTACGGACGTGGCCGCACACTCACCGATCGCGTACAGACCGTTGACGATCTTGCTCTCGCCGGTCGGGGTTTGCGTCACCACCTGACCGTAGTAGTTCGTGGGGATACCGCCCATCTGGTAGTGGATGGTGGGAACCACGGGGATCGGGTCCTTGATCGGGTCGACGTTACCGAACTTGATGGCGATCTCGCGAATCGAGGGCAGACGTTTCTTGATGACGTCGGCACCCAGGTGATCCAGCTTCAGCACCACGTAGCTGCCGTCGCCACAACCGCGACCTTCCTTGATTTCCTGGTCCATGGAACGGGACACGAAGTCACGAGGGGCCAGATCTTTCAGGGTAGGAGCGTAACGCTCCATGAAGCGCTCGCCGTCCTTGTTCAACAGGATACCGCCTTCACCGCGCACGCCCTCGGTAATCAGCACGCCGGCACCGGCCACGCCAGTGGGGTGGAATTGCCAGAACTCCATGTCCTGCAAAGGCAGACCTGCACGAGCGGCCATACCCAGACCGTCGCCCGTGTTGATGAAGGCGTTGGTGGACGCAGCCCAGATACGGCCAGCACCGCCGGTAGCCAGCACCACGCGCTTGCCTTCCAGAACGTAGATTTCGCCGGTTTCCATTTCCAGGGCAGTCACGCCCAGGACGTCGCCCGCTTCGTTACGCAGCAGATCCAGTGCCATCCACTCCACGAAGAACTGGGTGCGGGCAGCAACGTTACGCTGGTACAGCGTGTGCAACATGGCGTGACCGGTACGGTCAGCTGCCGCACAGGCGCGCTGGACAGGTTTTTCACCAAAGTTGGCGGTGTGACCACCAAATGGACGCTGGTAAATCGTACCGTCCTGGTTGCGGTCAAAAGGCATGCCAAAGTGCTCGAGCTCGTACACTGCGTGCGGCGCTTCACGGCACATGAATTCGATGGCGTCCTGGTCACCCAGCCAGTCCGAACCCTTGACGGTGTCGTACATGTGCCAGTACCAATGGTCCTCGCTCATGTTACCCAGGGAGGCACTGACGCCACCTTGGGCGGCCACCGTGTGGGAGCGGGTTGGGAACACCTTGCTGAGCACAGCCACGGACAAGCCGGCCTGAGCCAATTGCAGGGAACAACGCATACCGGCGCCACCGGCACCGACCACCACTACGTCAAACTGACGGCGGGGCAAAGATTTTGTGATGGAAGCCACGGTTTAGAGACTCCAGATAATTTTTGCAAAAAAGACGACACTGGCCACCAGCCACAGCAAGGTCAACACTTGCAGGAACAAGCGCAGGCCAGCGGGCTTGACGTAGTCCATCCAGATGTCACGCACACCGATCCAGGCGTGCCAGGACAACGACAGGAAAAACAGGGTTGCCAGCAACTGACCCAGAGGCAGGGAGCCGACCGTGAACGAGAACAGGCCGCGCCAGGTCTCGAAATTCAGTTCGCTGCTAAACAGGATGCCGCCAATGATGACCAAGGTGTAGATGGCCATGATGACTGCAGTCACCCGCTGTGCCAGAAAGTCCAAGGTACCGTAGTGGGCACCCACTACCAGGCGGTTTGCGCCAATGCGCTCACGATTAGCCATTACCACACCCCAAACAGTTTCAAACCAAACACAACAGTCAGCGCCAGGCTGACCCCAAACACCATGCCGGCCGATTTCTTGGCGGACTCTTTGTCATTACCCAGGTGCAGGTCCAGTGCCAGATAGCGGATGCCGGCACAGAAGTGGTGCAGATAGCCCCAGATCAGCACCAGAAGAATCAGCTTACAGACAGGGTTGTCGACATAGCTGCGCATGGTCTCGAAGGACTCTGGAGAGCTCACGCTCAAAGAGAACAGTGGCAATAGAACGAGCGGCAGGCAAAGAAACAGCAATGCGCCGCTGACACGATGCAAAATCGACGATTTTGCGGCCAGGGGCAAGCGGTAGCTCAATATCTGCGGCACGCTGATATTGCGATACTGCGGACGCTGCTTGGGTGCGGTATCAGACATGATGGCCTCGAAGTAGATAAAAAAAAGTCATAAAATTTTTAACCTTGGTATTTTCACCTATTTGACACGACGATGCAGTATCAAATACCGTATGCCGCCGTACTAGCTGAGTGTGTTTCGGTAATGGAAGCGCTCAGTCAGGTATAAACCCCGGCGCAACTCCATCGGTCGGTCACCATAGGTGTAGGACACACGCTCTACATACAAAAGCGGGGAGCCGGCGGCCACCTGCAGAACCGAGGCAGCCTCTTCGGTGGCGCTGACCGCGCCAATCTTTTCATCGGCACGCACCATGCTCACGCCAAACTTGCTCTCGAACCAGGCATACATCGGGCCCTTGTTCTGCTCGACGGCGTCCAGGGTCAGGCCCTTGAACACCGAGCCGGGCAACCAGATATCGTCATAAATGGTGGGAACCTGATCAAAGGAGAGGACCCGGCGCAAGTTCACCACCATGTCGGACGTGCGCAAATCGAGCAGCACCGCGACATCCGTGGGAGCCTTCATGCGACGAACATCGATGATTCGACTTTGTGAGGCGACCGGCTTGCCGTCATCGGGGGCCAGACGCAAAAACCGAAAACGCACCCGCGCCTCGTGGTGGGTGGCTACAAACGTGCCTTTCCCTTGACGACGGATCAGAAGATTGTCGGCGGCCAGCTCATCGATAGCCTTGCGCACCGTCCCCTGGCTGACCTGAAAACGTGCGGCCAGTTCCAGCTCACTGGGAATGGCCTCGCCAGGCTTCCACTCGCCACGATCCAGCCCCTGCAGCAGCAAAGCCTTAATCTGTTGATACAGAGGGCTATAGGCCGCGCTAGGAGCGGATTTTTCGATTTCCTGGGTGCGTAGCGGCGGCACGTTCTCAGACATGGGGCTCATAAAAAATGCGCGATAAATACAGCGGGGAACACGCATTTGTTCATAAAATAGACAGTGCGCTAATTTTCGCATGACCGGCCTCGAATGTCTAACGCTCTTATGTCTTATATAAGATATAAGACGTTTGACGTCCTTATCGTTTTGGTCTAGTCTGCGCAGTGAAAAAAGAGACTATTCCTCTTGCGAAAAACCGTTTCCCAAGCCGGCCGCCGGCTCGCAAAAGATTTAAACTGTGTTTTTCGTCACCGTCTTCAAACCCAAAAACGGAGTCATACTCTCATGTCCAAACCCGCAATGCGCGTCGCCGTTACCGGCGCTGCTGGCCAGATTGGCTACGCCCTGCTGTTTCGCATCGCTTCTGGCGAAATGCTGGGCAAAGACCAGCCTGTGATCCTGCAGTTGCTGGAGCTACCCGACGAGAAAGCCCAAAAGGCCCTGAAGGGCGTCATGATGGAACTGGACGACTGCGCGTTCCCCCTGCTGCAAGGCATGTCCGCCCACAGCGACCCTGAAAGCGCATTCAAAGATGTTGATATCGCCCTGCTGGTCGGCGCCCGTCCACGTGGCCCCGGCATGGAGCGTAAAGACCTGCTGGCCTTCAATGCCCAGATCTTCACCGCACAAGGTCGCGCCCTGAACAAAGTTGCCAGCCGTGACGTCAAGGTTCTGGTGGTGGGCAACCCTGCCAACACCAACGCCTACATCGCCATGAAATCGGCTCCTGATCTGCCAGCCAAGAACTTCACCGCCATGCTGCGCCTGGACCACAACCGCGCCCTGTCGCAACTGGCCGCCAAGTCCGGCAAGCCCGTTGCTGACATCGAGAACCTGATCGTCTGGGGCAACCACTCGCCCACGATGTACCCTGACACCCGTTTCGCGACGGTGAACGGTGAGAAGATCGACGCCATCATCAACGATCAGGCCTGGAACCGCGACACCTTCATCCCCACCGTGGGCAAACGTGGCGCCGCCATCATCGAAGCCCGTGGTCTGTCCTCGGCGGCTTCGGCTGCCAATGCCGCCATCGACCACGTGCGTGACTGGGTATTGGGCTCGAACGGCAAATGGGTCACCATGGGCGTTCCTTCGGACGGCTCCTACGGCATTCCTGAAGGCATCGTTTACGGCGTGCCCGTCACCACCGAAAACGGCGAGTACAAACGTGTGGAAGGCCTGGAAATTGACGCCTTCTCGCGTGAGCGCATGGACCACACCTTGAACGAACTGCTGGAAGAACGTGACGGTGTGAAAGACCTGCTGGGTTAATTAAACCGCCAGTGTCTGCAATCCCCGCCCGTATCGGCGGGGATTTTTTTTGCCTGTCGCCTTATCACTGATGCCTGCTGCTCGATACTTCGCGCCTGGAACCAGTGCGCTGGAACACGGCACAAGCCTATCCAACCCTAGGCTGGCCGCTCCCGTCGTCTGAATCTTCCCGCACAGACGGCACATACACCACCATACGCAAATGACGACTCTCATCAATGATGAGCGAGGTCTGCTCAAACTCGCGCAACTCCCCATCTACAAGCACGGTGCGTAACGCGCCGCAAGGTGAATGCACATCATGTTGCTCCCACCACTGCTTGAACTCCGGTGATACGCGTTTGAGCTCATTGGCCAGTTCATGAATATCCGTTCCGTCTGTGGCCCGAGCAAAGTCGCGACGAAAACTGGTCAACATCTCCAGCGCCTGCGATTCCCAAGGGACAAAGCGGGTGTGCAAAGCGGGATTCGTAAACATCTGCCACAGAAGATTGCGCTGCCCATCTGGATACGCCCCCAAGCCCAGCAGATCATCCGCCAAGGCATTAAAGCCCAGAACATCCCAGCGTAAATTCAAGACAAAAGCCGGATGCGGCAAGTCGTGCATCAAGCGTCGCACCAAGGGCGGCAAGACACACCAGGTAATTCCTGGCTCGGCAGGCAGGCGCTCATGCGCCAGCAAGAACAAGTGTCTGCGTTCGGCCGCATCCAGTTTCAGAACACGGGCCAAATTGTCCAGAAAGCTGGCCGATACGCCAATATCACGCCCTTGCTCCAACCAGGTGTACCAGGTCAGCCCCACTCCCGCCAAAGCCGCCACCTCCTCGCGCCGCAAGCCCGGAGTGCGGCGCCGTCCGCCACTGGGCAAGCCCACCTCCTCCGGCAAAAGACGTTCACGGCATGCGCGCAAAAAGGCAGACAGCTCCGGGCGTGTTCGCTCCAGCGTCCTCATCAATCAGCACCCCATTGCTTTAAGTAATAGCATAAACAGTTAAATTGTAATTGTTTAAAAAGAGTTCAAGAATACACGGGTTTTCCATTCAGACAAGCATCATGAACTCGAACTCTTATTGCCAAACCCCACCCCCGCCGACGCCCGACACACCGCCCTGGCTAGGCTTGTCCGTTTTACTTCTAGCTGGTTTTGTAACCATTTTTGATCTGTTCGTGGTCAATGTGGCTATCCCGGACATGCAAAGCAGGCTGGGAGCAAGCTTTAGTCAGATCGGTTTTATTGTGGCGGGCTATGAACTGGCCTTTGGGGTGCTGCTGATCACTGGCGGGCGGCTGGGCGATTTATGGGGTCGGCGCAGGCTCTTTCAGATTGGCATGGCCGGTTTCACATTAGCCTCGGCACTATGCGGGCTGGCACCCAGCGCTTTCTTGCTGATCCTGGCCAGGGTGCTGCAGGGTCTGGCCGCTGCTCTACTTTTTCCCCAGGTCTACGCGTCCATCCGGGTCAACTTTGACGGTGATAACAGCCGTCGCGCCTTTGGTCTGTTGGGAATGACATTGGGTCTGGCCGCGATTGCGGGACAGGTGCTGGGAGGATGGCTGGTTCATTTCAACCTGTTTGATCTGGGCTGGCGCAGCATCTTTCTGATCAACCTGCCTGTGGGTCTGCTGGCGATTGGGGCGGCTCGCTACATTCCCGAAACCCGTGCGCCCCAGGGCCAGGGGCTGGACAGCACGGGCGTGGTTCTCATCAGTCTTGCCCTGAGCCTGCTGCTGACCCCCCTTATCCAAAGCTCAGAGCACGGCTGGCCCCCATCCAGCCTGGCCGCCCTGGCGGCCTCCGGACTTTTGCTTCTGGCTTTCTACAAACAGCAGGAAAAACGCCGACAGGCGGGGCAGTCGCCCCTGGTGGATATGCAACTGCTGGCCCAGCCACGCTTTGCCTTAGGCGCTTTACTGGTCCTGCTGGTGTATTCCACGGCCAGCTCGTTCTTTCTCTGCTTTGCCCTTTTGTTGCAAAGCGGCCTGGGTCTGAGTCCGTTTCAGGCGGGCAGTATTTTCGCGCCCGCCAGCGCAGGCTTTGTGGCTGCGTCTCTGGGTGCACCACGCCTGGTCGCCCGTTATGGCACCCGTGCGATTACAGCCGGCGCCCTTGGCTATACGCTGTCCTTTGCCTGGCTGATCGCTCAGGTCGCCTGGACAGGAGCCCGGATGGAACCCGCTCACCTGATTCCCGTCCTGATTTTTCTGGGCGCCAGCCAAGGCCTGATCATGACTCCTTTGCTGAATCTGGTTCTGGGTTTTGTCAAAGCGGCTCAGGCAGGCATGGCATCCGGGGTGATTTCCAGCATCCAGCAAGTTGGGGCAGCGCTAGGGGTGGCCGTGGTTGGCCTGCTCTTTACTGCGGGCCGAAACGCAGGTGGTCTTGCCTCCTCCCAGACCGAACAATATGTGGCGGCCTTTGTAGCAGGCATGAGCTATAACCTGCTGGCCTGCATCCTGGTCTGCCTATTACTGATGGCGTTGAGCAAACTCGCTCAATATCAGGAGCAGCCCTGACCACCAACAGCCCCTTCCCCCACGGGCTGGCTTGAGCAGGCGGGCAGCCACTGCCTCACTTCTTGCGCAATTTACGCCACAAGGTGCTGCGACTGATCCCCAGTTGCTGGGCAGCCAGAGCACGATTACCGCCGCATGCTTGCAGCACCTGGGCCACATGCTCCTGTTCATTGCGCTCTTGCCGCTCACGCAGCGCGGGCACCGCCTTCTCTGTGGCGGTCGCCTGCAATTCCGGAGCGATTTCCTCCAGCTGTACCGCCTGCTCCCCCTGGACAGAGCCAAGCACCATCAGCCGCTCAATCAAGTTTTCCAGCTCACGGATATTACCGGGCCAGGCGTAATCAGGGCCCCGCTTCAACAATTGCGTCAGCCACGTTGGCTGCAACGTAAGCGCGCCGCCTAAACGCTGGGCTACTTTCCCCAAAAGATGCTCCACCAGCTCCGGCAGATCGTCGGTGCGCAGCCGCAAAGGCGGCAAGCGCAGCACCAGAATATTCAGGCGATAAAACAAATCCTGGCGGAACACTCCTTCTTTCACCTGCGCCGCCAAATCGCGATGCGTCGCGGCAATCACACGCACATCGACCGGCGTGGGCTCAATCGCCCCGATACGCAAGACTTCCTTCTCCTGCAACACACGCAACAAGCGAGTTTGCAAAGGCAAAGGCATTTCCCCGATCTCATCCAGAAACAAGGTACCGGTATGAGCCGCTTCCACCAGGCCCACTTTGCCGCCCCGGCTCGAGCCCGTAAATGCCCCTTCCACATAACCGAACAGCTCGCTCTCCAGCAGGCTGTCGGGAAAAGCGGCACAGTTGACTGCCACAAACGGTTGACCACGCCGGGCGCTGGCGCTGTGAATGCCCTGAGCCAGCAGCTCCTTGCCCGTCCCGCTTTCGCCAATGATCAAGGTCGTGGCCGTGCTTTGTGCACAAGCCTGGGCCTGAGCACGTAATGTGCGCATGGCCGAACTCTGCCCTATCAAGTCGGCCAGTTGATAACGGGCATGCCGCGACGCGGTCTGCTGGCTACGTGAGCGCAAACTGCGATCCAGCCGCTGAATGGCTGCCGGGTCCTGACAAATCAACACAGCCCCACTCAGGCGCCCCTGCTCGAGAATCGGCATACGGGTCACAATCGCCGTGCGCCCTCCCACCTGCTGCACCGTATCAAGCTCTACTTCCACACTGCGCAGTGTGCCGGCCAGATCCAGCTCGGGATACAAGGCCCCCAGGCGGCGCCCGATCATGGCCTGAGCAGGCTGACCCAACCAGGCTTCCATGGCCGGGTTCACGGTTTCAATACGCTCATCCCTATCGACTGACACCACACCGTCACGCAACTGCGCCAAAATCGTATTCAAGCGATCCCGACGAGCCGCTTCAGCGCGAGCAACACGGGCTAGTTCGATAGCGGACTCCAAAGCCTGTCGCACTGCTCCTTGTGAATACAGGAGCACGCCTTCCATCTGGTTCTCACGCGCCAGATCCACGACCAGCCCGGGTGCCAGCACCCACTCCACACCCAGCTCTTTCAAATCCTGAACACAGCTACGTGCATCGGCCTCGCTGCGATAGCTGCGTAGCTCCACGGGCAGATCAAAACGCTGCACAAACTCCATCAACTCAAGCGGTATTTCGCCATAGGTCACCACGGCTTTGCGCTCGGCCTGTGCCGAGGCCAGACTGCCCATAATGTCGAAACCACCGGGATGTACCAGCACCACGGGCAGGTCCAGATGCTCACGCAAATAACTGCCGTTGGAACCGGCGGACACCAGAACGTCGATTTCACCTGTTTGTCGCAAAACCTGCACGGTTTCCACGGCCTCGCCATAAGCCTTGTCCACGATCAGAATTTCAGCCTGGGCGCGGAACTGCGGCACCAGCTCCTCCAAGAGAGACCGCAGTCCGTGCAAACCGAACGCCACCAGACGCAGACGAGCAGGAAGGGAAGACGGATAAGGCATGTGGTTTCATCCAGGCATCAACAATGCGACATTGTTTCAAATTACGTTTCAACATTGAAACACAAAACAGTGAAAGGCAGTATTCACGAAAAGAACTGACGCGTGCAAACCATGGCAGAAATCCCCGCCTAGTCTGGCTTCAGGCGTTTCCTCGCCCCCATACCTGAACCTGGCACAGCATTTGCTTTATTGAAATCAACCCATCGCAGCATCACGCTGACGACATTTTTTTATCTTGTGATCTGGAGCCCCAAATGAGCCAAAACCCACTGACATCGGCAGGCGCCCGTTTCCGCCAGGCCCTGCGCGACGAGCAGCCTTTGCAAATCATTGGCGCCATCAACGCCAATCACGCCTTGTTGGCACAACGAGCCAATTACCGTGCCATTTATCTGTCGGGCGGCGGTGTGGCTGCCGGGTCCCTGGGTCTGCCTGACCTGGGTATCAATACCCTGGACGATGTCCTGACCGACATTCGTCGTATTACCGATGTGTGCGATCTGCCCCTGATGGTGGACATTGACACCGGCTTTGGCGCCTCGGCCTTCAACATCGCTCGCACCATCAAAAGCCTGATCAAGTTTGGCGCGGCTGCCTGCCACATTGAGGATCAGGTAGGTGCCAAGCGTTGCGGTCACCGCCCCGGCAAGGAAATTGTCAGCACGGAGGAAATGGCTGACCGCGTGAAAGCCGCTGTGGATGCTCGCACCGACCCGGATTTTTTCATCATGGCCCGCACGGACGCGATTGCGGTGGAGGGCGTGGATGCCGCCCTGGAGCGCGCCCAGGCCTGCGTGGAGGCTGGTGCTGACGGCATTTTTGCCGAGGCCTGCTACGATCTGGACACCTATCGGCGTTTTACCGACACCCTGAATGTGCCCGTGTTGGCCAATATCACAGAATTTGGACAAACCCCACTGTTTACCGTGCAGGAACTGGCCTCGGTCAATGTAGCCATGGTTCTCTATCCACTGTCCGCATTCCGCGCCATGAACAAAGCAGCCGAAACCGTCTATCAGGCGATCCGCCGTGACGGGCATCAAAAAAATGTCATCGATTTGATGCAGACTCGCGAGGAACTGTACGATCGTATCGGCTACCATGCTTACGAGCAAAGCCTCGACAAGCTGTTCCAGAAAAACAAGAAGTCCTGAGCCATCACAGGCTCCCGCCAGCCCCGCCAAACCGGGCCTCGCGCGGGTCAAAACCCCATTTGGCAGCCAGCCTCGCGCGGGCTGCCCAGCAACCAGGAGACCTTTATGAGCAGTACCGAGAACACCCCTAGCACTGGCTTCAAGCCCAAGAAATCTGTTGCCTTGTCTGGCGTTGTCGCAGGTAATACCGCCTTGTGCACGGTCGGTCGCAGCGGCAATGACCTGCACTACCGCGGCTACGACATCCTGGACCTGGCCCAGGCTTGCGAATTTGAGGAAGTGGCTTACTTGCTGATTCACGGCAAGCTGCCTAACCGCAATGAATTGCGCGCCTACAAGCAAAAACTCAAGCGTCTGCGCGGCCTGCCCCTGGCCCTGCAAAGCGCACTGGAAACCCTGCCCGCCCACAGCCACCCCATGGACGTGATGCGCACGGCCGTATCGGTGCTGGGTTGTGTGCTGCCTGAAAAGGACGACCACAACCTGCCCGACGCCCGCGACATCGCGGACCGCCTGCTGGCCTGCCTGGGCTCTGCCCTGCTGTACTGGTATCACTACAGCCACAATGGCGAGATGATCGACGTGCAGACCGACGATGACAGCATCGGCGCGCACTTCCTGCACCTGCTGCATGGCGAAAAGCCTTCGGCCGAGTGGGAAAAAGCCATGCACGTGTCGCTGAACCTGTACGCCGAACACGAATTCAACGCCTCCACTTTCACGAGCCGCGTCATTGCCGGTACAGGCTCGGACTTTTATTCCGCGATCTCCGGCGCCATTGGCGCCCTGCGCGGCCCCAAGCACGGCGGTGCCAACGAAGTGGCTTTTGAAATCCAGAAGCGCTACGAGACGGCCGACCAGGCCGAAGAAGACATCCGCAAGCGCGTGGAGAACAAGGAAGTCATTATTGGCTTTGGCCACCCCGTCTACACCATTTCTGACCCCCGCAATGAAGTTATCAAATCGGTGGCCAAGGAGCTGGCCCAGGCCGATGGCAACACTCGCATGTATGAAATTGCCGAGCGTCTGGAAAGCGTGATGTGGGAAGTGAAAAAAATGTTCCCCAACCTGGACTGGTTCTCGGCCGTGTCTTA
The DNA here is from genome assembly GCF_019343455.1 of Alcaligenes ammonioxydans. NCBI lineage: Bacteria > Pseudomonadati > Pseudomonadota > Betaproteobacteria > Burkholderiales > Alcaligenaceae > Alcaligenes > Alcaligenes ammonioxydans. The sequence goes on along the minus strand of NZ_CP049362.1, from coordinate 1,062,962 downwards.
CCACACCATGGGCGTGCCCACCGCCATGTTCACGCCCTTGTTTGTGATTGCGCGTACCGCAGGCTGGGCCGCTCACATCATCGAGCAGCGCGTGGACAACAAGATCATCCGTCCTACCGCCAACTACATTGGCCCTGAGAATCAGCGCTTCGTACCCCTGGATGAGCGCCCATAAGTCATAGATCCTGGGCTATTATTCGCCTGTGATCTTGACCACAAGCCAACGCGCAAGCCTCACCGTTTCCGGTGAGCCCGAGCGAGGCAAGGTGGAAATGGCGCCAGGGGCGCCTCCATATAGTGACGGAGATGCTCCGGCCCTCTGGCCGGGGTTCTTCACTCTCGGCCCCGCTGCATCACGCAGGCGGGGCCGTCTTGCTGGTAACTTCAATGCTCTCTGATTTTGTACGCTATGCCTTGCCACTGGCCGGCACCCTGATGATTGCCTGTGCCCTGACCAGCCTGGTTTCCGGCGCTTATTTGCTTCTTTTCAATCTGCGTCGCAGCCATCAGGTGTTGCGTCACCCTTATCTGGATCAGTACCCCTGGGAAAAGCTGACGCTGCCCTCAAAGCCGGTGTGCTGCTGGATTATTTTTTGCGCCTGAATTTCCCCAAACGCCAAGGCTCGCTGTTTGGCAATGCCAATCGCCTGCTCCAGCACGTACAACCCGACGATGTTCCCATGGGCATCAAATGGCCCCTGATGGGACTGTGGGGCGGCTGCTTTCTGGGCATGATCTGCATGCTGGCCGTTTGGGTTCTGATCGCCCTGCACTCCAACCCTACCTGAGGGAGCCTGCCATGACGGCCACCATCCATCACGACCCACAAGCACGTCTGTTTTACTGCGACATTGAAAACCGCCGCAGCGTCATCGAATACGAACTGGCCGATGCAGTCATGAGCATCACCCACACGCGTGTGCCACCCGAGCTGGAAGGCCGTGGCATTGCCGGGCAACTGACTCGCTTTGCACTGGAAACGGCAAAAAACCAACAGTGGAAAGTGCGGCCCGTATGCAGTTACGCGGTGGTCTATATGCGCCGTCACCCCGAATACGCCGATCTGCTGGCCTGAACCCCAGAACGTTCAGCTTTCAGTAAGTCTTATATAAGATATAAGACCATTGCTTCACTGCGCGCTTCAAATTACAATTGAGGCGAGACGCGATTTATTGCATTTTCATATCAACCATTTACCGATAGGCACCCGCACTATGCTGGACTCTTACCGCGAACATGTTGCCGAGCGCGCTGCTCTGGGCATTCCCCCGCTGCCTTTGTCGGCTCAGCAGACCGCCGAGCTGATCGAGCTCATCAAGAACCCACCTGCCGGTGAGGAAGCATTTCTGGTCGACCTGCTGACGCACCGCGTCCCCGCCGGTGTGGACGATGCGACCAAAGTGAAGGCCTCCTACCTGGCCGCCATCGCGCTGGGCACAGAAACCTGTGCTTTGATCAGCCGCGAGCGCGCTACAGAGCTGCTGGGAACCATGCTGGGTGGCTACAACATCAGCCCGCTGATCGAATTGCTGGACAGCCCCGAGCTGGGCCAGATTGCCGCCAACGGCCTGAAAAACACCCTGTTGATGTTCGACTCGTTCCATGACGTCCAGGAAAAAGCCGAGAAAGGCAATGTATTTGCCAAGGAAGTCCTGCAAAGCTGGGCTGACGGCGAATGGTTCACCAGCCGTCCTGAAGTTCCCGAAAGCCTGACCGTTACCGTTTTCAAGGTCACTGGCGAGACCAACACGGACGATCTGTCGCCCGCCCCCGACGCCTGGAGCCGCCCGGACATTCCGCTGCACGCGCTGGCCATGCTGAAAAATCCGCGCCCCGGTATCGAACCCGAAGAGCCCGGCAAGAAAGGTCCTGTCAGCTTCATCGAATCCCTGAAAGAAAAAGGCCATCTGGTTGCCTACGTGGGTGACGTGGTGGGTACCGGTTCTTCGCGCAAGTCGGCCACCAACTCCGTGCTGTGGTTCACCGGCCAAGACATCCCCTTCGTTCCCAACAAGCGTTTCGGTGGCGTGTGCCTGGGCAGCAAAATTGCCCCCATCTTCTACAACACCATGGAAGATGCCGGCGCGTTGCCAATCGAACTGGACGTGTCCAAAATGGAAATGGGCGACGTTATCGAACTGCGCCCCTACGAAGGCAAGGCCTTCAAGAACGGCGAGCTGATCGCTGAGTTCCAGGTCAAGTCCGACGTGCTGTTTGACGAAGTGCGCGCCGGCGGCCGTATCCCACTGATTATCGGCCGTGGCCTGACCACCCGTGCTCGCGAAGCACTGGGCCTGCCTCCGACCACCCTGTTCCGCCTGCCACAAAGCCCTGCCGATTCCGGCAAAGGCTTCTCCCTGGCCCAGAAGATGGTTGGCCGTGCTTGCGGTCTGCCCGAAGGCCAAGGCGTGCGTCCCGGTACGTACTGCGAACCACGCATGACCACCGTTGGTAGCCAGGACACCACTGGCCCAATGACGCGCGACGAACTCAAAGACCTGGCTTGCCTGGGCTTCTCGTCCGATCTGGTGATGCAGTCCTTCTGCCACACCGCCGCTTACCCCAAACCTGTTGACGTCAAGACTCACCACGAGCTGCCTGCTTTCATCAGCACACGCGGCGGTGTTTCCCTGCGCCCAGGCGACGGTATCATCCACTCCTGGCTGAACCGCATGTTGTTGCCCGATACCGTCGGTACCGGTGGCGACTCGCACACCCGTTTCCCGATTGGCATCAGCTTCCCGGCCGGTTCCGGTTTGGTGGCCTTTGCTGCTGCTACCGGTGTGATGCCTCTGGACATGCCAGAATCCGTTCTGGTGCGCTTCAAGGGCGAAATGCAGCCCGGCGTCACGCTGCGTGACCTGGTTAACGCCATTCCTCTGTACGCCATCAAGCAAGGTTTGCTGACCGTGGAAAAAGCCGGCAAGAAGAACATCTTCTCCGGCCGCATCCTGGAAATCGAAGGCCTGCCCAACCTGAAGATCGAACAGGCTTTCGAGCTGTCCGACGCTTCGGCTGAGCGTTCTGCCGCCGCATGTACCGTGCGTCTGAACAAGGAACCCATCATCGAATACCTGAACAGCAACATCACGCTGCTCAAGTGGATGATTGCCAATGGCTACGAAGACGAGCGCACCATCTCGCGTCGCATCAAGGCCATGGAAGCCTGGTTGGCCAATCCAGAACTGCTCGAACCCGATGCAGACGCAGAATACGCCGCCGTCATCGATATCGACCTGGCTGAAATCCACGAGCCTATCGTGGCCTGCCCGAACGACCCTGACGATGTGAAAACCCTGTCCGACGTGTCCGGCACCGTGATCGACGAAGTGTTTATCGGTAGCTGCATGACCAACATCGGCCACTTCCGTGCCGCCTCCAAGCTGCTGGAAGGCAAGCGCGACATTCCAACCCGTCTGTGGGTCGCTCCTCCGACCAAGATGGACCAGCAACAGCTGACCGAAGAAGGCCACTACGGCGTTCTGGGTGTAGCCGGTGCGCGTATGGAAATGCCAGGCTGCTCGCTGTGCATGGGTAACCAGGCTCAGGTTCGTGAGGGCGCCACCGTCATGTCCACCAGCACCCGTAACTTCCCCAACCGTCTGGGCAAGAACACCAACGTGTTCCTGGGTTCGGCTGAGTTGGCGGCGATCTGCTCGCGTCTGGGTCGCATCCCCACCCGCGAAGAGTATCTGGCCGATATGGGTGTGCTGCAAGCCAATAGCAAGGACATCTATCGCTACATGAACTTCGACCAGATCGAAGAGTTCAAGGAAATTGCCGACTCCGTAGGTCTGTAAGTCCTGGCTTTTGCCTGAAAACGCCCTCGCCGCCCATGCGGTGAGGGCGTTTTTGTTTGTCCTTTTGATCCGGCCCCCTAGGGGCTTCCCTCATTCGCACACCCCAGTCGTGGCAAAGGGTAAACTAGCCTGTCCCTCTATCGGCTTTGTATGTCCATGTCGCAACTCAACTCCAAACTGCTCGCCCAACAACCCAAAGAAATCCAGCGTCTGCTCACTTACACGGACGCGCTGGTCCGTTCCGGCTCGCAGATCGAAGACCGCTACTGGCAAGGGCTGACCGCTCAATTGCTGGACAAGCTCTATAGCGGACGACGCAATACGGCCGTGGAACAAACGCTGGAACTGCTGGGCAGCCAGCAGCAACACCAGCATTACGAAATTCTGATGGAACTGGCCGAATCCCACGCGGAATGCCAGCAAATCGAACATGAGGGCGTGCGCTACGATGCGCTGCTGTTCTCGGCCCCCCTCACTGCCTGGACGCGTTATCAGTTGCCCCAGGGCGTGCTCAAGCCCCAGCAGCACAAGGAGCTGGAAGATGCCCTGCGCGCAACCGTTCTGGCTGAAGGCACGCTGTGTGCACTGCTGCCCAATCTGGTCAACTACGACGAGATGCCCCAGACGTACCAGCAGGCTTACACCTGGACTCGCAGCCTGACCGCGCAAGCCTTGGGTCGCAGTCAGGAACTGCCGCCGCTGAACAAGCCCGAAGAAGCCAGCAGCCTGCTCGCAGATGCCCGCTTTCTGATTGGCGTTGTCATGGCCCCGGTCGGCCAGCCCCTGTTTCGTTGGCAACAAGCCAGCGACAATCTGCACGCGGACCATCTGCGTTATGTCGAGCAATGGGTGGAGCGTTACTCGGCTATCGTCACTCCTTTGTTTACAGGCTGCCAGCTGCAGTTTCTGGCCCCTAATGCCTACTACGTCAATAACCGCGAATCTGATCGGGAAATTCGCCCCTTGGCGCTCAAAGCGGGGGTGACCTGGCTGCAAACCGCAGTCAAGCTCTCGCCCGATCATTTACGCGCGGTGATCGTGGCCTGCGGGGATGAACAGGTCGAAGAATACCGGGTAGGCTTTAGCACCCTTTCCTCGCCCACCGTCATTTATGGTTGTATCTGGCCTGTTCTAAGCCAGGAAGAGGCGGATTCCTCGTTCCACAACGAGGACCACATCGATATTCCGGATGTGATTGCAGCGCTGCTGAGCACCTTGGGCCTGGTCCAGATCCAGCGTTTGCCCGGCCTGCACTCCACCGAGACCTGCGACGATTGCAACGCCCCCTTCTTCCCGGATATCAATGGCGAGATGCAACACCCGGAACTGCCGGACGAAATCGACCTGGACCCCGTACAGCTGCACTAAATTGAACACTGCTCCTGTTTCTCAGCCTGTATCCATAGACCTGTTTTGCCGTGTTATCGACAATCTGGGGGATATAGGCGTGTGCTGGCGGCTGGCCCGTCAGCTGGCTGCCAGCCCCGATGTCGCTCAGCTGCGCCTGTGGGTGGATGATCTGCACAGCTTCAGCCGCATTCAGTCCGAAATCCAAAGCGGTCTGCAAAGCCAGCAGCTGCAAGGTGTAGATATAGAACACTGGCACGATGCGCGCCAGGACTACCCTGCGCCACATCCCTTTGTGATCGAAGCCTTTGCCTGCGAGCCGCCCGACGCCATGACAAGGCAACTGACGGCAGACAGCCATCTATGGATCAATCTGGATTACCTGAGCGCAGAACCCTGGGTGCAAGGCTGTCACGGTCTGCCCTCCCCGCAAGCAAACGGGGCCAACAAGTATTTCTTTTTCCCCGGATTTGTCCCGCAAACAGGGGGCCTGCTGCGTGAAAGCGATCTTCTGGCCCGCCGCGATGCCTTTCAACAAGACGATGCCGCCTACCAGGCCATGCTGAACCGTCTGGGCGTGGCGCAGGAACACATTCAAGCCTTGCTCCAGGGCGAGATGCAGCAAATGTTCCTGTTCTGCTATCCCGATGCACCCGTGCTGGCCCTGCCCGAGGTGCTATCCACGCGACAGCAGAAAACCTTGCTGCTGGTGCCCGAGTCGGTTGCCCAACGCATCCCGGATCTGGAGCAAGGCAACTTGCTGGTACAGCGTATCCCTGCTGTGAACCAGGCCGACTTTGATGCCTTGCTCTGGCGCAGCGCACTGAATATCGTACGCGGCGAGGACTCGCTGGTGCGCGCCATCTGGGCCGGTCAGCCCATGCTGTGGCAGCCCTACGTGCAGGAAGAACAGGCCCATCTGGACAAGCTTCAAGCCTGGCTGGATACCGGCAATCTACCCGAACCGGTTCAAGCCCTGCATCTGGCCTGGAGCAGCGCAGATCAGCCCGGTGCTGCCGCTGCCTTGAGCCGCTGCCTGGAGCCTGAGGTGTTGCGTCTATGGCACCAAGAAGCCCGCGCATATAGTGCAAAACTGGCTGAACAAGCCGATTTGGCCAGCAGTTTGCTGAGTTTTTACACCCAAGTCGCCCGAAAACGCTAAAATAACTGATTACCTCTTAAAAGCTCCCTGACACTGCGTTTGGCGGAGCCTGTCCCATTCGGAGTTTTTTTAATGAAAACCGCACAAGAACTGCGCGTTGGTAACGTCGCTATGGTCAATGGCGACCCTCTGGTCGTTCAGAAAACGGAATACAACAAATCCGGTCGCAACTCCGCCGTTGTCAAACTGAAGTTCAAGAACTTGCTGACCGGCTCGAACAGCGAAGCCGTGCACAAAGCCGACGAAAAATTTGAAGTTGTTCAGCTGGAAAAGCGCGAATGCACGTACTCTTACTTCGCTGACCCCATGTACGTCTTCATGGACGAAGAGTACAACCAGTACGAAATCGAAGCCGAAAGCATGGGCGACGCCCTGGACTACCTGGAAGAAAACATGTCCGTTGAGGCCGTTTTCTACGAAGGTCGTGCCATCTCGGTTGAGCTGCCCACCATCATCGTGCGCGAAATCACCTACACCGAACCTGCCGTGAAAGGCGATACCTCCGGTAAAGTGCTGAAACCCGCCAAGATCAACACAGGCACCGAAATCAGCGTGCCTTTGTTCTGCAACATCGGTGACAAGATCGAAATCGACACCCGCACTGGCGAATACCGCAGCCGCGTGATGTAAGAAAGTCGTCGTGCCGCCCAGTGCGGTACGCGCAAAAAAAGGGGCTGTTTTTACAGCCCCTTTTTCCTGTCTGTCACCATGGGTGCTCGAGACGATTTGGCGTCCGATCCATAGCAGAAGCAGCACTCTGGCCACTCCTGCACGACCCGCTCTTATCGCTTCCCAAACGCCTCCTCAAAAATTCCCATAATGGTCTTCTTGTCCGTCTGAATCGGGTTAGTCGCACCACACACATCCTTGAGCGCGTTATCTGCCAGAACCGGGAAATCTTCCCGCTTCACACCCAGCTCTTCCAACGACTTCGGAATCCCCACCATATCCGCCAGTTTTTTAATCGCGGCGATGACATCCAGCCCTTTCAGATCTGCATTGTTATCCGACAGCAGCTTGCCGATTTCATTGAGGCGCTCTCCGGCCACCTGCATATTGAAAGCCTGCACATGCGGCAACAACAGGGCATTACAGACACCATGCGGCAGGTCGTAGAAACCGCCTAGCTGGTGCGCCATGGCATGCACATAGCCCAGTGAGGCGTTATTGAATGCCATCCCTGCCAGGAACTGCGCGTACGCCATTTGTTCGCGGGCTTTCTTGTTATGGGGTTCACGCACGGCAACAGGTAGATACTTGGCAACCAGCTCGACCACCTTCACCGCGCAGGCGTCCGTAATCGGGGTGGCGATGGTGGAGACATAGGCTTCGACGGCGTGGGTCAAGGCATCCATGCCGGTGGCAGCGGTCAGCGATGCCGGCATGCCCTCCATCAGGTCTGAGTCGTTCACTGACAGGAAGGGAGTGATGTGGCGGTCGATGATCGCCATTTTTACGTGACGGGTTTCGTCGGTGATGATGGTAAAGCGTGTCATTTCCGACGCCGTGCCGGCGGTCGTATTGATAGCCAGCAGTGGTAGTTGCGGCTTGGCAGATTTATCGACGCCTTCGTAGTCGGCAATCTTGCCGCCATTGCTGGCGACCAGCGCCACACCTTTAGCACAGTCGTGCGAAGAACCGCCCCCCAGGGAGACGATCAGGTCAGCGCCCTGCACCTTCAAGGCCTCCAGGCCCGCATTGACATTAGCGACCGTAGGATTGGGCTGTACCTGATCAAAGATCGCAGTATGGATACCTTGTGCAATCAGCTTGTCCGCCACCATCTTGGCCATGCCTAGCTTGGCCAGATCGGCGTCAGTGATAATCAGCGCCTTTTTAAAGCCCATCTTCCCGACAATCGGCATGGCTTGATCCAGGGCACCAGGACCCAGAATATTGTGCGAGGGGATAAAGAATTCCGAAACGGTCATTGTGCGTATTCCTTATGGATGATCGAAGAAATCCCTTGCCGCTTTCAGTGCAGACACATCAAAAGCGCGCAAGAAGGGCATCCCCCCATATTGCATGGGGGGAGGTTTGGACACACTACGAATAGATCAATAAATCAGAAGAAACCCAGGGCGTTCGGGCTGTAGCTGACCAGCAGGCACTTGGTTTGCTGGTAGTTGTTGAGGGCCATCTTGTGCGTTTCTCGACCAATGCCGGATTGTTTGTAGCCACCAAAAGCCGCATGGGCCGGATACAGGTGATAGCAGTTGGTCCACACGCGACCTGCCTCAATGCCACGGCCTACACGATAGGCACGTGAGCCGTCGCGGCTCCAGACGCCCGCTCCCAGACCAAACTCGGTGTCATTGGCAATAGCGATGGCTTCTTCCTCGTCCTTGAAGGTGGTCACAGCGGCCACCGGTCCGAAGATTTCTTCCTGGAAGGTACGCATGCTGTTTTTGCCCAGCAGCATGGTGGGGCTGATATAAAAACCGTCGTCCAGGCCCTGACCCAAACGATTGCGTTCCCCGCCGATCAGGCGTTGCGCGCCCTCTTCGCGGCCCAGATCAATGTAACCGAGGATGCGCTCCATTTGCTTCTCCGACACCTGGGCGCCGACCATCGTTCCAGCATGCAACGGATTGCCTGCCTGAATGCGTTTGACGCGTTCTACAGCGCGCTCAATGAATCGCTCATAAATGGATTCCTGAATCAGAATACGCGATGGGCAGGTGCAAATCTCGCCCTGGTTCAAGGCAAACATGCTCAGGCCTTCCAGAGCCTTATCCAGGAAAGCATCATCGCTTTGCATCACATCTTCAAAGAAGATGTTGGGGCTCTTGCCGCCAAGCTCGACCGTAGCGGGAATCAGGCGATCGGCAGCAGCGTGCAGGATTTCTCGGCCAACGGGTGTGGAGCCGGTGAAGGCGATTTTGGCGATGCGCTTGGAGTTGGCCAAGGCATGGCCTGCTTCTTTACCGTAGCCGGTGACCACGTTGAGCACGCCGGCAGGCAGAAGGTCACCGATGATTTCCATCAGCAACAAGATGGAAGCAGGTGTTTGCTCGGCAGGCTTGAGCACGATGGGACAACCAGCCGCCAAGGCGGGCGCCAACTTCCAGGCCGCCATCAGCAAGGGGAAGTTCCAGGGGATGATCTGCCCGACCACACCGATTGGCTCGTGGAAGTGATAGGCGACCGTGGTGCTGTCCACGTCCGAGATGCTGCCTTCCTGGGCACGCAGGCAACCGGCAAAGTAACGGAAGTGATCGACGGCCAGGGGCAAGTCAGCAGCGCGGGTTTCACGAATGGGTTTGCCATTGTCGATGGTTTCTGCCACCGCCAGACGCTCCAGGTTTTGCTCGATACGGTCGGCAATGCGCAGCAGAACGGCAGAGCGCTCGGCAGGCGCCGTATTCGCCCACTGATGGCGCACCTTGTGAGCGGCATCCAGCGCCAGTTCGATGTCCGCCGCACCGGAACGGGCCACCTGGCAAAAGACCTGCCCGGTCACGGGCGAGACATTATCGAAATATTCGCCCTCGACAGGCGGTACCCAACGGCCACCGATGTAGTTGTCATAGCGGGATTTGAACGGGAATTCCAGATCCAGGCCCATGGATTTGAGATCGGACAGATTCATGATGTCTCCTTTATTAGTTAGTGTGGTGTCACCGAAGGCGCACCGTAGAAAAAGGCAAGGTTCTCCTTTGTCTTGTTTTTACTAAAGCAAATAGCGTGCCAAGCTAATTAGCGATTGTCCCGACTCGCTCCTGGGCCTGCCCCCCTCCATAATGGAACGACCTCCAGTCGCAGACTGCGACACCGACTGTCGCAAAACGCGAACACTGTCGCAGACTGCAACACCCCCCCTCGGAGCACCTTCATGACTTTTCGACACACGTTTTGCCCGCAGACCAACGAAACCATGTGGCGACAGTCCTGGGAGCGCTGTCAGACCATGCAGTCCGAGTTAAGCGCAGAACCGCGGGACATGAGCCAAGGCGCATTGCGACAGTTGCTGGAACAGCAGCATCACCTGTTGCATCACTCTGCCGCCGCCGTACAGGATCTGGCCGCACTGGTACGCCCACACCGCAGTCTGGTCTTGCTGTGTGATGCGCAAGGCACCGTGCTGCAGCAAGCCGGTGACCCGAACTTCCTGCGACGGGCCGAACAGGTTGCCTTGCGGGCTGGAGTCAGCTGGGCAGAAAATCATCGGGGCACCAATGCCATTGGCACCGCTTTGTTTTGCGCACAACCCATCAAGATTCACGGCAGCCAGCACTATCTGCCTGACAACCGGATTTTGAGTTGCCATGCTGCGCCGATCTACGATCCTTACGGGCAGATTATCGGCGTGCTCGATATTTCCGGGCCGGCGGAGCTGGAGCATCACTATGCGCTGGATCTGGCCCAGCTCTACGCCCGCCAGATCAACCGGCAGATGCTGGAGTCACTTTGCTCACCTGCCCGTCGTCTGCTACATCTGCATACCGACCCCGGACTGCTCAATAGCGCGTTTAGCGGACGGCTGGTTCTGGAGGACGACATTATTGTGGCCGCTGATGAGCTTGCCGCCCGTATGTTGCGTCAGCACTGGCAGGAACTGCCGGGGCAGGATCTGCAGTCCGTGCTGGAACGAGCGAAAAACACCAGCGAGGCGCTCACCCTGCATCTGAGCTCTACCACCAAACCCGCTCCGCCAGCCCGCCCCGTCCCCACTCAGGCTGAAACAGCGGAAACCCAGCCCCTGTCCCCGCAACAGGAGCAGGCGTTGGCGCCTGCCTTGCGAGCCATGCAAATGGGTTTGTCCATCCTGCTGAGCGGCCCCAGCGGTTCCGGTAAAGAGCGGATGGCTCGTGAGCTGCACCGTCGCCATCCCTCACGCGGCGGCCCTTTTGTGGCGATCAACTGTGCTGCCCTGCCCGAAACCCTGATTGAGGCCGAACTATTTGGCTATGAGGCCGGGGCGTTTACCGGTGCCCGCCGTCAAGGCTACGCCGGTAAACTGCGTCAGGCGCATGGCGGGGTGCTGTTTCTGGATGAAATTGGCGATATGCCTGTGGGTTTGCAAAGTCGTTTGCTACGTGTGTTGCAAGAACGTGAAGTGCAAGCCTTGGGATCGGAGCGTACTCACCGTTTGGACTTCCAGTTGATCAGTGCCAGTCACCAACCCCTGGAAAAACTGGTGCGCGAGGGACGTTTTCGCGCGGACCTGTATTTCCGGCTGCAGGATTACATTTGCACCGTCCCCAGCCTGAAAGAGCGTCCCGACCTGGGCGACTACATTTCCAGGGAGCTGGTCGCCCTGTCACACGGTCAAGTGGCACCGCAACTGCACCCCGATGCCTTGAAAAAGCTGCAGGACTACGATTGGCCGGGCAATTATCGCCAGTTGCGATCGGTGCTGCTGCAAATCATGGTGCAAGACTATCCGGGGCGTGTCTGGCGGATACAAGACCTGCCTGCTTTGCCGTGCCTGAATGCGGAATCGCCCGCCCCCCAGGAACCGGCATTTGCCGTAACAGCCGACCACAGCAGAAGCAGAGCCACTGCCCAGTCTGCGGCTCCCACACCAAAAACGCTACGAGAGCAGGAGTACGCCGCCGTTCAGCAGGCCTTAAAACAGCATCAGGGAAATATATCGAAGGCGGCACGCGCCTTGGGTCTGCATCGCAGCACCCTGCACCGCCGTTTGAAAACGATGTCCTCCTTCTTTACTGCAGACGATCATCGTCCAGAAAGTCCGGAATCGGCATGGCAATAATGCCATCATCAGCCAAGTCCTGGTATTCCTGCACCGTGGCCTGACCGCGTATGGCACGCGGCTCGATATCGCCCTCATGCATGCGGCGCGCCTCCCGCGCAAACTGGGTGCCCACATTGTCCGACTTGCGGATTACCGAGCGCAATTCCTGCAAGATCTGGCCCTGAATCGCCCGCATTTGCTCTTCAGTGGGCATGGCCGACGGCAAGGGTGCGGGAACCGGCGCACTGGCGCTTTCCTGGGCCCCGACATTGATACGAGGAGCCGACAGCTTACGTTTGACCTCGTGGCTGTCACAGACGGGACAGCACAGCAGGCCACGACCGAGCTGCTCATCGTAACTTTCGCGTGAGCTAAACCAACCCTCGAACACATGGCCGTGTTCGCACTCAAGATCAAAAACCTTCAAACTCATGATGTGTGTATCAATGGGCGGACAGACCGCCATATTGTGACATAGAAGTGCAGACTGATTGATACCGATCCCGCACAGAATATCGCTTAACGGGGAACAGCGGCCAATAAGCGCTGAGTCAACGCTTGCTGGGGATGGAACAACACCTGCTGCGCGCTGCCCTGTTCCACAATATGTCCTTTGGCCATGATAGCGATGCGGTCGGCCAAATACTCCACGACCCCGAAATTATGGGTGATGAACAAGTACGCCAGGCCCAGCTCCAGCTGCAACTCTCGCATCAAGTCCAGAATCTGCGCCTGCACAGACACATCCAGGGCCGAGGTCGGTTCATCGCAAATCAGAACTGCGGGCTCCACCGCCAAGGCCCGCGCAATCGCGATGCGCTGGCGTTGGCCGCCGGAAAACTCATGCGCGTAACGCTCCAGGGCATTCTTGGGCAGACCTACCTGATCCACTAACGTTTCAATGCGTTGACGACGCGCCTTGGCGTCCAGGTTGGGACGCAAAGCAGTCAGGCCCTCCAAAAGAATATCGCCCACCATCATGCGTGGGTCCAGAGAGCCATAGGGGTCCTGAAAGATAATCTGCAAGCGCGAGCGCAACTGTCGCAACGCCTTGCCTTTCACTCGCAGGACGTCTTGCTCCTGCAGATAGACTTGACCACTGATCTGGGCCTGCCGATCCAGCAAACGCATCAAGGTACGCGCCACAGTGCTCTTGCCGCAGCCCGATTCGCCCACCAGAGCCAGCGTCTCACCCTTGTGCAGTTGCAGGCTCAGGCCCTTGACCACAGGAATGGAAGGCGAGCGTCGCCACCAGGAACCGGCTTGTTTGTACGACACAGACAGGTCCTGAATGTCCAGGACCCGCTCTTTGTCACCTTTATGGGTAGCGACGGCTTCAATCGGCGCCGCCGCACGAGACAAGGGCCGACCACGCTTTTCAAATGTGGGGATGGCGCCCAGCAACTCTCGGGCGTAAGGGTGAGTCGGGCGCAGAAAGAACTGGCTGGCCAGGCCTGACTCCACAATTTGCCCATGCCGCATCAAGGCCACATAATCGGCATACTGTTTCACCAGCAGCAAGTCGTGGGTGATCAGCAAGATGGCCAGTCCCATCTCTTTCTGTATATCCGCCAGCAGCTGCAAAATCTGCGCCTGAACCGTCACATCCAATGCAGTGGTCGGCTCATCGGCCACCAGCAAATCGGGTTCTGCCGCCAGGGCAATCGCAATCATGATGCGCTGTTTTTGCCCGCCGGAGAACTGGAACGGAAAGTCGTCGTAACGCTGGGCTGCAGCGGGGATGCCGACGCGCTCCAGCCACTTGATGGCACTTGCCCGCTCCTGCCCGGCGGGCACCACTGCATGACGTCGGATGACTTCGCTGATCTGACGGCCAATGGACATGACCGGATTCAAACTGGTGGATGGCTCTTGAAAGATCACGCTGACGCGCTTGCCACGTACATCCTGCATACGTTGCTCGGGCAAAAGCGGCAGCTCCAGTCCGTCCAGCGCAATTTGCCCGGACTGCATCCAGGCCGCTTCTGGCAAAAGACGCAGAATCGCCATGGCAGTCATGCTCTTGCCGCAGCCCGACTCGCCCACCAAGGCAAAGGTTTCGCCCCGCTGAACGGCCAACGACAAATTGCGCACCACACTTTGCACACCGGCATCAGACTGCACGCGCAGCTCCAGATCTTCAATCCTGAGTACGGCAGGAGCGTCAGAAGACTTCCCGGTCGCGAGGTTTTCATTCTGACTCATGCCTTGGCTCCCCCTGCTGGGCGCACCCGCAACGTCTTGAAACGACGGGTCCGAGGGTCAAAAGCCGTTTGCACCGCATCGGCAAAAATATTCGCGGACAGAACCAGCCCCAGCATCATCACAAAGGCCCCAGCCAGACCCCACCAGATAATCGGATCGCGGGACAACTCGCTACGGGCAGCATCAATCATGCGGCCAAAGGACGGCATGCTGGGGTCCACGCCAATACCCAGATAGGACAGCACGGCCTCATACAGCACCAGACCGGAGAACTCCAGAATCAAGGTAATGAGCACAATATGCATGACATTGGGCAAGAGGTGGCGGAACATGATGCGAAAGTGACCGACACCGAACGCCTGGGCCGCCTGAACATAATCCAGCTCACGCAGTTTCAACACCTCGGCACGCAGCAAGCGGCAAAGACCGGCCCAGCCTGTCAGTCCCAGAATCAGACAGAGCATGAACAAACGCAAATCCGCGCGGGCCGCCACGGTGTCAAAGCTCTCGGGATGGGTGTCGATATAGACCTGCATCATCAGCACGCAGGCGGCAATCAACAGCACCCCCGGTATGGACGTCAAGGTGGTGTAAATATATTGAATGACATCGTCCACCCAGCCCCGGAAGTAACCGGCCGCCAAGCCCAGAATAATGGCCGGCGGCAACATGGCAAAGGTGGTCAGGGTACCAATCACCAATGCAGTGCGCACACTTTTCAGGGCTTGCCAGATAATGTCATTACCCGTGCGGTCCGTGCCCAGCACATAATAGTTTGTGCTCAGACTCCAGACCAGACAAAGCACGATGACCAGCAGACAGGCGCTGAACCAGATCAACCGCCAGTTAACCAGTCCCTGACCCTGCCACCAGTAACGCCAGGCAGCGCCCCAACCCGTCGCCATGGACTGCCTGCGCCCCCATACGGTCAACAAAACGGCCAGCAGCACACAGCCCAGCGCCCCCCACGCCAAACCTGTTGCCCCCAGCTGCAGCATATCGCGCCGGTGCTCGGCGGGCGTGTCCACCCCCACTCCAGCATTGACCAGCCGCGGAAAATCCCGCACGGGTTTGCCGTCAATCAGCATGCTCTCCTTGGTCAGCTGGAAGCGAGCCAAAGGAGCGGAATAGGTTTTCTCCACCTTTGCCAAACCGGCTTTGTTAAGGATATCGTCCAGCGCCGAGCGCGCGACAGGCGCGTAGCTAGGTGCACTGACTTCCTGTCCGGGGGCGGCAGGCAACAGTGGCCGATAGTGAATCGAGTCCAGCAAACCCACCAGCAGGAAAAAAACGAGGAAAACCGCGGCACACATGGCCGAGGGCGTACGGGCCACACTGGCCCAGGCCGACCGCAAAGCCGGGCGTTTGAACACTCGCCAGGTATAGACTGCCATCGCCAGGAACAGCGCCAGCACAAAGGTATCGGTCCAGAGAAAGACGAACTGTGGCATGGCGGGCTCAACTGAAACGAATGCGGGGGTCAACCAGGGTGTAGGAGATATCAGCCAGAATCAAACCGGCGATATACAGCATCGATCCTAAAAACACCATGGCACGCACAATGGAGAAGTCCTGGGCATTGATGGCATCAATGGTGAAGCTGCCCAGACCCGGAATACCAAAAAAAGACTCGGAAATCAGACTGCCCATGAACAGCAAGGGCAAGGCAGAGACCGTGCCCGTCAGGATAGGCAACAGTGCGTTGGGCAAAACGTGACGAAACAGAACCGTCGAGTCAGTCAAACCCTTGGAACGTGCCGTACGCACATAATCGCGGCTGGCCTCTTCCAAAAACAGACTGCGGTAAAAGCGCGACTCCGCCCCGACGCGCGACAAAATGCCCACCAGCACCGGCAAGACCAGAAAGCGCCAGTTATCCAAGCCATCCACCCAGCCGGAAAATGGCACCCAGCGCAATACGCGTGCGAACAGCCACTGCCCGGCAATAATGTAGAACAGGCCCGAAATGGACATCAACACCACGCATAGCACGACGGCAGAAAAGTCCAGCCGGGACCCACGAAAAAACACCATCAGCAAGGCGATGCTGATGCACACCCACAAACCCAGAAAGAAGGTGGGTAGGGCCAGCGCCAGACTGGGCCCCATGCGCTGCTTGATCTGATAGGCAATATCCTGCCCCTGATCGGACAGACCAAAATCCAGACGCAGCAAGGGAACAGATCGCTCATAAAAGATGGTGTCGGTAAAAGCCTGGGCCCCCTGGGCCTGCGCGTTATAGAACAGGGGCTTGTCATAGCCGCGCTCAGCTTTCCAGTTATCAATGGCCGTCTGGCTGACACGCTGCCCGCCGATGGATAAACGCGCCATGTCGTCGGGCGTGTTGACGGCAAAAAACAGCACAAAGGTCAGCAGGTTGACCCCGATCAGAATCAGTACGCCATACAGAATGCGCCGCACGATGTAGGAAAACATCAATCTTTCTCCTGACGCAAAGCCACATGGCGGCGTCGCGCCCGCGCCTGCGAACGCACCGCCCATACGAGCACCACCAGCAGCACACCCAGCGGGATGGCGGGCCACCATACAGGCGGATTCCACCAATCGATACGCTCAACACGCTGTTGTGGGTCGATACGGTAATACTGCAGACTGTCGCGCACCATCAAGGACGGCTTGGCATTGCGCACCCAGCTTTGATAGGCGCCACCCGCATTGGGGACGTAGCCAAACATCCAGGGGGCGTCGTGCTGCACCAGACGAATCATCTCCTGCACCACGGCGTCCTTTTCCGGGCCATCATTCAAAAAACGCATCTGTTCATACAGGCGGTCGAACTCGGCACTTTGATAATTGGCGGCATTCTCGCCCCCAAAATCCTTCTTGGCCTGAGGTCCGTACAGCAAGGTAAAGAAATTCTCCGCATCCGGGTAATCTGCAACCCAGCCCCAGAGGAACATCTGGGCGGCGCCGCGCTTCATCTTGTCCTGAAAGCGGTTGTAATCCGTGGCGCGTACCTCCAGCTGCAAGCCCACCTGAGCCAGCTGGCGGCGCATCCAATCCACCGTGGCGTCCGAGCCCATGCCCGCCATGGAGTCGTAATACAGAATCAAGGGCTTGCCCGTGCGGCTGTCGCGTCCGTCAGGATAACCGGCCTGCCGCAACAGCTCGCGCGCCTCATCCAGACTGCGTCGCTTCACCACGCCGTCATCCTTGGTGTAGACATAGGGGTTGGCGCCTTGCGGCAAAGGCTGATAGCCCGGAACCCCAGGCGGCAAGGGGCCATGTCCAGCCTGCCCTTGGTCATTCATGAAGATCGATACGTACTGCTCCCAGTCGAACACAATGCTGATGGCCAGACGCAGCTTGCGGTTTCTCTCGAACTGCTCCGGCGTATCGCCCTGCCCGACCACCGGGTCGTGCCAGTTAAAACCCATGTAAAACAATTGTGCTTCGGGGGCCGTTCGCAGTTGCAGGCCGCGCTCCTGATACAAATTGGCTTTCTCGACCGAGTCCTGAGCGGCAACCGTCATGGCTACCCCGTACTCACCCCGCTCCACTTGCGGAATGTCGTAATAGCCCTGCAGAAACTTGCCCATCAGGGGCACACCCTCTTTCTCCAGAGAAAACACCACCTTGTCCAGAAAAGGCATGGACTTGCCGCAATCGTCCAGCAGCCCGGCCGCCTGATCGCCCGGCTCACCGACACAAGGGTAGGGTTCGCCCCGGTAATTCGGGTTGCGGCTCAGAACATGACGACGATTGGTCAAGGACTCGGTCAACATGAAGGGCCCCGTACCCACGGGCCAACTGTCCAGCGTCAGATTGTGCTGCGCCATGCCTGGCTGGCTATAGAAACGCTCGGCCTCCCAGGCCATCGGAGCCGTAAATGTCATGGCCAACCAGTATTTGAACTGCGGATACTTGCCATTGACCTCGATGCGCAACGTGTGTTTGTCCAGCGCCCGTACTCCTGACAGCGTATAAGGTCGCAAATCCAGCCATTGCGGGCGCGGCTCCTGTTTGTCGACACGGGCCAGCTCCTCGCTAAACTCCTTAAAGCCCCGGATATGCTCGGCCATCACGCCCAAAACGGGCGAGGCCAGCCGCGGGCTGGCCAAACGCTTGAAGGCATAGACGTAATCGTGAGCAGTCAGCTCGCGCGAACCCGTATGGTCAAAGTCAGCAATACTGTACGCCCCGCTCAGGTCCGGAGCCCGCATGGGGTAGTAGCGATAGTCACCCTGCTCATCCAGCGCAAACGCCGGATGAGGCTGAAAAGCAATGCCTTTCTTAATGGGAATGTCGTAACGGCTGATAGCCACCTGCTCCCCCGGCGCATCTGCAGGCAGCTGATTACCCTGTGCGTCCAGGTAGACCGGTTCCACCAACGCTTGCGCCACTTTAGGTATCAGGCGGTAGGGACGGTCCAGATAGTGATAGCCGTACAGGGGCTCGTAAATGGAATAGGTAAACGGCGTCTCGTCCCCGGAATAGGACAAAGCAGGGTCCAGATGATTAGGCGAGCGGGTCGTAAACGCACTGTACAGCGTGTTCTGGGCTGCACTGCCTTCGTGATAAGGACTATTGACCGGCTTGGAGCAGGCCGCCAAGGCGACGCATATCACGGCCAGCCCAATCTGACGCAGAGGACTTAGCATTGCCCTTGCTGCCAACAGTCATAGCGCCATTTCCATGGCGGAACAGGATTGGGTTCAGACCAGATGCCGACACGGGCCTGCTGGGCTTCACGCTCCAACTCTGCGATACGTGGATCACGCAAAAAACGGCCGCCTTTTTCACGATTGGCCATGGCCATTCCCGCCCGTACCAGTTTCTGGTTAGCCGTTTCCCCCCCTGCCAGCGGTACATCACAAACGGCACGACCGTGACGGTCCCGTTCATGGCATGACAAGGTCAGATGTTGACCGGAGACCAGATCCGACAGAAAACGCCGCGAGGCCTCGGCAAAAGGCTGGCCAGGACGACGGCTGTCCTTGGTCGTCTCGGGCGCATCAATACTGGCCAGACGCACTCGCTCCTGCTTTCTGTTGCCAGACAGAATCGTCAGTGTATCTCCATCGGCCACGCGCACCACTCGTCCAGTCAGCTCAAACCCTTGCGCCTGAACCGGCCCGGTCCATGCCGTCATCAAGGCGGTCAGGCCTGCGCAAACAGCGGCTCGCCGCGTCAAAGAAGAAAAGCCGGACAGCGGAAACACGATCATGATACGGACAACACTCCAGGCGGATTGCAGAAACCAAGCCAACAAATTATAGATACTGCGCACCGCCTGTCCAGAGCATTGTCCCTAGGCGGCCCGCCTGCATCGGGCTCCCTACCGACGAGGCCGGGCACGCTGCAAATACCAGGAGGCCTGCTCGACGCCCTCCAGGCCGAACACGGTTGCAGGGTCCTGTTGTACTCGATGAGCCACAAACAGATCCGCCACAGCATCGGGGGCCACCTGCCGCATCAGGCAGGCCTGATACAAAACAGCCAACTTCTGCACCCAGACACGGCCCCCAGCCTGAGAAACCGTATTCAATAAATCCTGGGCCGCCTGCCTCAGTTCCGCGTCATCCCCCGTACGGACATGCAAATCGGCCTGCAAGGCCTCCCCTACGCCCTCCTGACTCAAGGCGCGCTGCACGTCCAGGCACATCACATTACCAGAGCCTTCCCAAATCGAATTGACAGGGGCTTCCCGTAGCAGGCGCGGCATCGGTCCTTCCTCGATATAGCCGTTGCCCCCCCAGGTTTCCATGGCTTCGGCACACAGAGCGATGGCCCGACGGCACACCCAGAACTTGGCCGCTGGAGCCAGGACACGCAGTACCGCCTGCGACACTGGGTCATCGATCCGCTCCTGCAAGTCCACCAGAAACAAGGCCAGATGAGTGGCAGCTTCGCTTTCCAGACTCATATCCAGCAAAACGGCCTGCATCAGGGGCTGATCGATTAATGCTTTGCCAAAAGAGCGTCGATGCTGACAATAATGCAAAGACTGCACCAAGGCCTGCCGCATCAGGGCGGCGCTGCCCAACACGCAATCAATACGGGTACGGGCCGCCATTGCCGCCAGCAAGGCAATGCCTCGACCTGCCTGACCCACCCGCCAGGCCAGCGCGCCGTCAAGATCAATCTCCGCACTGGCGTTGGAACGATTGCCCAGCTTGTCCTTGAGCCGGCGTATATAGCGCCGGTTCAGCCCATATTCGGTATAGCGCGGCATCAGGAAGCAGGAAAACTGCTCGTGCTCACGAGCCAGCACCAGATGTCCGTCCGCCTGTGGCACGGAAAAAAACCATTTGTGCCCGTACAGACGAAATGCCTGGGAGTCGGGGTGCGCCTCGGTGATGCAGGTGCGCAGATCAGAGCCGCCCTGCATTTCCGTCATCCCCATGCCCACAAGCACACTGCTTTTTTGCATGAACCATTGCGCCGAGGGATCATAATGATTAAGGCGCAACCTGGCGGCCCAGTCCTGAAACGGTTCAGTCTGCAACAAAGGGGCGGCCGCCCGCGTCATGGTCAAAGGACACAAGGTACCCGCCTCGATCTGACCCTGCATGTAAAAGCCCATCGCACGCTGCAGATGCTGTCCGGCCCGAGCCTCAGACGGCCAGATGTGCAGTCCCTGCTCCATACCCAGTTGCATCAGATGATGCCAGGCAGGATGAAAGTCCACCTGGTCCACGCGCTGGCCCTGGGCGGACCAGCCACGCCATTGCGGTGGCTGACGGTTGGCCAGGGCACCCTGCTCGCGCCAATGGGCGCAACCGAGCGTGCGCCCATATTCCGCCAGCGCCTGCCGGGCCTCCTCAGACGCCAGCATCGCTTGCCAATACTGTAGGGCCGGATCTTCGCCAAACAGATCATCATCCATCAAATCCGGCACTTGATTCTGTAACTGCTGCTCCAGACCCATCACGCCTCCTTGATACCGGCCCTCTCGCTCCCTGATTCAGACTAGAGCCATTTGGCCTTCTTGAATTTCCAGTACAAGAATCCGCAGACACTGCCCATCAAACCCAAGGCATAGGGATAACCCAGTGTCCACTCCAGTTCCGGCATGAGCTTGAAGTTCATGCCGTAAATCCCCGCAACTGCAGTCGGTACAGCCAGAATGGCCGCCCAGGCCGCCAGCTTTCGGGTGGTGTCGGTTTGCTGCATCTGTCCGATCATCAAACCGCCTTCAAAGGCAAAAGCCAGCGCTTGTCGCTGGCTATTGATGAACTCGGCCGTACGGGCAATACGGTCCGACACCTCGCCAAAATAAGCCCGGCTTTCCGCATCGACATACTCAAGTTCAATGCGTGACAAGCGGCGCGTCAGTTCGGCCAGGGGCGACACCGCCGTATGGACTCGCAGCAGATCACGCCGCAAACGATAAATCCGCCGCACATCATTTTCCTTGAAGCCGCGAATCAGAAATTGCTGCTCGATCGCCTCGACCGCCTTCTCAGTCTGCTCCAGGGAAGTCTGGTACTGATCCACAATCAGATCCAGCAGTTCTGAGGCGACAAAATCACTGCCCCGTGCCAGCAAGGCAGGGGTACTCTCCAGGCGGGCACGCAACTGCAGATAACTGCTGTTGGAACCTCGCCGCACCGTCAGCAACAAGCCGTGGGCGATCAGAATCTGCGTTGTGCCCAGCAAGGGACGCAAATCTTTCAGACCCAAGGTGACCGCCACCACAATCAGACAATTGCTAAACTCCAGCAGCTTGGGACGGCGATGGGGAGCGATCAGTTCCTCGACCGCATTGTCCGGCAGGCCCAGTTGAACCCCCAGTTCGCGCAAAATCGCCTCGCTGGGATCTTTCAAGCCAATCCAGATAAAGCCATCCTTCAGGGGATCGTGGGCAGGCAGATGATGAATATCCAAAGCCATGGCAGGCTGGCCAGACTGATAGCGATACGCGGCCACCACCATATCCTGTACATCAGGCGTGACCGGAGCTATTTCTTGCATGCTGCCTCCTTGCAGACAAAGCCAATTTTTTTGTTCGATAATAGCACTGGCCTGCCTACGCGCCGCGACGGTGGCCACTAGCAAGGATCAATATGAAATCACGAACCATTCTATGCCTGGGGGCCTTGATAATGGCGGTAGGCGTCGGTCTGGGCGCCTTTGGTGCCCACGCCCTGCGCGCCATGGTGGACGCCTCCGCCCTGGCGACCTGGCAAACGGCTGTCCTGTATCAATTGCTGCATGGACTGGGCCTGTTGCTGATCGCCGCCTTGGGTAACCGGCTTCATCCCGCCTGGCAATCTCGCAGCGCCGTCCTGATGCTGGTCGGCGTCCTGATCTTCAGTGGAAGCCTGTACATTCTGGTGCTGAGCGGTGTGAAGTGGCTGGGGGCCATTACCCCGATAGGCGGGGTTGCGATGATTCTGGCCTGGCTTTGTCTGGCTTTTGCCGCCGTGCGCGGCCAGGGTGCCTGACCCGGGACACTGGCCTTCGTATAATGGGGAGCATAGTCTGCCTAACAGGAGCGCCCCGTGTCCGATCCCGCTTTGTCCTTACGCGAGTTTACCCGCCAACTTCCCAAGGCCGAACTGCACCTTCATATTGAAGGC
This sequence comes from Alcaligenes ammonioxydans, assembly GCF_019343455.1. Taxonomy (NCBI): domain Bacteria; kingdom Pseudomonadati; phylum Pseudomonadota; class Betaproteobacteria; order Burkholderiales; family Alcaligenaceae; genus Alcaligenes; species Alcaligenes ammonioxydans. Next base: position 1,040,201 of record NZ_CP049362.1, on the reverse strand, counting down.
ACCCTGGAACCAGACTTGATCTTCAAGCTGGCCCAGCGCAACCAGATCACCTTGCCCTACCCCGACCAGGCCAGCCTGCAGGCTGCCTATCAGTTCACTGATCTGCAGTCCTTTCTGGATCTGTACTATGCCGGGGCCGGTGTCCTGATTCACGAACAGGACTTCTTTGACATGAGCTGGGCCTACTTTTTACGCGCCCAGGCCGATGGCATTGTCCACACCGAAATCATGTTTGACCCGCAGACACATACGGCCCGCGGCGTTGCCATGGAAACCGTATTCGCAGGCATTGCGCGGGCGGCACGCCAAGCCAGATCCGAACTGGGTATCAGCAGCTATCTGATCCTGAGCTTTCTGCGTCACCTCAGCGAGGCGGACGCCTTTGAGACCTTGAAAGCGGCCCTGCCCTTGCGCGAACAGTATGCAGATCTGTGGGTCGCCATTGGTCTGGACTCCTCAGAAAAAGGCAACCCACCCGCCAAATTCGAGAAAGTCTATGCTCATGGCCGTGAACTGGGCTTTCGTCTAGTTGCTCATGCCGGCGAGGAAGGCCCGGCCAGCTATGTGCGCGATGCGCTGCAGCTTCTGAACGTGGAACGCATCGACCATGGTGTGCGCAGCCAGGATGATCCGGCCTTGATGCAGTACCTGATCGATCACGCCATTCCCTTGACGGTCTGCCCTCTGTCCAACATCAAGCTCAAGGTGTTTGATAGTCTTGACCAACACAACCTGAAGCATTTGCTTGATCGCGGCTTGAATGTATGCGTGAACTCGGACGACCCGGCCTATTTCGGGGGCTACCTGCTGGATAACTATATGCAGACTGCCCAAGCCCTGGGCTTACAGGAAGCGGACTTGCGCACGCTGGCTGCCAATAGTCTGCGCGCCTCCTTTTTGCCCAAGGAAAAGCAGCAGTTCTGGTTGAACAAGCTGGAGTCTATTCCCGGCCATGGCTAAGCCTTCCCTGTATCTGCCGCGGGCGTTTTTCGCCCGCGACCCACGCTACGTCGCCCTGGAGTTGTTAGGCAAAACACTGGTGCTGAATGACGAACGCGGCCAACGCTGCGCCACCATTGTGGAAACCGAGGCCTATCTCGGCCCCCAGGACCAGGCCGCCCACAGCCGGCGAGGTATCACCGATCGCACCCGACTGATGTTCGGCCCGGCCGGCTATGCCTACATTTATCTGATCTACGGCCTGCATCACTGCATGAATATCGTCAGTGGCGTGGAAGGAGACGGCACGGCGGTGCTGCTGCGAGCCGCCCAATGGGCCTCTCCCCTGGAAGGGCCTTCCCTGTCCGGGCCGGGACGGCTGTGCAAAGGGCTGGATATCGACAAGGCCTATAACGGTGCCGATGCCTGCTCCCCCACCTTGCATCTGCTGGACGCTCCCGCTCTGGCGCCCGAGCAGATCCACATCGGCCCGCGCATCGGCGTGGACTATGCAGGCGACTGGGCCACGGCCCCGCTGCGCTACGCCATCGCACAGCACCCGCAGGTCTCGGTCAAACCGGGTAAAACCGCTGCAAAACGCAGCGCAAAGGGCCTTAAACGCCCCGTCTAGAACAGGTATTATTAGTCCTTCAAGCTCTGAATGCTTCCCAGCTGCTTTAAAGGATTTCTCATGCGACTCTCCGTACTTCTTAGCGTCCTTCCCGCCGTTTTTCTGGTCGCCTGCACGGCCACGGGCAATAGCGCCCAAAGCGGTTCAAGTTCGTCGTTGCGCAACACCTCGGGGGGGCTGTGCGATGCCGACTCCCTGAGCCCGGCCGGACAAACAGCCAGCCAAAGCCAGATTGAACGTCTTGTCAAACAGGCCGGTGCCTCGCAAGCCCGCATTCTGGCTCCGGATCGTATGTACACCACCGACTACGACCCTACTCGCCTGAACATCCGGGTCGATGAGCAAAACCGCATTTTGTCGGTCTACTGCGGCTAAGCCCCATGACTCACGAGCAAAGCCAACACCTGCTGAACACGCTGTTCGCGCCCTGGGTGCAAGCCTTGAAGCTACGCGTGGAAAAGGTGCAGGAGGACGGCGTGGTGCTGCGCCTGCCCTTTTCAGAACAATTGACCCATGTCGCGGGGGTGGTGTGCGGTCAGGTTTATATGGCGGCAGCCGATACCGCGATGGTGCTGGCCATCAGCCAAAGCCTGGGCGAATTCCGTCCCATGACCACCGTTTCACTGAACACCAGTTTTGTGCGCCCGGTTGCCCAAGGCGATGTCCTGGTCCATGCCCAGGTTCTGAAACGAGGCAAGAGCATGGTCTTTGGCGACATCAAGCTGTTTGATGAACAGGACCGCCTGGCCGCCCACGCCACCACCACCTACGCCCTGTTGCCAGGTTGAGCGCGGCCGAGCAGACAACAAGACAGACTCTGACACAAAACAAATAGCCTGGCGGTTTGTCATAGCAGGGCAGGCCCGACTATCATCGTCATAGCATGCTCGTCCCCGGCCTTGTCCAGGGGCCGCTGCCCCGTCCGATTCCTTGTTGATCGCTTTTCTGGAGACATTCAAATGGCAAAAGTCCTGGTTCTCTATTACTCCGCCTACGGCCACATTGAGAAAATGGCCCAAGCGGTGGCTGAAGGTGCGCAAAGCGCTGGTGCGACGGTGGATATCAAACGTGTCCCCGAACTGGTCCCGGAAGCGGTGGCCCAGAAAGCGAATTTCAAGCTGGATCAGGCCGCTCCGGTTGCCTCGATTGCCGACCTGGAAAACTATGACGCCATTATTGTGGGCACCGGCACCCGATTTGGGCGTATCAGTTCACAAATGGCCAGTTTTCTGGACCAGGCCGGTGGCCTGTGGGCACGCGGCGCCCTCAATGGCAAGGTAGGTGGCGCCTTTACGTCCACTGCTACCCAGCACGGCGGGCAGGAGCTCACGCTGCTGTCCATTATTCACAACCTGATGCACTTTGGGATGATTGTGGTGGGCCTGCCCTACAGCTTTGCGGGTCAAACCCTGCTCGATGAGGTAACCGGTGGCAGCCCCTACGGAGCCTCTACCATTGCCGGTGGCGACGGATCGCGCCAACCAAGCCAGAACGAGCTGGACGGGGCCCGCTTCCAGGGCCGTCATATCGCTGAAATTGCCATGAAGCTGAAAGGCTAAAACGGAGGACAAGAATGGGCATGATGATTGAAGGGCAATGGCACAGCAAAGAGCCAGTCAGCCGTACTGAGTCCGATACATTTCAGCGTGCCCAGTCCACCTTCCGGGACTGGATTACGGCCGATGGCGGCCCCGGTCCCCAGGGGCAGGCGGCACAGCCCGCTCAGGCCAACCGCTATCACCTGTATGTGTCGCTGGCCTGCCCTTGGGCGCATCGCACCTTGATCATGCGCGAACTGAAAGGACTGCACAAACTGATTTCCGTCTCAGTTGTGAATCCTGTCATGGACGATCAAGGCTGGACGTTTGAGCCGGCTGAAGGTGTGATCGCCGATCCAGTCATGGATGCCCAGTTCCTGCACCAGCTCTACGCCAAGGCTGATCCGAACTTTACCGGCCGCATTACGGTTCCCGTGCTGTGGGACAAGCATCGGGCCACGATCATCAACAATGAGTCCTCCGAGATCATGCGTATTTTCAATAACGCATTCGATACCTTGGGGGCACGCAGTCTGGATATGGCTCCGCTCGACTTGCGTACCCAAATCGAGCAGATCAATGGCCATGTCTACGACACGGTGAACAACGGCGTGTACAAAGCCGGCTTTGCCCGCTCACAGTCTGCCTACAACACTGCCGTGCATGCGCTGTTCCAGAGTCTGGACGGCTTGGAAACCCGACTGGCCCAGCAGCGCTATCTGACTGGTACACGGCTCACTGAGGCCGACTGGCGTCTGTTCACTACCTTGATCCGCTTCGATCCGGTCTATGTCGGCCACTTCAAATGTAATCTGCGCCGTTTGATCGACTATCCGAATCTGTGGAACTACATGCTGGAGCTGTACCAGATGCCCGGCATCGCCGATACCGTCAATCTGGATCACATCAAAACCCATTACTACAGCAGTCACAGCCATTTGAACCCGACAGGCATTGTGCCCGCTGGCCCACTCATGGATCTGAACGGGCCCCACGGACGCGGCCATTTACCTGCCCAGCCAGGCCCCTTGCATATTGGTCTTCAGTAACCGGGGCGATCAAAAATATCAGGATTGAGCAAAATAGATCGGTCAACCTGATTAATGTCGGTGCGCCCGCAAAAAGCCATGGACACATCCAGTTCATTGGCCATCAATTTGAGCAAGCGAGCCACGCCGGGCTGACCGGCCGCTCCCAAAGCGTAGAGAAAAGCACGGCCAATCATCGCTCCCTGGGCGCCCAGGGCCCGTGCCCGCAACACATCCTGACCACTGCGAACTCCTCCGTCGACGAGCACCTCGATCTTGTCACCCACCGCCTTGCTGATAGCCGGCAGGCAGGAAATGGAAGAAGGCGCACCATCGAGCTGACGACCGCCGTGATTGGACACGATCAGCGCATCGGCGCCGCTGTCGACTGCATGGCGAGCATCGTCCGCATCCATAATGCCTTTGACAATCAGTTTGCCGCCCCAGGCATTTTTGATCCACTCGATATCTTTCCAGCTCAAGCTCGGGTCAAACTGCTCAGCGGTCCAGGTCGCCAAAGAACGCAAATCCGAAACGCCCTTGGCATGGCCGACAATATTGCCAAAACTGCGGCGATGGGTGCGCAACATGTTGCGACACCAATATGGTTTGGTCGCCAGATTGAGCAGATTGGGCACCGTCAGGCGCGGAGGCGTCGTCAAACCGTTTTTGATGTCTTTGTGACGCTGCCCCAGCACCTGCAAGTCCAGAGTCAGAACCAGCGCCGAGCAATGAGCTGCTTTGGCACGCGCAATCAGGTTTTCAATAAAACTGCGATCACGCATGACGTAGAGCTGAAACCAGAACGGACTACGGGTCGCCTGAGCCACATCCTCGAGCGAGCACACACTCATGGTGGACAGTGTGAAAGGAATACCAAAGTCCCGAGCAGCCAAAGCGGCCAGCATTTCGCCGTCGGCATGCTGCATACCCGTCAGGCCTGTGGGGGCAATAGCCACTGGCATGGCCACGTCCTGCCCCAACAGCGTCGTCCTTATACTGCGATGACCAATATCCACTGCCACACGCTGTCTGAATTTCAGCTTGTGAAAATCCTGCTCATTAGCCTGATACGTCCCTTGCGTCCAAGAGCCAGAGTCGGCGTAGTCATAAAACATCTTGGGCACGCGGCGTTTAGCCACCAGGCGGAAATCTTCAGTGCAGGTAATTTTCGACAGATCCATGACATTCAGCTCCAAAACAATGGCGTAATAATGCGACTTTGTTTCCCTGGGGGCAAGTCATCCCCGACCGGCTGGCTCTTGTTCCGCATAGACGGGGTCACCCCCCAGAGATGGCTTAGGGCCCTCAGTCGAGCACACCAGTCCTGATAGACGGCTCACTGTTCCTGCTAAAGCACGCTCCCCCAAGAGGCTGCTCAATGCCCCCTGACGCGCGAACTACTCGCGATACACGAACAAAACCTTTCTTAACGCAGCTCCCCCAGGGCTGACTGGCTCTTTGTTGAGCTGCGTTGCCTCTCCAGGCCGATCCGACGAGAAGCCACTGCGAGCCGTTTGGCCTCTCCAGCCATCTCATCGCCTTGAAACCAGCCCTTGCCAAGCACATGCCCAACCGAAAAACGACTATTCATCGAAACTTTATCGAAAAAAATTCGATATTGTGGTGACAAGTAAAAATAGCCGTGCTATAGTTTTACTTCTTTAGCGGCTGTAGCTCAGTTGGATAGAGTACTTGGCTACGAACCAAGGGGTCGTGGGTTCGAATCCTGCCAGCCGCGCCATATTCAAGAGTGTTCTATATAGAACAGTCTTCAAGACTTCAGTCTTGGCAAGTAAAGCCACAATGAATTTTCATTGTGGCTTTTTTGTTTCTGTCATCAATGACACACTGCGCACGCCCCTTACTCTCAGGTCCTGGCGCTTGCCTCGTATGCATTCTGCCGCTGCGAGCTGCTCGACTGAAAAGCGGACTCACGCCCTGCCCGCCATTCTTCACACTCCAATGCCCTTTTCCGCCTGTCCGAAGCAAGCTCCCTTCATGACATCGGGACGTTTTGGACGCATCCGACTCCAGGAAAACCAGTACAAGCGGCCAACTCAGGCACCAATCGTAATGGACTCCCCCTCTTCCTCTGGCCCGCTGCTCAGTCAAGCCGAACCATTTTCGTATTTATTTTAAAAAAAGAGTATTACAGGCTTGCCATGCAGATAAATAGTCTGCTATAGTTTCATTTCTTTGGCGGCTGTAGCTCAGTTGGATAGAGTACTTGGCTACGAACCAAGGGGTCGTGAGTTCGAATCTTGCCAGCCGCGCCATATAAAGAAAAAAGCCACTTCTTCGGAAGTGGCTTTTTTCGTTTGTCTTTCCGCTTTTTTACCCAACCTGACTCTCCCGGTTTCTCTGCTTTTTTCCTGTGATTTGCATGCAGCGGGCAAAGTTAATTGTTTCCACCCATCAGCCTTGTCAGGCAGAAAAGCACAACACTCATCCTCAAGTCCCTGCCCAGGCGTTTATAAACTGAACTTCACAAATGCCACGAACCAGATGTAACAATTGAAACATTCTTTTAATTTCAAAAAATTAGGGTAAAACCTCTCTATTATTGCCAACACGAATTAAAAGAGGGGACATACCATTCCAAGAGCTTATGCCACGGGCTGCGTACAACACGCAGTCACATACGACAGAGAAAATTGAGCCGTCCGGCTTGTACCTGCTGAAACCGATATCCCGGTGCAGCCTGTCGTTGGCACATCTTGGGCTATTCCCATCTTTGAATAGACCCGAAAAACAAACAAAGCAGATCTGTTCATTAATCTAAAGAGGAAACCCATGACTCGTCGCATGCTCGCTGCGCTTTTACTGTCCATTCCACTTGCTGCCTGCCAGACCCTACAGGGTGGTGGAACGGGAGGCGAAGACAAGTTCACTGCCGCCTACCTAAAAACACACCTGAAACCAGGCGTCACCACCTCTGAGCAAGTGCGCCAGCTCTACGGCAAACCCGATACCACTCAAGAAGGCCCAAACGGACCATCGATGTGGACCTACTCTCCCCGTAACACCGCAAACGCTGACTTGCTGTCCTCTGCCATGGGTGCCTTCGGACTGGGGGCCGCCAGCAGCCTTACGGGTGCAGCACCGGCGGATTCCTACACGCTGTTCATTCATTTTCAAAACAATAAGGTTTCCGACTACAGCTTATCGCAGATCTAAAAACCGCTTGGTTTAAGACTGGCTATACTCAAAAGCCTGGGCGGGTCAGCCCAGGCTTTTTTACAGCAAGGCAACGAGACTCATCATGACTTCACGCACTTTCCGTTTACTGCCCGCCGGCCTGCTTCTGGCCTGCGGCCTGGCCTTCGCGCAAAACACGCCTCCCTCGACCCAGCTTGCCCAAATGGGTGGTGCCATGCACGCCGCCGCAAAAGTCTGCGGCGACTACTCCGAGGCGCAATTGAAAGAAATGAAGGAAAAGCAACAGCAGTCCATGAAAGAGATGGGCCTGAACGAAGCCGACTTTGAAGCAGCGTTCAATGCAGGTCTGGAACGCGGCAGCAAGGACATGGCCACGATCAGCGAAGCGCAGCGCCAACAAATGTGCGAGCAATTGCGCTCCGGCCCCAAGTTTTAAATTCGCTCTTCCCAACCAGAAAGCGCTCCGGCCCCCCAAGGAACCAGAGCGCTTTTTTACTGCCAGCGCCAAAACCCCAAAAGGTTTACAACGCTTTGACCATATCTTCGATGGTCTTTTTGGCATCGCCAAACACCATCATGGTCTTGTCCATATAGAACAGCTCGTTATCCAGACCGGCATAACCGGCGGCCATGGACCGCTTGTTCACGATCACGGTTCGGGCCTTGTACGCTTCCAGAATCGGCATGCCCGCAATTGGCGAAGCCGGATCGTTCTTGGCGGCCGGGTTAACCACGTCATTGGCCCCCAGCACCAGCACCACATCGGTCTGCGCAAACTCGCTATTGATGTCGTCCATTTCAAAGACTTGCTCATAAGGCATTTCGGCCTCAGCCAGCAAGACGTTCATATGGCCAGGCATACGACCGGCCACCGGATGAATCGCGTATCGCACATTCACACCCTGGCTGGTCAGCTTGTCCGACAACTCTTTCAAGGCGTGTTGAGCACGGGCCACGGCCAAACCGTAACCGGGCACAATCACCACGGACTCGGCATTGCTCATCATGAAAGCGGCATCTTCTGCACTGCCGGATTTCACCGAACGATTGCCCTGATCCGCGCCACCGGCAGCCGCTTCCGGATTGGCACCAAAACCGCCCAGTATCACGTTGAAGAAGGCACGGTTCATGGCCTTGCACATGATGTAGGACAGAATTGCACCGGAAGAACCCACCAGCGAACCGGCAATGATCAGCATGGAGTTGTTCAGGGAGAAACCAATCCCTGCTGCGGCCCAGCCCGAATAGCTGTTCAGCATGGAGACCACCACCGGCATGTCCGCCCCGCCAATCGGGATGATCAACATCACGCCCAGCAGGAAGGACAAGGCCAGCAGCACGCCAAAGGCCCACCATGCCTGGGTCATCACAAAGATCGCACCGCAGAGCAGGGCCAAGAGCCCGAGCAGCAGGTTCAGCATGTGCTGACCTTTAAAAGTGACGGGCGCCCCTTGGAACAGTCGGAATTTGTATTTGCCCGACAGCTTGCCAAATGCAATCACCGAACCGGAGAAGGTAATGGCACCGACCAGCGCGCCCAAGGCCAGCTCCACACGGTTACCCATGGGCAGCGCCACCTCGGCCGAACCAATCCCGAAGGCCACCGGCTCCAGCACCACGGCAATCGCAATGGCGACCGCAGCCAGACCAATCATGCTGTGCATGAAGGCCACCAGCTCCGGCATTTTGGTCATCTCGACACGGCGTGCCATGATGGTGCCGAGCACGCCGCCAATGACCAGACCGATCAGAACCCGCAGCAGGCCAGAAAGCTCTTTGCCTTCAGGAGCCAGGCTGTAGATCAGCACGGCGGTGGTGGCAATGGCCAAGGCCATCCCCACCATGCCGAACAGATTGCCACGACGCGAACTGGCTGGATGCGACAAGCCTTTCAGGGCCTGAATGAAACACACTGAAGCCAGTAAATAGCACAAGGTAACGGTATTCATGGAAATCATGATTGCCCTTCCTTGGGCGTATTTTTAGCGCCCTTCTTTTTAAACATTTCCAACATGCGGCGGGTTACCAGAAAACCACCGAACACGTTAACCGAGGCCAGCGCGGTGGCGATGATGCCCATCACCTGTGCCCAGGTGCTTTCGGTTAGGGCTGCCGCCAGCATACCGCCCACAATGATGATGGCCGAGATGGCGTTGGTCACCGCCATCAAGGGGGTGTGCAAAGCGGGCGTCACTGTCCAGACCACGTGGTAACCCACGTAAATGGCCAGTACAAAGATGATCAGATTAATGACCAGGGGAGAAATAATATCCATGATCTCAGGCTCCCTGCTGTGGAAAGAGTCGTTTACCACCCTGAACCACCCGGCTGGCATTCACAATGTCGTCGTCCGCAGGGATATGCAGCTCGTCAGACTGATCCTTGAGCATCAAGCCCAGAAACTGTTGAATATTGCGGGCATACAAGGCAGACGCATCCGCGGCAACGCGAGCCGGAAAGTTGGTCTCGCCCACCAGGGTCACGCCATGCTTTTCCACAATCCGATCGGCTTCGGTCAAGGCGCAGTTGCCACCGCGTGCCGCAGCCAGGTCAACAATGACCGAACCCGCCCGCATGGACTGCACCACCTCCTCGGCAATCAGGCGCGGGGCGGGACGCCCCGGAATCAAGGCCGTGGTGATGATGACGTCGGCCTGAGCGCAACGTGCCGCCACCACCGCCGCCTGTCGTTGCAACCAGGAAGCAGGCATGGGACGCGCATAGCCGCCTACGCCTTGCGCCGCTTCCCGCTCTTCGTCAGTCTCGTAAGGTACGTCAATGAACTTGCCACCTAGCGACTCAATCTGCTCACGGGCAGCCGGACGCACGTCAGAGGCCTCGACCACCGCCCCCAGACGACGGGCCGTCGCAATCGCCTGCAAACCGGCCACCCCCGCGCCCAGCACCACGACACGGGCTGCTTTGACGGTACCCGCCGCGGTCATCATCATGGGAAAGAATCGGGGATACAAAGTGGCCGCTTTAAGCACTGCGGCATACCCTGCGATATTGGCCTGCGAGGACAGAACGTCCATGCTTTGCGCCCGCGTCGTACGCGGGATCAGCTCCAGGGCAAATGCCTGGCAACCAGAAGCAGCCAGTCCATCCAGACCCTGGCTCTCATAGGGGTCCAGCATACCGACGAGCACATGTTCGGCACGTAGACGGGCCAGATCCACATCGGCTGGCCCTACAAGCAGCAGTACGGTGGCCTGATAGGGATCGCCTATCGTAGCCCCTGCCGCCTCGTAGTCTGCATCCGAGCTGGCAATACCCTGTCCAGCACCCGCCTCGACAATCACATCATGGCCCGCCTTGCGGTAGGCCCTGACGGTATCGGGCGTGGCCGCTACCCTCTTTTCCCCGGTCCCCCGGGGGCTTAGTACACCCAGTCGCATCTTCAATCTCCAGTTAATTAACTAACTTCTACGATCTCTGACGACGTGCAGTACCCGGCGGGGTGAGTCTGCCTCTTTTCAGACGCGACTCAGCAACCACACCGGCCCGATGTGTGCTTCCACACCACACCGGAACACTCTCTATAAATTCGGATGCGCAAGTACAGGCGTCTGACACGCCTGCTTAAACAGGATAGAACGCTATCCTTTTGTTTCCCTCTCCCTCTCCTGCGCGCTGTCAAAAACAGTCATTCTTTTTGGAACTCACTATAAGGGCCTTTATTTGACACAAGAAATCTGCACCCGCACTAGACCGCTTTAGACAAAAACGCAAGACACATTACTACCACCTGATTATCGCAACAGAGGGCGTGAGCGGCAGATTTTTTTTCTCTGCGCATCGCGCACATCCTGCCAGGCCAGCCATTTCCAAAGACTTAGTTGCCTGATAATTAAAACTACAAGCATTGACCTGCTGCTAAGATAGCAACTTCGTATAAAACATGTCATCAACTTGTAATTATTGTTTGTGCCAAGGCCCCAGGGCGGTTTATATCGCCGGCGGCGCCTGAGCCACTTCCTTTAAAAGCCTAGGCAACCGCCTTCTTGCAGCGCGGCTTACCTGCATTATTCAGTCCCAGGCTGATCTATCCCCATGGCAGACATCCACATCGATCGCGTCGTTAAACGCTACGGCAGCAACACCATCATCAATGAACTGAGCCTGGAAATCCGGCACGGTGAATTCTTCACATTATTAGGCCCGAGCGGCTGTGGCAAAACCACCTTGCTACGCATGATTGCCGGTTTCATCATCCCCGATGAAGGCCGTCTGTATCTGGACAAAGAAGATATTACCTACCTGCCCGCCCACAAGCGCGAGACCGGCATGGTATTTCAGGACTACGCCCTATTTCCGGACAAGAGCGTCTTTGACAACGTGGCCTACGGCTTGCGGGTACGTAAAGTCAGCAGCAGCGACATAAAGAAAAAAGTCGGCTACATTCTGGACCGCGTCGAGCTGGGCGGCATGGCCCAGCGTTACCCTGCTGAACTGTCAGGCGGTCAACGTCAGCGTGTGGCCCTGGCCCGTGCCCTGGTGATCGAACCCCGGGTGTTGCTGATGGACGAGCCCCTGTCCAACCTGGATGCCAAGCTGCGCATTCAGATGCGTCAGGTCATTCGTGAACTGCAACAGGAATCGAACATCACGGCTATTTTCGTGACACATGACCAGGAAGAAGCCCTGTCCATGTCGGACCGCATCGCTTTGTTGCGCCAAGGTCGGATCGACCAGCTCGATACACCTGAACTGATGTACTCCAGCCCACGTACAGCGTATGCTGCCGACTTTATTGGGGCGGCCAACCTGATCGACACCCTGGGCGTTCATCAGGAGCCCGACCACACCACCGTCAGCATCGCAGGCGGCCATATCATGGTGAACAATCCGCCCCCAGCAGGCCAGGTCTTGCTGGCGGTACGTCCCGAACACATCACGCTGCATACGCAAGCGCTGGCTGGCAGCATCCCCGCCCAGGTGGTGGCTCGCCAGTATCTGGGGACCAAAACGGCCTACAGCCTGAAGCTCAATGACGGCAAACAGATCATTGCTGACGTTGCGGCCGCCCTGGACCCCCATCTTTTGGCAGGCCGCTCGGTGAACCTGAGCTTTAGCCCTGAATGTCGTCTGGTCGAGGCGTAATACTCATGGCTATTGCTGCAAGACCCCTGGCCCTTCGTTCTCCCTGGTTCCTGCCTGCCCTGGTTTGTCTGGTGGTACTGGTTTTCTGGGTCGTCTGGCCACTGGCTTCCTTGTTCTATCAAAGTGTCGTTGATCCGGCAACGGGCCTGCCCAGCCTGCACGGCTTTGAAACCTTTTTCAGTGACCCCCGCTACGTCGAGGCCTTTTTCAACACCATCAAGCTGGGGCTGATTTCCACCATCGGCACCTTGCTGCTGGGCGCTCCACTGGCCTATGTGGTGGCGCGCTACGACTTTCCCGGCAAAGCCATTGTCGCCATTTTGCCGCTGACCACCATTGTGCTGCCGGACATCATTGTCTCGCAGGCCTGGCTGATGCTGCTGGGCAATAACGGCGTGGTGCGTCTGGCGCTGGAGAACATCGGCATCGACCTGCCCAGCTTCTACGGCTGGTTTGGCATGTCTTACGTGCTGATCCTGAACGATTACACCTATGTGTATATCGGCATGCTGGCGGCGCTCAAGGCTATTGACGGTACGCTGGAAGAAGCGGCTGTGAACCTGGGGGCCAGCAACTTCAAGCGCGCGCTTAGCGTCACCTTTCCGGTGCTGATGCCTGCCTTGCTGGTCAATGCCATGATTGTGTTCACACTGGCCGTGGACAACTTCTCCATCCCCATGATTCTGGGCGGTCAGGTCGATGTACTGTCCTCGCTGACCTACACCACCTTTCTGTCCGAAATGAGTGGCAACCCCACCATGCAAGGCGTGCTGGCCGTCGTCTCGGTAATTCTGGTCGGTGCCGTGCTGTTCATCCAGAAACGGGTTCTGGAGCGCAAGACCTTCCAGATGCAGCAAGGCCGTGCGCCGCGTCCTGTACGCGCCCAAGGCCTGGCCGGCATCTTGCTGACCATCGGCGCCGTGCTCTTTGTGACCTTCTCGCTGATTCCGGCCTTTATCGTGCTGATTGGCGCGTTCACCAAAGCCAGCGGCCCGGTCATGCAATACGGGACCTTCACCCTGGACAATATGGAGCGCGCCCTGCGCTACGCACCGGAGCCCATCCTGAACTCGCTGATGCTGGCCAGTGTCGCCACCGTTGCAGGCACCTGCTTTGCCACGATCTGCAGTTACTTGATCGTGAAAAAGCGACTGTTCGTGGTGACGGCGCTGGACTATATGGTGATGCTGCCCCTGGCCATTTCAGGCACTGTGCTCGGTATCGCCCTGATCCAGACCTACAACAGCGGCATGCTGGTGCTCACCGGCACCTGGGTCATCATGGCCGGCGCCTACTTTGTGCGCAAGGTGCCCTTTTCCATTCGCTCCGCGTCGGCCTCGCTCTACAACATTCCCGACTCGATCGAAGAAGCCTCCATCAACCTGGGTGTCAGTCCTTTTCAGAGTTTCTTCAAGGTGGTGTTGCCCTTGATGAAGCCAGCCATTTTGGGGGCGGCCATCCTGATGTGGGTGACTTCCCTGGCCGAAATTTCCGCCACGATCGTGCTGTATTACGGTGGGATGGAAACCATGCCCATCCAGATGTTCCGCCAGATTGACGCCGGTTTTCTGGCCCGCGCCTCGGCCTATGGCGTGATCTTGATGGTCGTGATTCTGGTGCCTATTTATCTGGCTATCCGTTTCCTCAAGCTGGATCTGTTTTCCAGCCGCTAATCTAAAAAGGCTCATTATGCTGACTACACGTTTCCTGAAAACAGGTCTGGCACTCTCGCTCAGTGTCGGCGCCCTGTCCCTGTCCAGTACCGCTCTGGCCGCCAATGCCGTGATGTATACGCCCAACAATGTGCAAACCATTGATACGGCCCTGGAAATCGCCCGAAAAACCGCGCCGGACCTGTCCATTCAACAAGTAACCTCAGGCGCGGGCGCCTTGATGAAGCGTATCGAAGCCGAAGCACAAAACCCGTTGGGCGATGTGGTCTGGGGCGCTGGTTACGGCACCATGGCTGCTTTCCAGCAAAACTTTGAGCCCTACGAATCACCCGAGAACAAGGCTATTGCGCAGGCCTTCCACGGCAAGGACAGCCTGTGGACCAGCTCCAATGCCCACGTCATGGTCATCATGGCCAACGAGCGCCAGCTGAAAGGCCTGGCCGCTCCCAAGACCTGGTCTGATTTGTTCGACCCTCAGTGGAAAGGCAAGATCATCATCGGTGATCCCGCCTCCTCGGGTAGTGCCTACGATCAGGTTTACGGTATTTACCAACTGTACGGCGCGGAAGGCCTGAACAAACTGGCTGCCAACGTCATCGTGTCCAAGAGTTCTGGCCAGGTCTACAAAAGTGTGGCTAACGGTGAATACCCACTGGGCGTGACCATGGAATACGCCGCTTACGCCTACGTCGCCGGTGGCCAGAAAGGGATTGAGCTGATCTACCCTGAAGACGGCACTTTTGTTGCCCCGGAAGGCGTGGCCGTGATCAAGAATCCTAAGAACGGTCAGGAGGCAGCTCGCAAACTGGTAGACGTTTTGCTGTCCAAGGAAGTACAGGAAGCCGAACTGGTAGAAAACTTCCGTCGCCCCACCCGTAGCGACATCAATGTGGCCGAACTGACCCAGTTGCCAAACCTGGATCAGATCAAAGTGGCCACTCTCGATCCCTTGAAAGCGGCGGCTGAATACAACACCGTGCTCGACGTCTGGAAACAGGCTTTGGCGGCGGCAGGCAAATAAGTCCGGCAAGCACGGGCTGCCTCGTCCTGCTTGGCAGCTCAGACCTTGCAGCCTGAAGACTCAACGCACAAAAAACCCTTGGTCTCTGGATATCACTCCATGCCAAGGGTTTTTTCATTATTACTGCCGACACACGGCGGCAAGCAAGACTCGCAGGATGCCAATACACAGCCCTATGCGTATTCAAACCCGCGTATAAATCGGCAATACCGTCTGGGGCTGAGAGAAGCAAAGTGCCACTCAAGCTTCTACTTGGAGCAATCCACCGGGTAAATCTGGTCTTCACGCAGGCGTGGGCGATCGGCCTCTACTTCGGTCAAAGGTTCAACACGCTGCATGGTCGCCAGCGAGCGCTGAGCCAGACGCTGGTACATGCGTGTTCCGAAAAATTTCCCATCAATGGCCTTCTGATCCAGCTCTTTGACGATTACTGCGGGAGAGCCGGCCACCAGACTGCGCGGCGGCACCTGCATGCCTTTTTTAACAAAGGCCATGGCGCCAATAATACTGTCCGCGCCAATATCCGCCGCGTCCATGACCACCGCATTCATGCCCACCAGTACGTTGCGTCCAATCACGCATCCGTGCAGCACCGCACCATGTCCGACGTGACCGTCCTCATGCACGATGGTGTCCTGGTAAGGCGTGCCGTGGATCACACAGGTATCCTGAATGTTGGACCCCGCCTTCATGATGATGCGCCCGAAGTCGCCACGCAAACTCGCCAGGGGGCCGATATAAACCCCTTCGCCGATAATCACGTCCCCAATCAACACGGCGGTAGGATGAACAAAGGCCGTAGGATGAACGACGGGCACCAGACCATCAATAGAATAAATATTTTGCATACCTGCCTCGTACAAAGCCTGCACCTGGCCAGCACGGGGTCCGGCCAAAAAGAAGATCATAGCCTCTACAGCTCGATATAATGCGCCGTCCTCTTTCTTTTTGCATCCTATGAGCATGTTGTATTACTGGCTGGCCTTTTGCTTGGGCATGGTGTTTTACGCCGCCTACCTGTCGCAGTCCTTTTTGCTGGCGCAAGGCATGATTTATATGAAAGAAACAGATAGATCGCCTTCCCTGCTCTGGCTGTTTACCCGTCTGCTCGGCTATATCCTGCGCACCATTCCCAGCCTGCTGATGCGTCCAATCCCCTTGATCCTCTGGGTCCTGGGTCTGGGCTTGACGGTGCAATACAGCTTCGCACCATAAGTAACAGAGACGCGGCGACCGCCTCCTTGCACCCGTCGCTATCCGTTTCAAGCGCTCATCCGAACCTCCCTGAGCCTGCGCCTACCAGTCAAGTTTGCTGCGTCGGTCAGTCAATTCCTCACCCGCTCCCGGCCCTACACTGAGTCAAATCATAATGGCCGGGTGCGGTATTGTGCACGGCATGGGGATCAAGATCGCGAATACCGCGACATGGAGGATGTATGCAGACAAGGAAAATCGTTCGGGCCGCCGCCGTACAGGCCGCCTCTCCCAATTACGATCTGGCAGCCGGCGTGGACAAGACCATTGAACTTGCCCGTCAGGCGCGCGATGAGGGATGCGACCTGATCGTGTTTGGCGAGACCTGGCTACCGGGCTACCCTTTTCATGTCTGGCTGGGCGCACCGGCCTGGTCACTCAAATACAGTGCCCGTTATCAGGCCAACTCGCTCTGTCTGGACAGTGCAGAATTTCATCACATTGCCCAGGCCGCGCGTACCTTGGGTATTTTTATTGCCCTGGGCTACAGCGAGCGTAGTGGCGGCAGCCTGTATCTGGGGCAGTGCCTGATTGATGACAAGGGCGAGATGTTGTGGTCGCGCCGCAAACTCAAACCCACGCATGTAGAGCGCACGGTCTTTGGTGAAGGGTATGCCCGCGACCTGATCGTCTCCGATACCGAGCTGGGGCGGGTCGGAGCCTTGTGCTGCTGGGAGCACCTCTCCCCCTTGAGCAAATACGCACTCTACTCCCAGCATGAGGCAATCCACATTGCTGCCTGGCCCTCTTTTTCACTGTACAGCGAACAGGCACATGCGTTGAGCGCCAAGGTGAATATGGCCGCTTCACAGATTTACTCGGTGGAGGGTCAGTGCTTTACGATTGCTGCCAGCAGTGTCGTCACCCAAGAGACGCTGGACATGCTGGAAGTCGGTGAGCACAACGCCCATCTACTGACCGTAGGCGGAGGCAGCTCCATGATCTTTGCCCCTGATGGCCGTACCTTGGCACCTTACCTGCCCCATGATGCCGAAGGCCTGATCATCGCTGATCTGGACATGGAAGAAATTGCCTACGCCAAGGCCATCAATGACCCTGTGGGGCACTATTCCAAACCCGAAGCCACTCGCCTGGTGCTGGACTTGGGACATCGTGAGCCTATGACCCGCCTACACCACAAAAGCGTCGTTAAAGAGAGCACGGCTAGCCCATCGCCACTGAGCAGCGCTCCGGCCGAGCCTACTCAGCCAAACTACAGCACTGACACGGTACTGCTGCACGAGCCATCCTGACGGGTCCAGGTCGATCAACCTTTACGCCCCACAGAAAGGGCCCGGTGCGCTTGCTGCTCGCTCATTGAGGGGTAAGCCAGGCACCGGGGGCTCCAGCTGGTCTGAAATTATCGCCTCCTGGGACGCTTTCTGGTCTGGTCCAAACCCTGGAACATACCGGATACTTAGCCAGTTCGGCTGATGGCAGCGTTTGCTATCTGCCTCTGGTTCTGAGACGATGAGGTCTTCCATGGAGCAATGGTCTACGACGACAATTCCCCCCGCACGGCGCGCCCCTTACTGGATGGAAGCCGTCAACAAAGCCTATGTGCAACTGGAATGTGCCGTTCCCTCCCGCTCCACGGCTCCCTTCTTTGGCGCCATTACTCGTCGCGAACTGGCCGCCGTCAATCTGTCCCGAATCACCTCGACCACGCAAACCGTATTGCGCACACCATTGCAAATCTCCCGCGCCTCTGAAGATATTTTTCTGCTCAGCATTCAGGTCGCGGGCACCGGGCAGCTGATTCAGGACCAAAAAACGGCCCATCTCAAGCCTGGAGATCTGGCCCTGTACGACTCCACCCGCCCTTACCAGCTTTTGTTTGACCAGGATTTTGAGCAATATGTGCTCTCCTTGCCCGGTTCCATCTTGCGCAAACGCTTGCACCATGCCGAAGACATGACCGCCTGCACGATGAGTAGCGCCCAATCCGGTACGGCACGCCTGCTCTCGCATATGGTGTCCGAGCTGATGAACAGCCCGCCGTCCCGCGGGGATCTGGTAGACCGCTCGCTGGCGGACAGTCTGGTGGGTATTTTGGTGGCGGCACTGGCTGACAATCTGAGCACACTGCCCTTGAAAGACCACACGGCCTCGCAGCGACGCGAGCGAATCAAAGCCTATGTGCTGGAAAACCTGCGCGATCCTGAACTGTGCGTTGGCAAGATCGCCCAGCGTCTGGGGCTGGCCGCCAGCACGATTCACCGCGCCTGGGACGGCGAGGCGACTTCACTGACAAACTGGATCTGGTCCATGCGCCTGCAAGGGGCTGAGCAAGACTTGCGCCGCCTGGCTCATCACAAGCGAACCATTACCGAGATTGCCTACCACTGGGGATTTAGCAGCTCCGCGCATTTCAGCCGTGCCTTTCGACAGCATTTTGGGGTACCGCCCAAAGAGGCCCGCGAAGCGATGCGAGCCCTTTCTCAACCACGCTTGATGACTGGCTGATCAGGCAATCGCCTTGCCGTCACTCAGGGCCAGCAGGCCTTTGATCAGACGGTACAAGATCCAGACGCTCACGATGACGATCGTCACAAAACCGATCAGAATCGCCATCAGCAAGAAAGACAGGGCCACACCAGCCAAGCCCCACCAAAAGGTGCGGATTTGCCAGTCAAAGTGCGACTCCAGATACGTGCCGCGCACTTCATCGCGTTTGATGTAATTGATGATGATGGCAACCAGGGCGGTAATGCCGCCAAACATGGACAAGATATACAGCGCGTAATTGATGAGTGTCAGATTACGCAGACTGACCAGTTGATTGCTACCCCCACCTTGTGGGACAGGGTTCATTTCTTCATTCATCCATCACTCCTTGGAAACACAATCGGTAGCGTCATGCTTGTCCTAACGCTACCGAAGAAAGCCCATTCAGGCCAGCCCCTGCCTTAGCGCAACCCGATAAAAGGCATGGCCGAACCAGGCACCAGACTCTCTGGCAATTTGCC
Source organism: Alcaligenes ammonioxydans (assembly GCF_019343455.1). Taxonomy (NCBI): domain Bacteria; kingdom Pseudomonadati; phylum Pseudomonadota; class Betaproteobacteria; order Burkholderiales; family Alcaligenaceae; genus Alcaligenes; species Alcaligenes ammonioxydans. The sequence goes on along the minus strand of NZ_CP049362.1, from coordinate 1,020,883 downwards.
GTCCCACTTCTCCACGGCATTCAAATTGACCAGATTCGTATTTTGCGCCAGTGCCTGTGCCTTGGCCGAAATAGCCTTGGCTTCCGCTTCCCCGCGCAAACGAATGCCGTCGGCTTCGGCCATATACCGTTCACGCTGAGCACGAGCTTGAGCCTCAGCCTGAACCACCTCGATTTCCGCCTGGATGGAGGCGGTTTCCTTCTGTTGGCGAGTGGTTTCGATCTGAACCTGAGCCAGCATACGGTTTTCGATCGACTGCTCGTAAGCCTTGGAGAAGGACACTTCCTCAACCTGCACGCCCATCATCTGCAAAGGCGCAGACTCCAGCGTCACCCGCATGGCTTCGTTGATATCGGCCCCGAGCTTTTCACGATTCTGAATCGACTGGGCGGCCGTGTATTTACCAAACACGTTCTTGATCACGTCCAGCGCCTTGCGTTCGAGCAAGCGCGTTTCCAACGCCTCCAGCGAACCATATTCGGAATACAGCTGGGCCACATCGGTTTCTGGCACGCGATACGTGACCGATGCGACCATCGAGGCAGACTGCTGATCATAACTATAGGCTTCCAGCTGCATGCGAACTGTGTGGTCACGCACCGAAATTTTGCGCACCGTATCAAAGAACGGTACCTTGAAGTCCAGGCCCGGTTCGGCCACGCGCACCAGCTTGCCGTTGCGCAGCACCACACCCCGCTCCCCCTGGTCAACCTGCAGAAATGAGCCCATGGAGGCCACAATCAGGATCAGGAAAATAAGCAGCGCAGCCCCCAGGAAACCGAGTCCCTTGGAATAATTGGCGCCACCTTCAGACTTTGTTTTCGCAGCCAGTTTAGTAAATGGATTTTTATCAGTGCTCATCACGGTTTCCTGGGCGTGGCTGTCGCGTCTGGTCTTTTAATTGACGCCGTTCCACCATCAGTTGCCGTATGCCTTTGGCAATCAGGTAGGCCAATACCGCAGCCCCCAACAAAATCAAGATGATACGCATGACGCTTCAGTCTTCCCACTAGTTTTCAACAAGACGGCAATTATCCCCGATTCCTTCTGTCATGCTCAGAAAAGAAGCGTCAAAATATGACAACTAGCCCGAATTGCGGGGAATCCATTCCCAACGAGCACCATTGCATCGTGCTGCCCCGTACCTGACAGCCGCCTCGTTACTCCAGCGAAGCCAGTGCCGCATCCAGATCAGCCATATGTGCCTGTACGGGGGGGACATCACTGCGCGTTGCGATCAAACGCAGAATATGATTTTTGCTGTCCTGGAACGTGCGCATTAACTGCTCGAGCTCGGCCGTGGAATACTGGCGGGCGTTATCACGCAAAGCGGCTTCCAGTACATCCAGCTGCTCATAGACCGAATCCAGATCTTCACGCTCCTGGATATAGAGACGGGTCAGCCAGATCTGCTGGCCCACGGCGTCCCATTGCTCCAGTCCGGAGAAGCCATGTTTTTGCGTCAGACTATTTAACTGGCGGTACAAGTCCGAGCCGCGCTCCACCTGCTCAAGTTCCAGTACAGGCGGCAAGCCATCCGGCTGCCCCCCGTCCCACACGGGCTCGCTGCGCTCCACCGTTTGGAGCACGGGCAAAATATCGCGCAGGCTTTGCACGTAACGAGTCACCACCTGCTCATCTAATGCCAGCTCAGTTGAAGACGCCAAAAACGGCAAGCCCATCAAGGCTATGCCACAGATACAGAGGACTCGTTTAATCATCGCTCGCCCTAAAAAACAAGACTGCCGTCTTGAACGACGCAAAACACTTTATTTGATTGTAAGCACGAGACCCGCTGCTTTACTTGGCCTGTGCCAAAAACGACACAGCCTTTTCATTCTTCAAGTGTCTTTGTTTGAAAAGTCTTGCACTCTTTGCAATCCGTGTTGTTTGAAACATCCCTCCTTCCCAGATCCGCAACTGATTCGGATGAAGCAAGGGAAAGGTAACAATTCTTGTTTTTTACGTATCACGGGAACGGAGTGAACACAGCGCAATCCGCGTGGCGGATGCAAAAAAAAGTGGTGCAAGTATCTGGTGACTGCCGGCCATTAAGGGGCCGACATATCGTCAGAAAACAGCAGGCAATAAAAAAAGCCCTTGAAAACAAGGGCTTAATTTAATTCCAGCTGGCGGAGACGGAGGGATTCGAACCCTCGATACGGGTATAAGCCGTATGCTCCCTTAGCAGGGGAGTACCTTCAACCTCTCGGCCACGTCTCCAGCTCTAGGAAAGAAGCTACTATAGCATTTATAAAAAACCAATGCAAATAGCAAAAGAGATTATTTTTCCTGATCCAGCTCGAAAGTCTTGTGCAAGGCACGCACAGCCAATTCCATGTACTTGTCGGCAATAATCACAGAGGTCTTGATCTCGCTGGTGCTGATCATCTGGATATTGATGCCCTCTTCGGACAAGGCACGGAACATCGAGCTGGCAATACCGGCGTGGTTACGCATGCCGATGCCCACGATGGAGACTTTGCAAACGGCTTCGTCAAACACGATTTCACCAGCGCCCACGGCAGGGCCAACCTGATTGGTCAGCAATTCCTTGGTGCGCAGTGCATCATTGCGGCTGACCGTAAAGGAGAAGTCGGTCGTGCCTTGAACCGACAGGTTCTGCAAAATCATGTCGACTTCAATATTGGCGGCGGCAATGGGGCCCAGAATGGAATAGGCCACGCCAGGGGTGTCGGGCACGGCACGCAGGGTGAACTTGGCTTCATCACGGCTGAAGGCGATGCCAGAGACAACGGCAGCTTCCATTTTTTGGTCTTCCTCGAAAGTAATCAGCGTGCCCGAAGACATTTCTTCTTCGAGCGGAATCATGGGGTCGGTCAGGGACGACAAGACGCGTACGGGCACCTTGTACTTGCCGGCAAATTCCACGGACCGGATTTGAAGAACCTTGGAGCCCAGAGAGGCCATTTCCAACATTTCTTCAAAAGACAGCACTTTCATGCGACGGGCTTCCGGCACGACGCGCGGGTCGGTCGTGTAGACACCGTCCACATCGGTGTAGATCAGGCACTCGCTGGCCTTCATGGCCGCTGCCACCGCCACCGCCGAGGTGTCCGAGCCACCACGACCCAGGGTCGTGATATTGCCTTCATCATCCACACCCTGGAAACCGGTCACCACGACCACACGGCCTGCGTCCAGATCCTGGCGGATGCGGGTGTCGTCGATAGAACGAATGCGAGCACGGGTGTAGGCGCTGTCAGTTTTTACGGGAACCTGCCAGCCGGTATAGCTGCGGGCAGGTACGCCTTGGGCCGCCAGGGCCATGGCCAACAGGGCGCTACTGGCCTGTTCGCCCGTGGCTGCCAGCATATCCAGCTCACGCGGATCAGGCTGAACGCTCAGTTCTTTGGCCAGGCCTAGCAGGCGGTTAGTTTCGCCGGACATGGCCGAAGGAACCACCACCACCTGGTGCCCGGCGGCATGCCATTTGGCAACCCGACGCGCCACATTCTGGATGCGCTCGATCGAGCCCATCGACGTGCCGCCATATTTATGTACGATCAGGGACATCTTTTACTCTGCATCAAAGGGCTAAGGTCTGGGATAGACACAAAACCCAACTATTCTAACGACTTTCTGTGCCCCAAGCGCAGGCTCTACCACATGCGCACGCAAAAAAACACATACTTTGTCGACTCAACACCATAGCCCACGCTCCTGCCACAGGCCACCCCAAAACTACTTACTTGCTTGATCGGCCTTCAGGCCGGCTTGCTGCCCGCCTGAACCGGCAGATTCGATCAGCACCCGACCACGAACACAGCGGATCAGGTTTGGTCCATGCTTCCACATCAAATTTCTGTCGTGACCCTGGGCATGCACGCCACGCAGCTGGCGCAGCAGCTCTGCCAGACGGGCATGCGTGGGCAAACCGGCGCCCTGCTCCTGCAACCAATAACGGATCACCATGCTTTGCCGGGCCGGTTCCAGACCGCGCCAGGCGCTCAAACTGAAGCTGCGGCCGGTTTCATCCGGCTCCAGACCCAGCCAATCCTGACGCGCCACACTGTCCAGGACCTCCTGCGTTTCACGGCTCAGGTGGGCCTGTCTTTGCAAACGGCTTTGCCAACCGGGCCAGCGTGCATCCAGCACAGGCGTGAGCAAGTCACGCACCGCGCCACGGGTGTAATCAGGATTGGTATTGGTGGGGTCTTGTACTGCGTGCCAGCCTGTGGCCGCCGTAAAATGTTCACTGGCTTGAAGAATGAGTGCCCTGGGCTGCTCCAGCCAGGGTCGCCAGTAACTCAGATCATCACGCTGCATATGGGGTGCCATCGCACCCAAGCCGGTTGTGCCCGTGCCTCGCAGCAAACGCATCAAAACGGTTTCAGCCTGATCGTCCTGATGATGGGCCAGCAGCACATGCTGCAAGCCAACAAAATGCGCCAGTTCAGCCAGACCTTGATAGCGGGCATCACGTGCGGCGGATTCCATGCCATCCGCGCTGAGACGGCGGGACTGCACCTGGACCCGCAAACTGTGACAGGGTCGCTGCAAACGCGCCGCCAAGTCATGCACATGCGCTTGCCACTGATCGGCAAAGGCTTGCAGGCCGTGATGAATATGGAAAAAATGAAGTGTGACTTTGCGGCGGCTGGCCCAAAAATGGGCATGTACCGCCAGCATAGCCGAGTCCGCGCCACCACTCAGGGCGACAGCGATGCTATCGCTGCTTGTAAAACTCAGGTGGTGGTCAAGCGCTTTTAGCAGCGCAGGCGAGGGGCTAAAGCCCCCCAGCGGACTGCAAGGCAATGGATCAGGCACGTACTTCCTGATAGCGGCCATAGGCCAGGAGACGTTCCATGCGTTGCGCCAGCAATTGCTCGGTAGTCAGACCCGACACCTGACGCAAGGCGTCGGCCAGGGCACGGCCCAACTGACGAGCCATCATCGTGGGGTCGCGATGCGCGCCGCCGATCGGTTCATTGATCACGCGATCGACCAGACCCAGCTCTTTCAGACGGGGCGCCGTAATGGCCAGAGCCTCGGCAGCGACGGGAGCCTTGTCGGCGCTACGCCAGAGAATCGAGGCACAGCCTTCCGGCGAGATCACGGCATACGTGGAGTACTGCAGCATGGAGACCACATCCCCCACGGCGATGGCCAGGGCACCGCCCGAGCCGCCCTCACCAATAATGGTGGAGATGATAGGCACACGCAGCTTGGCCATGGCAAACAGGTTGTGACCGATTGCCTCGGACTGACCCCGCTCCTCAGCGCCAATGCCAGGATACGCGCCAGGGGTATCCACGAAGGTGAACACGGGAATACCAAATTTCTCGGCAAGGCGCATCAGTCGCAGGGCCTTGCGATACCCTTCCGGACGAGGCATGCCAAAGTTGCGACGGGCGCGCTCTTTGGTGTCACGACCTTTCTGGTGGCCAATGACCATGCAGGGGGTGCCATTGAATCGTGCCAGCCCCCCCACGATCGCCAGGTCGTCCGCATACATGCGGTCGCCGTGCAGCTCGTGAAAGTCCGAAAAAATCTGGTTTACATAGTCCAGGGTATATGGACGTTGTGGATGGCGAGCAACCAGGGCCGTTTGCCAAGGCGTGAGCTTGGCATAAATATTTTTGGCCAGCGTCTGGCTTTTTTGCTGCAGACGGCTGAGTTCCTCTGAAATATCCACAGCGGAATCAGATTGCACATAGCGGAGCTCTTCGATTTTGCCTTCGAGCTCGGCCAAAGGCTGCTCAAATTCCAGGAATGTATTTCGCATGTCGGTTCTTAAGGTTTAGGCCTAATTTAATATCGTACCGCAACTGTGTTCAGACTGCGCCACAGATGCCAGGTAGCCACCGTACACCACGGCGCCCACGCCTGAGCAACTTCACGCGCCTCGAACCGGGACACCGGTTCGCCGCTGAAATAGTGCTGAGAGATTGCCTTGAGCAGACCCGCATCGTCCAAAGGGAGAACGTCGGGTCTGTGCAAGTTGAAAATCAGAAACATATCCGCCGTCCAGCGACCGACGCCACGAATGGCGCACAGGTCAGCAATAACGGCTTCGTCAGACAGGGACTGCCATGCCTGGGGGTCGATTTTACGAGCATCGAAGTGCGTCGCCAAATCAACGATATATTCGGCCTTGCGTTTGGGTAAACCCAATCCATGCAAGGTCTCGTAGCCCAGCTCCAAAATCAGTTGGGGCGACAGCGCCTGACCGCAGCCCTCCAGCAACTTCGCCCACAACTGGTCTGCTGTACGCGAGGCCAGTTGCTGGCCCACGATGGAGCGCACCAATGTAGTAAAAGCCGGCGCCTGATGTTGCAACCAGTAATCGCCATGCTGGGGGATGAGCTTGCGCAAGATACGATCGCGCTTCATCAACTGGGCGCACGCGTCGTCCCAGTAGTCAGGTTTGCCCACCAAACGCACTTGAGGGCCGGATTGAACGCCGCTTAGGCCCTGCGCCATTGTGTTGCTCCACCTGGCCGGTCCTCAAGCTCTACGCCCTGCTCTTTGAGCTGCTCACGAATAGCATCGGCACGCGCAAAATCACGGTTCTGCTTGGCCTGGCTGCGCTCAGCCAGAAGCTCGTCAATCTGGGTGTCGCTCAAGGAATCGGCACCGGCCACGCTGGCTGCCTGACCAAAACGTGTGCTGGCGCGCCAGTAGACGGCCGGGTCCACTTGCAACAGGCCGATCACGCCCCCCAGGGCGCGCATCAGACCAGCGGCCTGCGCATCCTTGTCGCGGTTGGCCTGGCCAGCCAGTTCAAACAGAACGGCAATAGCGCCAGCCGTATTGAAATCGTCGTTCATGGCTTCGGCAAACGCCAAGGCGGGGCCTTGCGTCCAGTCGATCTGAACGTCGGCAGCAGGAACGTGTTGCAGGGTCTGGTACAGACGATCCAGAGCCTGCTGGGCATCGCGCAGATTGTCCGGCGCGTAATTTTGCAGGCTGCGGTAATGATTGCGCACAATAAAGAAGCGCAGCATTTCCGCTTCACGCGGATTGGCGATATAGCTGCTTTGGTCGTCGGCCAGGCCCTCGGGAGCCACGGTATCGCGAATGCGACGGAAGTTGCCCAGGGACTTGGACATTTTTTCCGAGTCCACCATCAGGGGACCGCAGTGCATCCAGACATTGGCCAACTGGCCGCCAAAGGCCCCTTCCGTTTGGGCGATTTCGTTCTCGTGGTGCGGAAATTTCAGGTCCGGGCCACCGCCGTGAATATCCAGGGGCAGACCCAGCAGCGCCTTGCTCATGGCCGAACACTCGATGTGCCAGCCTGGTCGACCCAGACCGTACGAGGACTCCCATTTGGACTCGGCCGGCTCATCGTCTTTGGCCGATTTCCAGAGTACGAAATCCAGAGGATCACGCTTGGCAGAATTCAGGGCAACGCGCTCGCCCGCCCGCAAATCATCCAAAGAGCGGCCTGACAATTTGCCATAACCGGGAAACTGACGCACCGCGTAGTTCACGTCCCCATCTTCAGACTGATAGGCCAGGCCGTTTTCTTCCAGCTTGGCGATAATGCCCAGCATGTCAGGCACGTGCTGGGTCGCACGGGGCTCCGAATCCGGACTTTGCACACCCAGGGCCTTTTCGTCAGCGTGCATGGCGTCAATATAGAAGTCCGTGACTTCAGACATGAGCTGCTTGCGCTCGACGGCGCGACGGATGATCTTGTCGTCGATATCAGTAATGTTGCGCACATAGGTGACGCGATAACCACTTGCTCGCAACCAGCGCTGCACGATGTCAAAACTGACCAGCATTCGCGCGTGCCCCAGGTGACAGAAGTCGTAGACCGTCATGCCACAGACGTACATACGTACGTGGCCCGGTTCAACCGGAGAAAACACCTCTTTAGAGCGTGACAACGAGTTATAAATGCGCAACATGGCCTGTAATCGTCATAAAATCGGAACCTTGTGCCAGAACAATTGCCCTTGGATGAGGTTCCGTATTTCCCGCCCGGCAAGAGGCAAGGTTAGAATGATGGTCAATAAGTATAGCAAGCAGACCTCGTTAAAGGCAGCAATCTACCAACCTTCCTGGTCTTCAAGCCAGATTTTATAGGCGCCCCCTCTGTGTTCAGTACATCTAGACGGACTCGGTTTCTCGCTCCTTGCTCCCTGGCCCTTTTGCTGGCCCTGGGCCACACCGTGAGCGCCCAATCCCTGCCCGATTTGCCCCCGCCCAGTGCGCGGGTCAACGATCCCTTGCTGGATATCGCTCCCGAACCTGAACGTGGCTGGAAGGGTCTGGCCCGCGCGCTGGACGTACTGGCTCCCAGCGTCGATACCGCTTTGCCTCTGAGTGGCGCACAAATCAGCCAGCGCATCAGCACCCTGATTGCTCAAGGCCGTCATGCCGATGCCCTTCAGGCCATCGAGAAACAGCTGGAGCAACGCAAGGACCGGGGTGAACCGGGTGCCAATGTGCAGTTGCTGTTTTTGAAGGCGCGTGCCCTGTCGGCCAGCGGCGATCACAATGGCGCCATCCGCATTTATCAGGACATGACCACCTACTATCCAGAGCTTCCCGAGCCCTGGAATAATCTGGCGGCTGAGTACATTGCGCAAGACAAGCTGGAGCTGGCTCTGGAGGCCCTGAAGATGGCTCTGACCGCTGATCCGTCTTATGCGCTGGCACGCGCCAATATGGGTGAAGTCCAGCTCATGCTGGCCAATGACACCTACCGGCAGGCGGCCGCCAGCGGTGTGCCCAAAGCAGCCCAACGCGCACAACAAACTGGCCAAATTCTGCAACAATAAGATTTTTATTTGACGGGATTGCCCCTATCTTATGTTTGCAAGCACATTTCAATGGTGTGATCAGGCTCGCGGCTTGCGCACCCTGCTTATTGCTGCCTGTATGGCTATGCCTATGATGAGCAGTCCGGCTATGGCAGCAGATTCTTCCACTTCTTCTGAAGGCACTTCTATGAGCACCTCTCCCCGCGTCCAACTGCAGACGAATTACGGCACCATCCTGGTCGAGCTGAACGCAGAAAAAGCCCCCAATACCGTGGCCAACTTTGTGGACTACGTTACCAGCGGTTTTTACGATGGCACCGTGTTTCACCGTGTGATCAACAACTTCATGATCCAAGGCGGCGGCTTTGAGGCCGACATGAAGCAAAAAGCGACCAATGCGCCCGTCAAGAACGAAGCCGACAACGGTTTGAAGAACGACAAATACACCCTGGCCATGGCTCGCACTTCCGATCCACACTCGGCGACCGCTCAGTTCTTCATCAACGTGGCCGACAACGATTTCCTGAACTTCACCGCGCCCACCGCCAACGGCTGGGGCTACGCCGTGTTTGGCCGTGTGATTGAAGGCACAGAGGTGGTCGATCAGATCAAGGGCGTGCGCACCGGCAACAAAGGCTTTCACCAAGACGTGCCTGTTGATGACGTCATTCTGGAAAAAGCCACGATTGTCGAATAAGCCCACGCTGACCGGCAAGATCTGGATTGCCGCGGACCTGCATCTGGGTCCGGACAATCCAGACACCCTCCGGGATTTTCTGCAGTTTCTGCACTCCGCCCAGCATCAGGCACAGGTCTTGATTCTGGGCGGTGATATTTTCAATGCCTGGATTGGTGACGATCAAATTTCCCGCCCTGCCCCCTGGCTTGCTCAAGTCAGTGAGGCGCTGCGCACGTTTGCGCAGCAGCATCCGCTTTATCTAATGCGCGGCAATCGCGACTTTCTGCTGGGTGACACCTACGCCCGCCATGTCCACGCCACGCTATTGCCGGATCAAGTCATCCTGGACACCTCGGCCGGTTTGATTCTGATGTCACACGGCGATGAGTATTGTCTGGATGATCTGGACTACCAACGCTTTCGCTACTGGGTACGCAAACCCTGGCTGCAAAAGCTCTATCTGGCCTGCCCTTTAAGCCTGCGCCAACGTATTGCCGACTCGGCCCGCGCCGGTAGCCAGCGCGGCAAGCAATACAAGTCCAAAGAGATTATGGATGTGCAGCCTGCAGCGATTATTGCTGCCTGCCAGGCCCATCCTGTGCAGGCCCTGATTCATGGTCATACACATCGCCCTGCAGTGCATGACATTCCCGGCTTTGAGCCGGTACGCCGATGGGTACTACCGGATTGGGAGGCGGACTCCTCGCAAGGAGGACGCCGTGGCGGCTATATCAGTATTGAAGGCACACAGCTTTGCTTGCACCAATGGGGTAAAGAGGATCAGTGCCAGACACTGGGACCTTAGTAAGAGTGACTTCACCTACAGCCAGCCAGGTTTAAGCTCCCCGTCTTTTTATACCTTCTTACGATAAAACCTGTTTTTCTTCACACGGTGCTGGTGGCAGGAATCAAGGTGGCTGCATGAGCATTTTGAGCGGGCAGTTGGGCTCGTCTTGGCGGGTCTCCGGCCCGTGCTGCGCACGGGCTCCCTGGTCTCTTGCCGTATCCAGGCGCCCTGTGAACTCGCGGGGTCCTTCGTCCCCCGGACGAACCACAAGCACCCCGCTCAAACAGCAAAGGGCTTGCATCCTGGATACGGCAAGAGCCTGCGGCCAGAGCCCTGACTCGCCCGTCGAGCCCAACTACCCCCTCAAAAACGCAAAAGAGACCGTGATTTTTGCCAGCAAGATACTTTCACTCGCGGCTACTGAAGAGAACCATCGAAAGCTGGTCTCGTGTCCGAACATCGACTCTTAGCACCATGAGCAGCAAGGCTGCTTGTCCCCTCCTCACTGTGAGCCTCTCGGTTCGTCTGCCCCGGTATCCGGGGCGGTTCAGACTGCTTGCCGCAGGCGGTGTTCGGATACGGGGTGCAATCGCCCTTCTGTTTGAGCGGGACGCTTGTGTCTTGTCCGGTGGACAAGACACCCCGCAAGTTAAGGGCGCGCCTGTATCCGAACACCGACAAGGGTACCGGTGCACAGCACCGGCAAGTAGTCAGCCCGGATACCGGGGCAGACGAACCGAGAGGCGCCTTGCTGAGACCAAGCTCCCTTCAATAAGCAGCAGCGTATCGAAGCCAAGACAAGTCATGCCAGACCAAACAACGGGCGACAAACCCGCTATTTGCCAACAAACCCTTGAACACAATAGTCACCAAAAACGTGCCTATCAAGTTGGTACATCGCTAGATAAGCGGACAGACAGACAGACAGACAGACAGACAGACAGACAGACAGACAGACAGACCGATAAATAGATAGATAAGTAGGTAGGTAAAGTAGGTGTGTGCAAAGACGACATTGACCGAGCCTCCCTGAAAAGAAAAATCCCCGCTGGCCAACAAGCCAAACGGGGATTTCAAAACATCTTAGGCGGCAAAGGTCTACGTCATCAGCCACACAAACAATACCCCGCCCAACGCAATCCGATACCAGGCAAAAGGACGATAAGTACGGCTGGACACAAAACGCAGCACGGCTTTCACTAGAAACAGTGCGCTAAAGAAGGCAGCCACAAAGCCCACGATAATTGCGGTGCTCTGGTCCGAACTTAAAGACGCGCCGTTGCGGTACAAGTCATAAACCGTGGCAGCCAACATGGTTGGCATCGCCAGGAAGAAAGAAAACTCCGTGGCCGTCTTGCGCTGAATACCGGCCAGCATGCCACCAATAATCGTCGCCCCCGAACGCGAAGTACCGGGCACCATGGCAATACACTGAGCGAAACCCACCACCAAAGCCTGCTTCCAGGTGATCTCCTCCAGGGCAAAGGCCGTGGCCTTTTGCGAGGTGGCGGTTTCACCCTGATCCAGCTCAGAGGTATTTTTTGCGTACTGCGGCTTGCGCTCGACCCACAGCATCAATAACCCCCCAATACCAGCGTGAACACAAACACAATCTGGTGATGGAACAAGGCTTTCACGTACTGAATCGTCAAGGCACCAATAACAGCGGCAGGTAAAAAGGCGATCAGCAGATTGCGCGTGAACATCAGCTCCGTGCGATCACCGCGCAAGGTCCCCATAATCAGCTGAATCAGGCGGGCGCGAAAAATCCAGATAACCGCCAGGATCGAACCGAACTGAATCACGACCTCGAACACCTTGGCATCGCCCGAGGAAAAATCAATCCAGGACCCCAGAATCAACAAATGCGCGGTACTGGAGACAGGAATGAATTCCGTTATGCCTTCAACAATCCCCAGAAACAGGGCTTTCAACAAATAGAGAGTTTGCTCGGTCATGTTGTGTCAATCAACGCCAATAAAAATTAAGTGTTCAAGAACGGATCAATTTGTTCTTCATCGTAGGGCAGACGCTCCAGGCTGACTTGGGAAATGCGACGCCCTTCCAGCTCTTGAACCTTGAAGCGATACACGGCATCGCGTTGCTCAAGCTCACAGACATCACCCACCTTGGGCAATTGTCCGAAACGTGTCAGAAGGTAGCCCGCCAGGGTCGCATACTCTTCCTGCTCATCGACCAGGCCGTCTACACCCAGCATCTGCTCCAGATGATGCAAGTCCGTCGAGCCATCCAGCAACCAATGATCCTGGGACTCCTGAACAATATCGGGACTTTCATCTTCGCTGGGAAAGTCGCCCGCAATCGCCTCGAAAATATCCAGCGGCGTCACCAATCCTTCAATCGTCCCAAACTCGTCGGTCACCATAACCAGTTGGCCACGGCTTTGCTTGATGGTTTCCATCAGATCCAAAATTCCGATGGATTCATACACAAACACCGGCTGACGCAACTGGTCCAGACGGATATGACCATGAATCAGCAAATCTGCCAGTAACTCTTTGCTTCGACCGATACCAATCACCTCATCGAGCGAACCACGGCACACAGGCACCATGCTGTGAGGCTCCTGTGTCATTTTCTCGCGAAGGACCTGGACATCGTCCTGAATGTTGACCCAGGTAATGGCATTGCGTGGCGTCATGACCGAATGGACGGTTCGCTCGGACAAGGTGAGCACGCCACTGACCATATTGCGCTCTTCCTGACCGAACACGGTCTGCGCTGCCACACCCGGCAGATCGGGACCGATCGCCGCATCGCCCGAGTCCGGACGCTTACCCAGCATGCGTAGCACCGCCTCGGCCGTGCGCTCGCGCATCGGACGCCCCGCTTGCAACAGACGCAGCTTGCGACGCGCCAACTGGTTGAACATTTCGATCAGGATGGAAAAGGAAATGGCTGCATACAGGTAACCCTTGGGTACATGTACGCCAAAACCTTCGACCAGCAGCGAAAAACCAATCATGAGCAAAAAGCCCAGGCACAGGATCACCACCGTCGGACGGCTATTGATATAGGCGGTCAGCGGCTTGGAGGCCACCAGCATGATGCCAATGGCGATGACCACAGCAGCCATCATGATGGGCAAATGCTCGACCATGCCCACCGCGGTAATGACCGCATCCAGGGAGAACACGGCATCGAGCACCACGATCTGCGCCACAATGACCCAGAAACTGGCATACATGCGCGAGCCGGAGGCATGCGCGCTGCGGTTTTCGATACGCTCGTGCAGTTCCAGCGTACCTTTGAGCAAGAGAAAGAATCCGCCCACGATCATGATCAGGTCTCGACCTGAAAAAGCCAGACCCATGACAGAGACCAGAGGGTCTGTCAGTTGCACCAGGTGAGACATCACGGTCAACAGGCCAAGACGCATCAGCAAGGCCAATGACAGACCCAGCACACGCGCCCGGTCACGCTGTGCCGGCGGCAGCTTGTCCACCAGAATTGCAATGAACACCAGATTATCGATGCCCAGAACAATTTCCAGAATTACCAGTGTGAGCAACCCAACCCAGACGGTCGGGTCCATCAACCACTCCATCTCAGCTCCTTGGCGCTGTGATTAAAAGAACACCCCGGCGATGCCGGGGTCTAGGTTCTTAATCTTGCAGGTGCGACAGCATCTGAATAAAGATCTTCGGACTGGCGGCAATCACATTTCCTGTTTCTTTCCAGGTTTGTTCGCCCTCAAAGTCGCCCACCAGGCCCCCGGCTTCGGTAACCAGCAAGGTGCCCGCAGCCAGGTCCCAGGATTTGAGGTTGACGGCACAAAAACCATCCAGACGACCTGCCGCCACATAGGCCAGATCCAGAACCGTTGCCCCCATGCGACGCACGGCGGCGCAATCGGCCAGCATGTCGGCGAACGGAGACGTGGGTTTTACACCCGCGCCCGAATCGGGAACGTGCGCACCGATCAGGGCATCGTGATAACGGGTCTGGCCCGAGACACGGATACGACGATCATTCAGGAAGGCACCGCCCCCCCGGCTGGCTGTAAACAATTCGTTGCGGTTGGTATCGTAAATAACGGCGTGGGCAGCCTGGCCACGGTGCATCAGCGCAATCGATATCGCGTAGCACGGAAAACCGTGGATAAAGTTGGTGGTGCCATCGAGCGGATCAATAATCCACTGGTACTCGGGAGTGCCTTCACCTGCAGGCTCCAGCGGTGGGCGCTCGCCCGTTTCCTCACCGATAAAACCATGATCGGGATAGGCTTCGCTCAACACTTCAATGATGGCTTCCTCTGCTGCGCGATCCACTTCCGTGACATAATCTTTAGGGCCTTTACGCGCAACCGACAGGTGCTGGAGGTCCAGACTGGCGCGAGAGATAATGGTGCCGGCACGGCGAGCCGCCTTGATGGCGGTATTGAGCATCGGGTGCATGGAAATTCCGTTTTTTTAACAATAATTGAGCCTGCCTGGCGTGCCCTGTCGCAGGGCAAAATCGCATGGGCAGACACAGGAAGCGTAGCTTCAAAGTAGCTATTTTAAATGACTCAGACGCAAGCATCGGCATTTGATGATAATTTTCACCGGGTTCGCTTCATTATGGTGCAACCCAGCCACCCTGGAAACGTGGGCGCAGCGGCCCGTGCGATCAAAACCATGGGCTTTGGCGACTTATGTCTGGTCGACCCGCTGGACCCGGACGTTGTACAAAACCCTCAGGCCATCTCGCTGGCCAGCGGCGCCCTGGACGTTTTGGAACAAGCAAGTATCGTTCCCACCCTGGCTCATGCGCTGGAACCGGTCACCCTGGCGTTTGCCCTGACCGCCCGCCCCCGCTATCTGGGCCCCCCGGCTGCCGATATTCGCCAGACCGCCGAACTGAGCCGCGAACACCTGCGTCAACACGCCGGTACGGTGGCCATCGTGCTGGGCACTGAGCGCGTCGGACTGACCAACGATCATATCAGCCAGTGCCAGTACGTCTGCCACATTCCGGCCAACCCCCAGTACAGCTCACTGAATGTTGCCCAGGCACTGCAACTGGCTGCCTGGGAGTTGCGTTACGCCTTGCTGGCCGAAAGCGGCGCCCCCCTCTTGCCCCACACCGAGGGCAAGGTGGACCCTGGCAAAGCGCTGGCTACCCAGGCCAAAGTGCAAGCCCTGATGCAGCATTGGGAACAGGCCATTGAAAGCGTCAAATTCCTGGACCCCAAGCATCCCAAAAAACTGGTCCCCCGCATGCAGCATTTGTTTGGACGCGCGCAACTGAGCCTGGACGAGGTGGATATGTTGCGGGGTCTGTGTACCGCCATGATCAAGACCGCCAGAGCAGCGGGGCATCCCATCCCCGAGCAACGCAAAGAGGAATCCGCCGGTCCCGAGCAGCGCTGATTGCGCCACGGCTGCCGTCGCTCCCGCCTGCCCGCTGCACGCAGCGGGCATTTGCTTTATTGAACGATCACACAGTGGACACTTTCCGAGCTGGCGTATATTCTTAGTAGGTTACGTTTTGGTAAACATCGGCCGTTTTCAAGCATGAATACTCCAGAGACCGTAGAACCGCAGGATCAGGCCGGGCCGCGCACCTTGCAACGCGGCCTGCTGGTGCTCAAGACTTTGCAGAACCATCAAGGCAAAGGAATGAGCGTCACCGATCTATCGCGTGCCACCCAATTGCAGCGTCCCACGATCTACCGCCTATTGGCCGCCCTGATCGATCACGGGCTGGTGCAAAACAGCAGTCACAGCCGCCGCTACAGCGCCACACGTCAGGACCAGGGCTTGTTTGGCATGGACCCCAGGGTCACCATCATGCAACCCATCATGCAGGAGCTGGCGCAGCTGACGGGGGATGCTGTTTTTCTGGTGGGACGCGATGGCGACGATTCGGTCAGCTTGTGGCGTGAAATCGGCCCCTATCCGGTGCAGATACTGGCGACTTATGTGGGCAAACGTCAGCCTCTGGGAGTGGGCTCAGGCGGCATGGCCTATCTGGCCACACTGGGAGACGAGGCAATCGAGCAGATCATCGAACGCAACGCCAATCAACTGGATCAGTATGGGGGCATGACCCAACGGGAGATGCGCCAACTGGTCACCAACACCCGGATTCGCGGCTACTCGGTGGTCGGCAATTACGCCGTGCGCGGCGCTCTGGGAGTAGGTTGCGCGCTCTGCGATCACAAAGGCCGGCCCATTTTGGCCATGAGCGTGACCGCCATTACCGAACGCATGCCCGCACCGCGTCAGAAAGAGATCGCCGGTCTGTTGCGCGATGCACTGGATTCAGTCGCTGACAAATTTTAAGGAAAGAAGCGGGTACCGCTTTCTTTCCTTCGCGCCGGGCTTTCCCGCCTAGCCGCCCCTTTTCGCCACCCGCTGACTCCGACCCTTTAAAGCTCTGAGCCCCTGCGCTCCCTGGTCATCCACTCATCCAGCCCCTTGCGGGCCTGGACATCTGATCGTCTGATCCGTTCGTTTTCGCTAAATATCCTCTCTGCACAAATCCGAGCCGCTTTATATCTAAAGCAACTGCTTGGCTCTGCGCTAACCCTGTTTTCCCCTAGGGTTAACGCGGCATCGTTTCACCCTGCGTAAATAAAGCGACATTTGCTTTATTGATCCACGCCCAAGCCTGTCGCTATCTTGTCAGCACAACGATAAGCCCACCAAGGGCACACCCAAAAGAGGAAAGCGAGATGCAGGCAACCGTCCCGACCCAGCTGCACGTGCTGGCGAAACGGTGCATCACGCAACCCTACCCCTTAGCCGACCCACTAGCCAGGTCGGGGAGACAAAAACAAGGATAAGTTCATCATGAACACCACTGCTACCCTCACGGCCAAGGCCAGGCCGAACTTGCTGACACGCTTTACCAACATCTGCGTGCGTTACGTAGAAAAATGGATGCCTGACCCGTATCTGTTCGCCGTCATTCTGAGTTTGCTGGTTGTCGGTTTAATCGCCCTGTTTGTAGACGGCGCCACCCCTGGAGGAATGGTGGATGCCTGGTACCGTGGAGTATGGGGGCCGAAAAGCATTTTCACCTTTGCCCTGCAAATGGTGTTGATTTTGGTGACCGGCTATACGCTTGCCGAAGCGCCGCCCTTAAAACGCGCCATTATCTGGCTGGCCTCTCGTGCCCGCAATCAGGTTGAAGGTGCGCTGCTGTGCTTTGCCGTAGGTTCCCTCTTTTGCCTGCTGAACTGGGGCCTGGGCCTGGTTGCCGGCGCTCTGGTCGCGCGTCAGGTCGCCCGCCGTCTGCCTCACGTGCACTTTGGCTATCTGATTGCCTCGGGCTATATGGGCTATTTACTCTGGACTCAAGGGCTCTCCAGCTCGATTGCGCTGGCCAATACCGACCCCAACAGCCCGATCAATGTTATCCACCAGTTGACCAACATGACGGTGCCTTTCAGCCTGACCATCTTTCAGCCCTACAGCTGGATTCCGGTGCTGGCCCTGATCATCCTGCTATTTCTGACGATCTGGCGCATGGAACCCGACCATGCCTTGCCGCCCGACCCGGCCGTCTTTGCCGATATTGAGAAAGACCTGCCCAAAACCAAGGCTAGCACTCCGGCTGAAAAGCTGGAAAACCTGTGGATTCTGAATGTGCTGTTCTTTGCCGCGGGTATGTACTACTTCGTGCGCAGCGGTTTTGCGTTGAACATCTCCTCCATGATCATGCTGTTTACCGTTACGGGTGCCCTGCTGCACTGGACGCCTATCCGCTTTATCAAGTCCTTTGTCGAGTCCGCCAAAACGGCTGGCCCGCTGATTCTGCAATACCCGCTGTATGGCGGCATTATGGGCTTGCTGGCCTATATCCCCATGGAAGGCGGCCGCGCCCTGGAAGAAATCCTGTCCTCCGCGCTGGTCACCGGGGCCAATGAATACACCCTGCCCTTCCTGACCTTTATCGCCTCCATCATCATCTCGCTGTTTGTCCCTTCCGGTGGCGGACACTGGGGAGTGCAAGGCCCCATCGCCGTGCAGTCAGCTCTGGCCATCGGTCAGGACAGCCCTGCCTATCTGGGCCTGATGTCCATGGCCGTGGCGTTTGGCGAAGCCGTTGCCAATATGATCCAACCCTTCTGGCTCTTGCCCGTGCTGGCCATCGCACGCTTGAATGTGCGGCAGGTCATGGGCTTTACCGTCGTGGCTTTTCTGATTGGCACCGTCGTGTTGACGATTGCTATTCTTATTGCTCCTTTCACGATCTGAGGTCATGCCATGTCTGTGAATGAGTTCGCCACCCGAAACACGACATCCAGCCAGCAGGCGGCGGAAGCTGCTCTTGCCCGCTACGAACAAACCGAGGATCTGATCCAGGCTTTTGCCCATCTGGACAAGGAGCAGGTACGGCGCCTGGCCCGGGAGCAGGAAAACCGTAGCGGCCCTTTGAAGGGGCTGCTCATCGGCATCAAGGACCTGATCAATACGGCCGATGCGCCGGCCACTTACGGGTCACCCATTTACCGGGACAACCGGCCCAGTGAGGACGCGCCCATCGTGCAAGCTCTTCGCGCGGCCGCTGCGGTGCCCTTTGGGAAAACCGTGACCACGGAATTCGCTCTGTTCCATCCCCCCAAGACCCGCAACCCCTGGAATCCGGATCACACGCCCGGCGGCTCATCATCAGGCTCGGCCGCCGCCGTAGCGGCCAATGTGGTGCCTGTGGCCTTGGGTACCCAAACCGCCGGCTCTGTCGTGCGCCCTGCCGCCTTTTGCGGTATCTACGGCTTCAAGCCCAGCTTTGGGGTCCTGCCCAGCAACGGCCTGAAAACGATCAGTCCCTCGTTGGACACCGTGGGAATCCTGGGCCAGCGCCTGGAAGATATACAGCGCGTGTTCAATGTGCTGCGCACCAGCCCGGAAATCACATCCAGCCTGTTGCAAGCCCCCTTGCGTCTGAGTTTTTTACAGACCCCGTGGTGGGAGGAACTATCAGACGATCTGCGGGACCGACTCAAGGCGGTGATAGCCCATCTGAGCGCCAACGACGGCCAGTTTGAGATCCAACGTAACGGTAAGGACAGCCTGTTTGGCGAGCTGACTCATGCACAACAGGCCATCATGGGCGCTGAAGTGCTGATTCATTTAGGCCATGAGCGCCAGCACCATCTTGAGCTGCTGTCACCGGCTTTGCAGGCCTATCTGGACCGGTGTGCGCAGACTCGGCCGGCTGAACTGATTCAGGCCCAAGGCCTGGTCAATCAGCTCAAGCGCCAGCCCGAGCTGATCTTCGGCGATGCAGACTTGATCCTGAGCGCCTCGGCCTTGGGCGAAGCCCCTACACGTGAGACGACGGGCGATCCGGTGCTGTGTCGGGCCTGGACAGCGTTGGGCATTCCATGTCTGAACATGCCCATTGGCTTTGGCCGCCAGGGGCTTCCCTTGGGCCTGCAACTGGCCGCCCGGCCCGGGCAGGATGACCTGCTGCTGGAAGCAGCCACTCGCATCGCCCATCACCTGGGCACCCGCTCCATCGCGCTGCCTGAGCTGCGTTCGTGACACTTCAGGCAACAGGCTTTAAAGAAACACATCGACAGAGGTATGACAGGGAAACCTAATGACGGACAGCAACTGGAATCTTAAGAATCAAGCGCGCCAGCAAAGACTGCAACGCGCCAGCCGAGCACTGGGAGACTCGCTGCAAGGCAAACTGTGCAGCACAGATAAAGCCAGCTTATTGCTGGAAGCCGTCTTGCAGGCAGGCGATCGTGTATGTCTGGAAGGCAACAACCAGAAACAAGCCGATTTTCTGGCTGACGCGTTGGTGGGGGTCGATCCCACACAGATTCATGACCTGCACATGGTGCAATCCGTGCTGGCCTTGCCCCAGCATCTGGATGTGTTTGAAAAAGGCATCGCCAGCCGCCTGGACTTCAGCTTTTCGGGCCCGCAAGGTGCACGCCTGGCCCGGCTGGCATCGGCAGGGCGACTGAACATCGGTGCTATTCATACTTATCTGGAGTTGTTTGCGCGTTACTTTGTCGATTTGACTCCGAATGTGGCGCTCATCGCCGCTCAGGCCGCCGATGAGCACGGCAATCTATACACCGGTCCCAATACCGAGGACACCCCCGCCATTGTGGAAGCCACCGCTTTTTCGGGCGGCATTGTGATTGCTCAGGTCAATGAGCTGGTCAATAGCAAGACCACGCGCCTGCCTCGCGTGGACATCCCCGCAGATTGGGTGAACTTCGTCATCCCGGCCCCGCGCCCCCACTTTATCGAACCGCTGTTTACCCGCGACCCGGCGCAGATCAGCGAAATACAGGTCTTGATGGCCATGATGGCGATCAAGGGCATCTACGCGGAATACGGCGTGCAGCGCCTGAACCACGGCATCGGTTTTGATACCGCCGCCATCGAGTTGCTCTTGCCCACCTACGGTCAATCGCTGGGCCTGAAAGGCAAGATTTGCCAGCACTGGGCCTTGAATCCGCATCCTGCCCTGATCCCCGCGATTGAGGCTGGCTGGGTGCAATCCGTGCATTCCTTTGGTTCCGAGCTTGGCATGGAAAATTACTTGCGCGCCCGCTCCGATGTGTTCTTCACTGGTCCCGATGGCAGCATGCGCAGCAATCGTGCTTTTTGTCAGGCAGCGGGTCACTATGCCTGCGATCTGTTCATCGGCTCCACCTTGCAGATCGATCTGCAGGGCAATAGCTCCACCGCCACGCTGGGCCGCATTGCCGGTTTTGGTGGCGCACCGAATATGGGGGCCGATGCCCGTGGCCGGCGCCACGCCAGCCCCGCCTGGCTCAAAGCAGGTCAACAAGCCCGCGCAGGACGCCAGGGGGCGGCCGGTACGCCGCGAGGCCAAAAGCTGGTGGTGCAGATTGTGGAAACGTTCCGCGAACACATGACGCCGGCCTTTGTGGACACCCTGGATGCCTGGACCCTGCAGGAGCAGACCGGCATGGATCTGCCCCCCATCATGGTGTATGGCGAGGATGTCACCCACATCCTGACCGAAGAAGGCATTGCCAACCTGTTGCTGTGCCGGAGCGACGAAGAACGCGAGCAGGCCATACGCGGCGTAGCCGGGTATACGCCCGTAGGCCTGGGCCGCGATGTGCGCATGGTGGAAAACCTGCGCGACCGCGGCATCATCCGGCGACCGCAGGATTTAGGCATAGACCCACGTCAGGCCACTCGCAATCTATTGGCCGCACGCAGCATGCGGGATCTGGTTGACGCCTCGGGCGGCCTGTATCAGCCCCCGGCGCGCTTTCGTAATTGGTAAGGGCCCGCACCGCTATTTGCATTAGGAGATCACGATGACTCAGCATCCTCACGGCCTGGAGACCCTGGCCTACCGTTTTCAGGGGCAAGAGCCCATTGGCCCCTTCCAGCCCGTGCTGATTGGCGTCGTGGGTTCGGGCAATCTGGAAGTACTGGCCGAACCCAAGGACAGCCCCGACTGCACTATTCACATTCATACCTCAGCACGAGGGTTTTCCGCCATCTGGGATGCCGTGGTACGAGACTTTCACCAGCGTCATCCGCTGGCCGGCATTCACTTTGACATCAACGATATGGGAGCCACCCCGGCCGTGGTCAGCCTGCGTCTGGACCAGGCCGCCAGCGAAGCGCTGGCACGTAGCCAAGCACAAGGAACACAGTCATGAGCAGTTATCTGGAATGTTCTGCCCGCCAGCGCGTCCAGACTCTGTTTGACGCGAACAGCTTTCATGAGTGGTTGCCCCCGGCGCAACGCATCAGCAGCCCGCACCTGGCTCAGTTGGGCGTCCCCTCCTCTTTTGATGATGGTGTGGCCATCGGCCATGCCTTGCTGGAAGGGCAGACCGTTTATGTGGCAGCGCAAGAAGGCGAGTTCATGGGCGGTGGTGTGGGCGAAGTCCACGGCGCCAAGCTGGTGGGCCTGCTGCGTCGTGCCATGATCGACCGCCCTGCTGGCGTAGTGCTGCTACTGGAGTCCGGCGGTGTGCGCTTGCACGAAGCCAATGCGGGTTTGATCGCCGTGTCGGAAGTGATGCGCGCCCTGCTGGATACCCGCAATGCCGGGGTGCCGGTGATTGCCCTGGTAGGCGGGCAAAACGGTTGTTTTGGCGGCATGGGCATAGTGGCTCGCTGCACCAATCACCTCATCATGAGTGATGTAGGCCGTCTGGCTATGTCCGGCCCCGAAGTCATTGAAGCTTCACACGGTGTGGAGGAATACGACTCCAAAGACCGTGCGCTGGTCTGGCAGACCAGTGGCGGGAAACATCGCTGGCTGACCGCCGATTGCGACGACCTTGTGCCTGACACTGTGGCAGCTTTCCGTGCTGCCGCCGTGCAAGGATTGAAAGAACCAGCCCGTGGCCCCGTCACCGTGGAAGAACTGGAACAGGAACACCGGATGCTGGCCCATCGCGCCGCCTTGCTGCCTGTCGAACAATGGGAGCACACGGAGAACCAGGCTCGCCACTTATGGCAGGCGCTGGGTTTGAAGCACAGCGATCAAGTCGGGCAGATGGATGCCGCGGCCGTCAAAGCATTACGCAGCCAGGAGGCGCTGTCATGAAATGGGAAGCACTGGTGAAATCGCTGTTCGATACGCAGCACACCATCACCGAACAGGATTTATTTTTACAGGGGACAGCCGAGTTTGAGGGTCAAACACTGAACGTTATTGGAACCACCGAACACGCGCCTATTGGCGTATCCCTGGCTTTGACCCAGGCTCAGGCGGTGCTGGACACCATCAGGCACCATCCTGGCCGCAGTCTGCTGCTCTTGGTCGATACCCAAGGCCAGCAACTGCGCCGCCGCGATGAGCTGCTGGGTATCAACCGCGCCATGGCCCATTTGGGCATGTGTCTGGATCTGGCCCGACGCAAAGGTCACAAAGTCATTGGACTGGTCTATGACCAGGCACTTTCGGGCGGATTCATCACCTCCGGGCTGATTGCCGACGCCTGCTATGCCGTACCCGAGGCCGAGATTCGCGTCATGCGCATTCCCGCCATGGCCCGCGTCACCAAGCTGCCCGAAGCCCTGCTGGAAGAACTGGCACAGTCCAATCCGGTTTTTGCGCCCGGCGTAGACAACTATGTGGCCATGGGGGGTATTCAGGCTGTCTGGGACAACCGTTCGCCTGAGCATCTGCGTGCGTCATTGCGTGCGGCACTGGCCCAGTCCGATCACCAGGATCGCCGTGCCAGTGATGGCGCCCAACGCGGTGGTCGCCGTCTGGCGGCCCAGATCATTGACCAAGTCTTGCAGGCATCCTGATGACCGCACCACTGCCCGCTCGCCGTCACCATCTGATTACGCTGGACAGCCCAGCCTGGGATCAGGTGCTGGCGGATCTGGAGCCAAGCAGCCACGCCAGTCTGAGCCTGCAGCAATGGCAGGCCCGAGGCTGGCCGCTGGTAGTCAGCCGTCAGCCAGGTGAACTGCGTCACGGGCAGCTGCAAGTGGGCATTCCGTTACCGACCGATTGGGGACGGCAACGTCTGTCTCTGATTGTTCCCCAGGCGCGGAGCCTGGCCTGGGGCTGTTTCCCCCCCGCCCATGAAGCCCAAACCTTGCTGCTGGTTTCCTTGGCGCAAGACTGGCTGAGCTTATGCCAGCAGATGCAGGCACACGGCTGCACAGCTCAGGTTTATGGCAGTTATGGCTGGGAGCTGATCACGGGGCAAGGTTATGTGCGTGAAGGCTCGGACCTGGATTTGCTGCTGCCCGTGCAGTGCGCCACGCAGGCCGATCGTCTGGTGCAGCTCTTGCATGCGGCCAGCGAATGGCCGGGTTTGCCCCGTCTGGATGGCGAGCTGCTGTTTCCGGATGACGCCGCCATCGCCTGGCGTGAATGGCAGCAATGGCGCAGTGGTGCCAGCAGCAAAGTCATGATCAAACACACGCATGGTTTACGTATTCAGGCGCACTCGGACTGGCCTGAGCACGCCCCTGCCCTGGAGTCTTCTCATGCTGCTTGATGCCATTGAAACAAGGGTATGGGCGCCCCCACCGACGCCCCCTGAGCTCATGGACCCATCCCCTTCCTGGCGTTGTGCGGACATAGGCCGGGCGGCTGTTCTGGCGCTGTATGACGAGCTGATTCTGGCCCCCAAGCCGGGACTGGTTTCCTTGCTCGACAGCGGCAGCCATGACGATATGGACGCCAGCACCTTCTACCGCAGTCTGTTCGCTCTGCGCCACTATTTTTCTGACATGGCAGCCCTGGGCCAACAGCGTGCTCCCTTTTGCCAACTGCAAACTTGCGGGATGGCAGCGGAGGCTCGCATGCAGGCGGCAACCGCCGGCATCAATACGCACCGTGGAGCCATCTTCATGCTCGGCCTGCTGTGTGCAGCCGCAGGCGCCTGCCTTCCTTTTCGCGCCCTGACTCCCGCCACGATTCGGGACCAACTTCAAACATTATGGGGGGCAGCTTTACAGGCCCGCAGCCAGCAAACCTCGTCCGCACTGCCGGGTGGACAAGCGGTACGCCGCTATGGTTTACAGGGCGCGAACCAGGAAGCCGCCCAAGGATTTCCCACCTTGTTTGAAACGGCCTGGCCCGCCTGGCAAGCCGCTGTCAACCTCTTGTCTCCGCACAGCGCACCTATTACCGATCAGCAATTGCAGACCGTGGGTTTGCATACTTTCTTTTCGGTGATGGCGGTCCTTGACGATAGCAATCTGGCCCATCGTGGCGGACTGGAGGGGCTGCACTACGCGCGCCGCTGCGCCGCACAGTATTTGCACGCAGGCAGCGCATTTACCCCGGATGCGGTGCAACGCGCCCAAACCTTGCATCACGCCTTTATGCAGCGCCGTCTGTCCCCTGGAGGCGCTGCCGATACCTTGTCGGCCTGCTATTGGCTGGACCGCCTGCAAGCCACGGCTCCCGGCCGTGCACGCCAACGTCGCCCTACTGGAGTCTGACCATGAAAATCGCCCTGCTGTTTTCCGGGCAAGGCATGCAATACGCGGACATGCTGCCCTGGCTCAAGCCAACCCATCCCTTGCTGCTGCAGATGCAGGATCAGTTGCACGTTGCCGATTGGCGCAGCGCCATGCGCGATGCCAATTGGGCGAGCACCAACGCCCATGCCCAGGTCGTCCTGACAGCCTGCGCCTTGGCCGCCTGGCAGCAATTGCAGGAACGCGTCCCTGCCCTGCAGGCGCCCAGCCCTTGTCTGGCTGCCGTGGCTGGCTACAGCATTGGCGAACTGGCGGCTGCATGCGTCGCGGGAGTGCTCTCCAGCAGCGACACGGTCACACTGGCCGGACAACGAGCCGCCCTCATGGATCAGGCCGGGGCCGGACAAGACAGCAGCATGCTGGCGATCAGTGGGGTTTCCATTCGGTCAATTGAACAATGGTGCCAGGCACAAGGCGCTGCCCTGGCCATACGCAATGGTCCGGAGAGCGCCGTCTGTGCGGGGCCACGCGACAAACTTTCGGCCCTGGAAACATTCGCTCAAGAACAGGGGGCGCGTTGCACGCCCTTGGCCGTGACTATTGCATCCCATACCCATTGGATGAGCAGCGCCGCTCACGCCTTTCACGAGCAGCTAAACCAAAGTGGGCTGGCGGCCCCCAATGTGCCTTGGCCAAGCAATGCCGGTGTGTGGGTACACAGCGCGGCAAGTGCGGCCCACGCCTTGGCAGCGCAACTGATGCAGACCGTGCAATGGGATGCCTGCATGGAACAGATTGAAGAACGTCAGCCCGATGTGGTGTTGGAAATCGGCCCAGGGCGCAGCCTGGCGACCCTGTGGAACCAACGCTATCCCGATATCCCTGCACGCTGCGTGGATGAATTCCAAACCCTGGATGGCGTGCAACGCTGGCTGTCCAGATGGGCCTGACTGTCAGTTGCAGCACCAGGTGTACTCCTGCCCTGGCAGACTCGCTGGGGGCTTGAGCTGAGCATCTGGAAGCGGCAGCCCCTCCCTCCTGACCGAGCTCCAGCAAGGCCATCGCGTTCCTATCAAACCGGCTTGTGCCCTTCTTTCTCCAGTTGATTGCGCACAATACGGCACGCCCGCAGCACACTCAACACATTGGGGCTGCGTTCGCGCGACTTCATGCAAACCAGACCAATCCGCTGCGAATGCCGATACGGCCACTCCAGGCTTAACCACTGGATCTTGTCAGAAAACACCTCTTTGGCACGGGCAGGCAATAGAGAGCATCCCACCCCGCCGCTGATAAGACTCAT
Source organism: Alcaligenes ammonioxydans (assembly GCF_019343455.1). Taxonomy (NCBI): domain Bacteria; kingdom Pseudomonadati; phylum Pseudomonadota; class Betaproteobacteria; order Burkholderiales; family Alcaligenaceae; genus Alcaligenes; species Alcaligenes ammonioxydans. The sequence goes on along the minus strand of NZ_CP049362.1, from coordinate 994,503 downwards.
CAACGAAAAGATGTCGCCGGTACGCATCACAATCTCGGGCTCGAACCCGGCCTTGGCCATCATGCGCTGCATATCACGCCCAGTGGCAAAATCATCGCTCAACGATACAAAACGCTCTTTGGAACACCGCGCCAAATCCACGACCGACCCTTGCGCACCGTGCCAGCCCAGCGGCGCGGCAAACATCAGCTCGTCATCAAAGATTGGCAGCAACTCCAGATCAGGCTGGGCCTGCGGAAGTTCGATCAGGGCGGCATCAATATGACCACTGCGCAACTTTTGCAGCAGCTTTTCATTGGAGTCCAGCACCAGATCGATCTGCAACAACGGCTTGTGTATCTTCAGCTCCACCAACAGACGGGGAACGAGCCGGATTGTCAGTGAATACATGGAGCCAATGCGCAGTTGATCCGAGGAGTAGCCCCCGGCCTCACGCGCGGCATCAATACCCTGCTGCAAGGTGCGTATGGTTTCTTTGGCTGCCTCGGCCAGCTCACGGGCGGAGTCCTGAGGTACCAGATTACGCCCCTCCTGCAAGAACAAGGGGCACCGCAAGCCTTCTTCCAGGCTTTTCAATGCCCGATGAACACTGACCGCACTGGTACCCAACTGGTCCGCCGCACGGGAAATCGTGCCAGCCTCCAAAAAGGCCAACAAAACTTCCAAACGTCGTACCGTAATTTTTTCGTCGATCAGAAACATCGTGGGGGAGCGATAGGGGTGGCGTTCAGGCAAAGCGTACAGTATGGAGGAAGCGCTCTCTGCCTCCAATGCAGGCTAACCCGAAAAAAAAACCCCAAGCTGCTGATCGCAAGGCTTGGGGCATTTTTGCTGCTATCTGCAACCACACTAGACGTGGCTATCCTGACCACTGAAACGGCTCGATATCCGGCCTCGGCGGCCATCCGGCTCAGGCCGCTTTTTTATCGCCGCCCGATTGCACGATTTCCCGTACGGGAACCGGGGTTTGCAAACCAGCTTCATTCAGCACTTGAATCGCGCGACGGAACAAGTGAAAGCGGGTATCCCAGAAGTCAGCGGCACTGATCCAGGCACGCAGATTGACCGTAATGACGCTATCCTTGTACTCCATAACCATCACTTGAGGGGCCGGGTCCTTCAAAACCTTGTCGTTTTCGTCCAGCAGGTTTTGCAGCAACTTCAAGGCCAGATCCAGGTCGTCACCGTACCGGACACCCACACCAAAATCCAGACGACGAGTCGTATTGCGGCTGTAATTGATGATGGGATTGCCCCAGATCAGACTGTTGGGCAACGTAAACTGAATGCCATCGACCTGCTCGAAGCGGGTCAAGAACAAGCCCACTTCCTGTACCGTACCATCCCCTTTGCCCACAACCGACACGAACTCACCCGCACGCAAAGGGCGCAGCATCAACAACATGATGCCAGCGGCAATGTTTTGCAGGGTGTTCTGCAGGGCCAAACCCACTGCCAGGCCAGCCGCACCCAGCACCGCAATAATGCTGGCTGTCTGGACGCCAAAGCGTGCCAGCACCGCAATCAGTACAAAAATACGGATCGTCCAGACCGTGACCGACTGGGCCATAGGCACGATGGTGGGGTCCACACGGGGGGAGCTGGCTGCCATTCGCTTGATGGCCCGGCCGGCAACGGCTGACAGCCACCAGCCAATAATCAGAATCAACAACGCGATCACGACGTTAAGCCCAATCGCGACCACAGCGGGAAATTCTGTCATCCAGACTTGCAATTTTTCCACGTTTCACTCTCCTGAAGAAAATGGCAAAGAACCGAAGGGACTGGCCGCTAAAGGTCAACATTGCTCGTGTGCATCATAGCCTTGAGACTGAGGGGAACCCAAGCTGCTCAAACGCGTGATCTTATCCACGAAAACTGTGGATAGCTCGTAGGAAAAACTGGGCAAATCAGAAAAACCGTTCGTAGTATCAGCCACTTAAAACGGGCGGGCAGAAAACGGCCAAATGCCTCAACACCCGCAATCTTATCCCCATAAAATGTGGACAAGTCACAGGATAAACCGTGAATCAGTGCATTTATCTAAACAATTTCAACAACTTAACAAACCCGATCAGAGAATCGACAATTCTTTACCATTTTTTTCCCCGGACCTGGTCCTTCATGCTATCGATCGGCTTATCCACAAAAGATGTGCATAAAAATAGGGAAAACCCCTGTATTAACCAAAAAACCCATTACAAAACAAAAAGATAGGTAGCCAGGTCAGGGATTCACCATTTGGCTGCTTAGGAGACCGGCACGCGCCACAAAGACGCCAGCCAATGTTGCTCCTGAGGCGGCTTGTCCGTGGGGCGGTAAAAGTGATGGATATACTCAAAACCTGCATGCTCCAGGCGCTGCGCCCACTGCTCCCAACTGTAGTAACACCCATAGCGCTGTCCATTCCAGCCTTCTTGCCCCTGACCGCGCGGATTGGAAGAAAACAGCACGCCACCGGGTCGCAGACTGTGCCGCAAGCTTGTCAGCACAGCCGGTAGCTGCGCACTGGGTATGTGAAATAACACGGCATTGGCAAACACGCCGTCAAACGCGGCGGCGGGCAATTTCAAATCCAGGATATCCTGATGCAGTACCGTCAGACCGGTTTGCTGGCGCGCCATCTCGACAAAGGCGGCGCACCCATCCAGTCCCACAGGTCGGTGACCCATGGCCTGAAATGCCACCAGATCACGGCCGGGTCCACAACCCAGATCCAGAATATCCACCGGCCCGGCTGCGCCGATGGCGGCCAGCAAAGCGTCCCGGTTCTGGCTGACATCATGGTCCCAGGTGCCATCACGGTACGCCTGCGCATGGTCCTGATAATGATTGACGGTGCGACGACTGGTCTCTTTCATCTGAACATCCTTGCCTGTGTTATGGGTTTACTTGACGCTACCTAACGATGGATCGACTATATCCTGAGTCCAATTTGAATCTGATGCCATGAAGCCAAGCTATCCGCTCTCCGTCCTAGACCTGTCCCCTATTGTGCAGGGCTCCACTGCAGCGCAGTCTTTCCGCAGTTCTGCCGATCTTGCCCGCCATGCCGAGCAGTGGGGCTATCACCGTTACTGGCTGGCTGAACACCACGGCATGCCCGGTATCGCCAGCGCCGCTACGGCGGTACTGATCGGCCATATTGCCGGCCAGACCAGCCGCATTCGGGTCGGGGCTGGCGGCATCATGCTGCCCAATCACTCTCCGCTGGTGATCGCCGAACAGTTTGGGACCTTGGCCAGCCTGTACCCGGGCCGGATTGATCTGGGCCTGGGCCGCGCGCCCGGCTCAGACCCCGAAACCGCTCGCGCCTTGCGCCGCAATCTGAGCAGCGACCCGGACCAGTTCCCTCGCGATGTGCTCGAGCTGATGGACTATATGTCTGACGAGCCCCGCAACCGCATCATGGCCGTGCCAGGTCGTGGCCTGAACGTGCCGGTCTGGATTCTTGGCTCCAGCCTGTTTGGTGCTCAGTTGGCGGCCGCGCTGGGTTTGCCCTATGCCTTTGCGTCGCATTTTGCGCCTGCCCAGTTGATGGATGCTATTGAGGTTTACCGCCGTCAGTTCCAGCCGTCGATCCATCTGGAGAAACCGTACATCATGCTGGGCTACAACGTCTTTGCCGCCGACACCGAAGACGAAGCCAAGTTGCTGGCCTCCTCCTGGCAGCAGTCTTTTGTGAACCTGCGCAGCGGTCGTCCGGGCCAGTTGCCGCCGCCCGTGCGTGACTACTACGAGCAATGCAGCCCACCCGCACAGCATCTTCTGGACTCCCTGCTCAGTTGTACGGCCATTGGCAATCCGGCGCAAGTGCTTGAACAGATGAAAGGTTTCATCGAACTGACGGGCGCCAACGAGCTGATGATCAACGCCAATATCTTTGACCACAACAAGCGCTTGCGCTCCTACGAGATTGCCGCCCAGTTGCGCGGCAGTCTGGTATGAACCCACGTCATCTCCAAGAGACCGCACTGCGCTACTTTCAGGAAGTGGCGCGCTGTGGCTCTATCTCGCAGGCGGCCAGCAATCTGTATGTCGCCACCTCGGCCATCAGCCGTCAGATCAGCGGGCTGGAAACAAACCTGGGCATGGCCCTGTTCGAACGCCATGCCCGTGGCATGAGCCTGACAGCGGCGGGCGAGCTTTTGCTGGCTCATGCCCGCCGCAGTGCTCTGGACGCCGAGCGCACCCTGCACGATATTGCCGCCCTGCAAGGCCTGCAAACCGGCCTGATACGGATTGCGTCCTCTGAAGGACTGGCCGCTCAGCTCCTGCCTCAATGCATCGCGCAATTCCGTGAAAAGCATCAAGGCATACGTTTTCAGCTGGACGTGTTGCCCCCACAACGTATCACCATGCTGCTCCTGAGCGGGCAAATTGATATCGGCATCAAATTTACGCAGACGGCCGAGAAAGATATTAAAACGCTGTTTCGACGCGATGCCCCTGTCATGGCCCTGGCCGTTCCCGGGCACCCGGTCACCCGGACAGAACGCATCAGTCTGAAAAGCCTTCTGGCCCACCCTTTGGCCTTGCCCGGGCCCGACACCACAGTGCGGCAAATGATGGACGTGGCATGCAGCGCGCAAAACCTCAGCCTGGACCCCGTATTCAGCAGCAACCACATGCAGTCTCTGCATCAATTTGCCTTGTCCGGCGCAGGCGTGACCGTGTCGGCTTTGCTCTCGGCGCGTCACCTGATTGAGCAAGGTTTGCTGCAAGCCAGTTTCATCCATGAACGCGGCTTGCTGAACCGTCAAATTGAAGTGCAGGCCCTGGCTGGCCGCCGCTTGCCCTCTATTGTTCGCCGCTTTCTGGATGAGTTGCTGCCACAGCTTGAAATCGCGCCTTAAGGCTTGCCGAAATAGCAACGCTGGCCTGCTTATTTGTTGCTGGTTCGGCATCATCGCCTTTCCTATCATCTCTTGATTGAGGAGATAGCCATGACCCGACCCAGCACCGAACCCTTACCCGCGCCGCGCCGTTCCTGGCGGCGGCTTGTCCAGTCTTTTGCAGGCGCCCTGTTGGCGAGCAGCGCCCTGGTCGCGCACGCCAGTGATTGGCCCGAGCGCCCCATTCGCCTGATTGTGCCTTTCCCCACGGGGGGCGCCACCGATGTCATCAGCCGCCTGATTGCCGAGAGCGCCGCCAAAGAGCTGAACACCAACATTGTGGTGGACAATCGAACGGGCGCAGGCGGGACCATTGGCTCTGGCGAGGTAGCCCGCAGCAAGCCCGATGGCTACACCCTCTTGTTCACCACCAGCAGCACCCACGCGATTGCTCCGCACCTGTACAAGTCCCTGCCCTACGATGCAGAGAAAGACTTCACGCCCATCGCCCACTTGGGCGATGCCGCCAGCGTCTTATTGGTGAACCCGTCCGTACCCGCACAAACGCTGCCAGAGCTGATTGATTACGCCCGCGCCCATCCTGATGAGTTGAACTACGCCAGCAGCGGCAACGGCACGATTGTGCATCTGGGCACCGAAGCCTTCTTGAATCAGGCCAATATCGTCATGTCCCACGTTCCTTACCGTGGCACCGGTCAGGGCATTAACGATATGCTGGGTGGCTCCATCCATGTTTTACTGGATGCGATCCCCACGGGGATGCCCTATGTGAAAAGTGGTCAGTTGCGCGCTCTGGCCGTCACCGGTCCACAGCGCTCGCCGCTGGCTCCCGATTTACCCACCTTTCAGGAGTCGGGGCTGCCGGGCTACGAGTCGGTAACCTGGTTCGGGCTGTATGCACCGGCAGGCCTGCCCGACGACATCCGTGATAAAGCCTATCAAGCTTTTGCACATGCCATTCAGGACCCCAACGTGCGCTCGCGCCTGCAAACCCTAGGCGTGGACCAACCTCGCAGCACCAGCCGGGAAGATTTTATTGCCCTGGTACGCGAAGACAGCGCACGCTGGCAAAGCCTGATTAAATTGACTGGAATACAGATTCAATGAATACCACTGACAAAGGCATGGACTGGCACAACCCTTACCCGTCCGCCCGCTCTGCCGTACTTGGCCAGAACATGGTCAGCACCTCCCATCCCCTGGCTGCGCAAGCAGGACTGCGCATGTTGCAAGCCGGGGGCAACGCGGTCGATGCGGCTCTGGCTGCCGCCATTACCCTGACCGTGGTGGAACCCACTGGTTGTGGCATAGGCAGTGACGCCTTTGCCATCGTCTGGGACGGCAAAGAACTGCATGGCCTGAACGCTTCCGGACGTTCGCCCCGAGGCTGGTCGCCGGATCGATTCAAAGACCACACGGCCATGCCCGACAAAGGCTGGGAAAGCGTCTCCGTGCCCGGTGCCGTCTCTGCCTGGGCCGAGCTGTCCAGCAAGCTGGGGCGCCTGAGCCTGGAGCAGGTTGCCGCCCCGGCGATTCATTATGCCCGTGACGGCTTTCCTGTCTCACCCGTGATTGCCCGCTTGTGGGAACTGGGCCGTCAACGCCTGGGCGATCAGCCCGGTTTTGCCGAGGCTTTTTTACGCGATGGCAAAGCCCCCGTTGCCGGACAGTGGTACCAGAATCCGGACCAGGCCAACACGCTGGAGCGTATTGCCGCCACCCAGGGTCGGGACTTCTATACCGGCGAGCTGGCCAAACGCATTGCCGACTTTTCCCGCCAGCATGGCGGCGCCATGGACGAACAGGATCTGGCCGAGCACTGTGCCCACTGGTGCGGCACCATCAGCCATCCGTTTGCGCAATCCGTCATTCATGAAATCCCACCGAACGGCCAAGGCCTTGCCGCGCTGATGGCGCTGGGCATCATGGAGCAGGCAGGCATCGGTCAACAGCCACTGGATCACGTTGATACGGTGCATTTGAGCATTGAGGCCATGAAACTGGCCTTTGCCGATCTATACGAACACCACGCAGATCTGGAGCACATGATTCATCATCCAGAGCATTTGCTGGACCCAGCCTATCTGCGCGAGCGTGCTGCCCTGATTCAAATGGACCGGGCAGGGGACCCCAAGCATGGCCTGCCCGGGCCCTCTGGCACAGTCTATGTCACCGCCGCGGACTCCAGCGGCATGATGGTCTCCCTGATCCAGTCCAACTACATGGGTTTTGGGTCCGGCGTAGTCGTGCCAGGTACCGGCATCAGCCTGCAGAACCGAGGCCATGGGTTTAGCCTGCGCCCTGGACACGTGAATCAGGTTGCCGGTGGCAAGCGCCCCTCGCACACCATCATTCCAGCCTTTGCCATGAATGCCGACGGCACGCCACAAATGTCCTTTGGCGTGATGGGCGGCCCCTTCCAGTCCCAAGGCCACATGCAAATGGCCTTACGGGTCTTGCTGTACGGCCAGAATCCGCAAGCCGCAGCCGATGCGCCTCGCTGGCGCGTCACCGGTGGGCGTGGCGTGGCGGTGGAACCCACATTCGATCCCGCTTTGGTTCAGGCTCTGCGTGAACGTGGTCATGAGGTGCTGGTCGAACCAGGCAGTGGTGTCTTTGCCTTTGGCGGTGCGCAGTTGATTCTGCGTCAGGGCAATCACTACGTGGGCGGCTCCGACCCCCGTAAAGACGGCCAGGTGGTGGCCTACTAAGTCCACCTCCCTGCCAGAGCGCGCAACCGCTCTATGATTGGGGTCTGGATGATCTTATTCAGACCCCAAACCCCGCTTGGTCTTCGTCTCTCATTCGTCAAACCGCAGGCCGGAGCAGGGCTACCTGCGTCAAGACCCTATCCCTTCGGCCTCCCACAACACCCCGCAAGGCTCGGCAAGCAGCCACTCACTACCCAAGCGGGCTCACGCACCACCCATCAGAAAACGTTCACCGTAGCCAAGATCTGACACCCCCCGGACACAAAAACTGTGTTTTTATCAGGTTTTCATCCGTGACACAGAATGACTGCTGTACCATCAAAAAATCGCCGCCCTCTTACCCAAAGGGCGGCTTTTCATCTGTCCAAACGGCTTGTCATCCCTGAAGCCGTCCGCTGGAGCTCCTTCGGTGCTGTCATTTTTTGAACGTCGATTAAATCCCTATCCCGAACAGCAGGTCGCCCCGCCCCCAAAAGGATTTTTCCCCTTCATCTGGGCCTGCACGAAACATTCCCGCGCCTGGATTGGCTTGATGACGCTGACCTCGATCGGCTTATCGGCCTACGAGGCCATGCTGTTTGCCCTGCTCAGCTATATCGTGGACTGGCTGCCCTCCATCGAACCGGCCCAGTTCTGGAACCAGCACGGCAGCACGCTTCTGGGCATTGCCGCCATCCTGCTGAGCAGCGTGGTCCTGATCAGTCTGCATACCGTAGTCATGCATCAGGTGCTGGCCATCAACTTTCCCATGCGCCTGCGCTGGCTGTTTCATAAGCTGATGCTTAACCAGAGCATGTCCTTTTACGCGGACGAATTTGCAGGTCGCATCACGACCAAAATCATGCAAACCGCTCTGGCAGTGCGTGAGACCCTGTTCATGGCTGTGGAAGTGGTCGTGGGCATGAGCGCCTACCTGATCGGCATTTTGATTCTGGCCGGCAGTTTTGACCGTCTGCTGATTCTGCCCTTCCTGTTCTGGCTGGTGGGCTATGCACTGGCCTGTGTGTTTTTTGTACCCCGCCTGGGTAAAGTGGGCGCCGAGCAGGCTGATGCCCGAGCGCTGATGACAGGACGCATCACCGACGCCTACACCAACATCAACACCGTCAAGCTGTTTGCCCATACGCGCCGCGAAGCGGACCATGCCAAAAACGCGATGCGTCGTTTCCAGGAAACCGGCCACGCCCAGATGCGCCTGATCAGCCTGTTTGAGGTGAGCAACCATGTGCTGGCCACCCTCTTGCTGATCAGCTCGGCGGGCCTGGCCCTTTACCTGTGGTCGATAGACCAGTCCAGCGCGGGTGTGGTGGCGGCTGTCATCGCCATGGCTTTGCGCCTTTCGGGGCATTCACACTGGCTCATGTGGGAGCTGACCAACCTGTTCGAGAACGTGGGCACGATTCAGGACGGCATCAATACCTTGACGCAAAAGCCCACGGTGGTAGATGCGCCCGATGCCAAGCCCTTGCGGATCGGGCAAGGCCGAATCGAGTTTCAGGATGTCAGCTTTGCCTACCGCGATAAAAGCCGCCAGGTGATTGACAAGCTCAATCTGGTGATCCAGCCAGGCGAACGGGTAGGCCTGATCGGGCGTTCTGGCGCAGGCAAATCCACCTTGGTCAATCTGCTATTACGGTTTCATGATGTGGACAGCGGCACCATCCGCATTGACGGCCAGGACATCGCCCACGTCACGCAAGACAGCCTGCGGGCCGCCATTGGCATGGTCACGCAGGACACTTCCCTGCTGCACCGTTCCATGCGCGACAACATTTTGTATGGCCGCCCTGAGGCCAGCGACGAGCTCCTGCACAAGGCGGTAGAACGTGCAGCCGCGGCCGACTTCATCTCGCAGCTGCATGACCGTGAAGGTCGTCAGGGTCTGGACGCCCATGTAGGCGAACGCGGTGTGAAACTGTCCGGTGGCCAGCGGCAGCGCGTCGCCATTGCCCGGGTCATGCTCAAAGACGCACCCATCCTGTTACTGGATGAGGCCACCAGCGCCCTGGATTCCGAGGTAGAAGCGGCGATTCAGGAAAGCCTCAATACCCTGATGCACGGCAAGACGGTGATCGCCATTGCCCACCGCCTGTCTACCATTGCGGCGCTGGACCGACTGATCGTGCTGGATCAGGGTCGCATCATCGAACAGGGCAGCCACCAGGAGCTGCTGCAAAAGGGAGGCCTGTACGCTCGTTTGTGGACACATCAAAGCGGAGGGTTTCTGGGGGAGAGTCGCCAGCAAGATGATTAAAAGGTGTCACTTGCTTGCAAAAAAAAACTGACGTTACATCGTTGTCCCATTAGAATTTCGGAATATCAAACTTCGCCGTACTTGCGGCGAAGTTTTTTTTCAACTTAATCCGCCCCTACGAAGAACAAGATTATGTTTTTAGTCTTCCCCGATTCGGCAGCAATTGCAGCACACCTGAGCACCCGCCTTCAGGACATTATCCGTCAGGACCCGCAAGCGACGCTGGGTCTGGCCACCGGGGGAACGATGGAGCCCATTTATGCACGTTTCGTACAGGATGTACGCACCAACGGGCTGGATGTGTCGGGTATCAGCAGCTTCAATCTGGATGAATATGTAGGCCTGTCTGCGACGCACGAGCAAAGCTACGCTTACTACATGCGCCAGCACCTGTTTGACCAACTGCCTTTTGATGCGACACGTCTGCATCTGCCCAATGGCCTGGCCACCGAACAGGAACAGCACTGCCAGCAATACTCCGCAGCGATTGCTGCCAGCGGCGGCGTCGCCTTGCAACTGCTGGGCGTAGGCACCAACGGTCATATCGGTTTTAATGAACCGGGCACGCCGTTTGACAGCCACACCCATGTGGTGGCCCTGTCCGAGCGGACCCGTATCGACAACAGCCGTTTTTTTGACTCCATGGACGAAGTGCCGGCCTCGGCCATCACCATGGGGATTGCCGATATTCTGAGCGCCCGTGAAATTGCCCTGGTAGTGACGGGCGAGCACAAGGCGCGCACCATGCTCAATTACCAGCAAGGCGGCATCACACCCGAACTGCCTTTCACCGCCTTGAAGCAACACGCCAACACCCATATCCTGCTCGACGAGGCGGCAGCCAGCCTGTTAGACCCCAGCCTGTGCCACCGTCCCCTGATCAGCCAGGCCGCCTGAGCCAGCTTGCCAACCCCCGCCCAGCGCTCGAAAGAGCGCGGCGCGGGACTGCAAACGCGATTGCAGCAAGCTGACGCGCACATCCTGAGCGGCGTACAAGGTACGCTGCGCATCCAGTAAAGACAGCAAGGTTTCCGAGCCGGAGCGATAACGTGCTTCGGCCAGTTGAAACGCCAGCTTGGCTTGCTCCCACTCCCGTTCCATGGTCTGTGCCTGGGCATCCAGGCTCTGCAGCTGTGCCAGCACACCCTCGACCTCCATATAGGCCTGCACAATGGTCTGGCGATACTGTGCCAGCCATTCCTGTAAACGGGCCTCGTTCAAATCCTTGTCTGCCTGCAGTCGACCCGCATTGAAGATGGGAGCCACCAGCCCGCTGATCAGACTGTAGACCGGATGGCGCACGCTTTCTTCCCAATGATTAGCCGATGCTCCTGCCCGGGCCCCCAAGGTCAGGCTGGGGAACATGGCAGCGCGAGCCACCTGCACATCGGCATGAGCCGCCGACAACTGGGCCTCCATGCGCGCAATATCTGGGCGTTGCGATAGCAACTGTGAAGGCAAACCCGCCTCCAGCTCTGGCACCTGCAAATTGGCAATGTCTTCCTGCGGCTCGGGCAGGATTTCAGTACGACCCAACAAAGTCGCCAACTCCACCCGCGTGCGAATCGCCTGTTCTTCAATCACCAACCATTTGCGCTGTTGCACAGCCAGCAACTGACGCTGCTGTGCCAGCTCCAAAGGAGATGCCGCCCCTGCCTGCAAACGGGCTTCCAGCAAACGCAACAAGCGTTGTGCAACAGCCAGGTTTTGTCGCGCAATTGCCACCCGCTGTTTATCACCCAAGGCTTGCAGGCTTAAATGCACCACCTGCGCCTGCACGCTGACACGCAGCACATCCAGCTCGTAGTTCGCCGCCTGAGCCAGGAATACAGCGCTGTCGGCCTGGGCCCGATGGCGCCCCCACACATCGAGCTCATAACTCATGAATACACCAGTCACATAGTGCGAGCGGGACTCACCATGAGACGAAGAAACCGGCGCCTCTCGTTGCGCAGACAGATTGCCCTGCAATTCCGGCAGCAAACTGGCTCCGGTAATGCGTGCCTGGGCCTGCGCCTGCAAGATCCGGGCCTGGGCCCGACGCAGCAGCGCCACATCCTTCAAGGCTTCCTGCATCAGGCTGTTCAAGGCGGGGCTGTTATAGGCACGCCACCACTGCAGCTCTACCTGAGCCGGTACAGGGCTGGGTGTCGCCTTGGCCTGCTGTTGATACGCCTGGGGCAGCGTCGGTGGGGTTTTGTCCAGGTCGGAGGACAAGGAGCTGCAAGCCTGCAGCACAAGCGTGCTCATGACCCCTGCTATCCATCGGTAATGAGCCATGTCTACTCTCCAGCCAAAGCCTGCACGGGGTCCAGCGCTGCCGCCGTGCGTGCTGGCATATAACCAAACACCATGCCCGTCACCACGGCGCAGCCAAAGGCGCCCAAGGCCGCCCGCAAGGAAAACACCACATCCACCCCTCCAACGATCAAGCCAATGCCCACAACTGCACCTGCCAGCACGCCCAGGCAACCGCCTGTAATCGTCAACAGAACCGCCTCGGTCAAGAACTGGCGCAGGATGTCGCTTTGTCGCGCACCCGTTGCCATACGTATACCAATTTCCCGCGTACGCTCACGCACCGTCATCAGCATCACGTTCATGACACCAATGCCGCCCACCAACAAAGACACCGCGGCAATCAAACCCAGCATCATGCTCATGGCCTGCCGCGTGGAAGCCTCGGCCTGCAACCGCGCAGCTGCATTGCCAATCGAAAAGTCTTCTCGCCCGCCATGACGTTGGATCAGCAGTTGACGCATGCTCTGTTCCGCTTCCAGAACAGTGGAACTGTCCTGCGCATCAATCACCACATAATCAGGCTGCGTCTGGGCCTGATACACCCGTGCCCGGGCCGCCTGATAAGGTACAAAAACCATATCGTCATAGTCCTGCGCCCCCGAATCCGCCCCGCGCTCCTGCATCACACCGATCACCTCAAAAGGCGAATTGCCGATCAGCAACTGCTGACCTAAAGGGTGTTTGACATGGGGAAAAAATTGCTGGGCCGCGCGATGCCCCAACACCACCAGAGGCGCCAGATCACGGTCCTCGGCATCGGTGTAGTAACGGCCCTGGGCCAGTTCCCAACGGTGAATGGCCGGCATGGTTTCATTGGCGGCAAACACATACACTTGCCGGTCCACACTGCCACGCCGCACGGTAATCGGGTCCCCGATCACCGGCATCACGCGTCGTATCAGAGGCAGCTCTCCAATCGCTTCCAGATCCTCCTGCGTCAGTTGCCCTTTGGGCAGCCCATGGGGTGGAGAGGAACTGCTCAGGTACATGATGGTGGTGCCCATCGTCCCCATCTGATCCATCACCCTTTGACGTGCACCCTCGCCCACCGCCAGCATGACAATGACCGAGGCCACCCCAATAATCACACCCAGTAAAGTCAGAGCAGTGCGATGCCGGTTAAGGAACATGCTACGCAAGGCACTGCGTGCAGCGTCCTTGATTTCCGAGAGCCAGGGTGAGCGGCGATGTTGCGGCTCCCTTAAAGACTGCCTGGCCTTCGAGGGGGCCGCTGCATCGGGGCGACTATCAGACAGGATACGACCATCACGGATCTCGATGACCCGGTCCGCCATCGCGGCCACTTTCTGGTCGTGCGTAATCAGAATGATGGTATGCCCGGAATCGGACAGCTCACGCAACAGTGCCATTACCTCCGCACCGCTAGCCGAGTCCAGCGCACCCGTAGGCTCGTCAGCCAGAATGACCCGGCCGCCATTCATCAGGGCACGAGCGATGGAGACGCGCTGCTGCTGACCGCCGGACAACTGGTTAGGCCGGTTATCCAGCTTGTCCACCAAGCCCAGACTGCTCAACAAACGCGCGGCACGTTCAGCGCGGCTGGCCTCGTCCATACCCGCATAAATTGCGGGCATCTGCACATTTTCACTGGCCGTTTCGGTCGGGATCAGGTGATAGCCCTGAAACACAAATCCAAAGGTTTCCCGTCGCAAGGCGGCCAGTTCGTCCGGGCCTAGCTGCGCCACATTCCGGCCCTCAAACAGATACGTGCCGCTGCTGGGTTTGTCCAGGCAACCAAGCAGATTCATCAGGGTCGACTTGCCCGAGCCCGAAGCACCGACAATCGCCACAAAGTCGCCTGGTTCAATGCGAAAGCTGACATCGAACAGAACCTGCACAGCCGGTTTGGCGCTGGGAGGGCCACCGTAAATACGGCAGATATCGCACAACTCAATCAAGGCAGGTGCGGCCTCTACCATTGCAACCACCGCCAGCCATGCTCGGCCGCGACCACGGCCAACACAATCTGCTCACCTTGGGCCAGCCCCTCCAGAACCTGCACCTGATGTCGATTGCGCACCCCCAGGCTGACCGGCTTTTCCTGCAGCTTGCCCTGCTCCAGCACAGGCACTGTAAAGGCGTCTGGACCACGCTGCAGGTCAGGCCGCAAGGCCACCACGGGCACCAGCAAAGCCTGGTCGGCACGAGCAATTTCAAACAGCACCTGCGCCGTCATCTGTGGCATCAATTCGCCGTCCGCATTGTCCACATCAAACACCACTGTATACATGATGGCCTGCGTCGCGGCAGGCGTGGCCGCCGTCGTTTCTTCCTGGGTGCTGCCTTCAGGCGCTGGCATGATCTGGCGCACAGTGGCCTGCCAATGGCGCACCTGGGGCTCACTCTGTTCGCCCAAGGTGGTGAACGTAACCGCCATACCAGGTTTGATACGGCGTATATCCGCCTCAGACACGCTGGTCCAGACTGTCATCGTGCTCAAATCAGCGATGCGTAGGATGGTGGGAGTCTGATACGTGGCGTTCAAGGTCTGGCCTTCACGGGCCTGCACACCAATCACGGTGCCACTCATGGGCGCGTAAATGCGCGTGTAGCCCAATCGCGCCTCGTCGGCTTTCAGCGTGGCCTGGGTCTGCTCCATCTGCGCCCGCACATGAGCCACACGGGCCTGCGCGCTTGCCAGGTTCGCCTGAGCAATCTGTATATCTTCCTGACGGCTGGCCTGCTGACGCTCCAGCTGACGCTGACGTGTCAACTGCTGGCGTGCCAACAAAAGCTGGGCCTGTTGCTCAGCCAACTGGGCGCGAAATGCCGCCAACGAAGCGCGGCCTGCATCGACTGTGGCCTGCTGTACGCTGGGGTCAATTTCCACCAGCAACTGGCCCTGCTCAACCTGATCGCCCGGAGCCACCGGCAATGCGGTAATCTGACCCGAGACCTGCGCACCGACATCCACATAGCGACGGGGCTTTAAGGTGCCCACCGCCGCGACGGTGGCACGAATATCACCTTGTTTCACAGACACCGTATCAAACCGCGCTGACGAACGCCCCGCATGCGCTGCCAGCGCACCGAGCGCCAGCAGCGCAACCAGGGCAAACGCCCAGCGGCGCCTCACTGCTTTGGACTTCATCACCGTCCCCTTTAAAACCGGAGATCCAGACCGGCCCGAATCGCGCGTGGCGAACCGTAAACAGCGGTATTGACGGTCGTCAGATAATGCTTGTCAAAGACATTGTTCACATTCAGATAGGCGCTGACCTGCTTGTTCACCGTGTAGCGGGCCATCAAGTCAAACACCGCCACACTGGGAAGGTCCAGACGTTGCTTCAAGGGACCTGCCTGTTCCTCATACACACCACTTTGCCAACGCAGTCCGCCCCCTACCGTCAGGCCCTGTCCCACCGAGGGCAGGTGATACGTGGTGTACAACTTGAAGGTGTTTTGCGGCACACCGGTTAGCAATGCCTTGCCATCGCGGTCCTGAGCAAGAACACGGGTAAAACTGGCCGATGCTTGCCATTGCGGGCTGAGCTGCCCGGTGGCCTCCAACTCCACCCCCCGGGTCAAAGCGCCCGATACCGCTTCATAGGCGGCATCTCCACTGGGCCCATATACGCCGGGAGTCACCACGGCAAAGTTTTCCTGACGAGTACGGAACAAGGCCAGGCCCAGACTCAGTTGTTCATCCAGATAACTTCCCTTAAGCCCTACTTCCATGCTGTTGCCAGTGCGCGGGTCCAGATAATTGCCATCCGCGTCGCGATACTCCTGGGGCTTGAAAATATTGGTGTAGCTGCCATACACCGACCAGTGATCGGACAAGTCATAGACCAGCCCAAGGTAGGGGGTGAACTGGTCGTTGGCGGTACGCACTGTCTCGGTGCGTTTGCCACTGGCGTAAGACAAGGAGTTCTTGTAGAGCGACCAACTGGTCATGCGGCCACCGAGCAAGACGGCCAGATTGTCGCTGGGCTTGAAACGGACGGTGGCATAAGCGCTGTTGATCTTTTCCACCGAACGCGTCTGGCCGGTGGCGGGATTGGCGGGTTCCGAGGGGAAGCGACCGTCCCAGTTAAAAATATCCTGAACGCTGGCATTCCAGTCCCTGTGCCACCACAGGGTATAGCTTGGCGCCAGATCCCGGGTACGTGAGCTGGTCAGCCCGACCACGGCCTCATGCTCGCGCCCGAGCAATTGGAACGGCCCGCTGGCACTGATATCCAGACTGGTCTGCACGGGTTCACCCGACCAGCGCCCCGCCCACAAGCCAACACCCGCTCCCGTATAACGATCTGGAAAGCCCTGCGAGGCATAGCCCACTACCTCGTCGTAGCGCGTCTCGGAGCGATCCAGGACGCCTTTTAAGGTCCAGTCATTATCAAAACGATGCTCCAAGGAAGCAAACAAGCGTTGATTGCGACGCGACGAATAAGCCCATCTGGCTGCGCCGGATGTAGAACGGTCCCAGTCGATCAGACCTCCATCAGAATAGAAAAGAGGCAGGCCTCGTCCGGCATGATTCGTACTCTTGTGCTTCTGAAAGGTGTATCCCAGACTGAACAAGGTCGATGGCGTCAGATCCGCCTCAAAAATACCGTAAAAGATCTGCTTTTTTTCGTGCAGACGATCAATAAAGGAATGGTTATCCTGCCAGGCAGCCACGGTACGCAAACGCATGCTGCCGGACTCATTTAAGGGAGTGGACAGATCCGCTTCGCCCCGGTAGTAATCCCAGGCCCCCCCTTCCAGTTTGGCCCTGAACTGAAAATCCTGCGTCGGACGCTTGCGCATCATGTTCAGGGTAGCGCCCGGCTCACCCACACCATTCATCAAGCCACTGGCCCCGCGCAGAACTTCGACCCGGTCATAGAGCACCATGTCATTGCTTTGAAACAGCGAACGATAGCCACTGTAGGTCTGGCCCATGCCATCGACCATGTAGTTCTCAACCACAAAGCCACGCGCGTAAATCATGCTGCTGTCCGAGCCAGAGTTACCGCCTGCGACATAAACCAGCCCCGGGGTCTGGGCGGCCACATCAGCCAACTGGGTAAGCCCTTGATCATCCATGCGCTGTCGAGTCATCACACTGACGGACTGTGGAGTTTCGCGCAAAGACAGGTTCAGGCGGGTAGACGTGCTATTGGAATCGGCCAGGTAAGATTCAGAACCTTCAGTGACCCCGGGCGCCAATCGTTTGCCCTGTACCCGAATAGCGGCCAGCTCCTGGGCCTGTTCACTGTTGCTGGTGGTCGGTGGCAAAGGCGTGGCACTGATAATTACAGCCGAGCCACTGGGCGATGCTAGCAGGCCAGTGCCTGCCAGCGCTTGCTCCAGTGCTTCATTCAAGGAGACCCTGCCTTGCAAGGCAGGCGCCGCCCGCCCGGCAGCCAACGTGGCATCCAATAAAATCGCCACGTCCCACTGATGCGCCAGGGTATTGATGGTGGCGCTCAAGGGCTGGGCAGGCACGGCTAGTGTACGACTGTCCAGCATGATGGCCGCCGCCCCGCGAGCCTGCGCCCACACGGGGGTCCCCGGAGCACTTAAGGCCATCCCGGCCAGGCCAGCGGCCACATAAACAGAACGAACACAGTCGCCGCAACGGCGTAAAAGGGATTTCATGGCAAGAGGTCCTTGTAGAGGCTTTGCATGTGTAGACGAGCGAGAGCCTCTTTACCGGACAATTATTTTTTCAGGGACACCTGCCAAGCCCCTTTTGCATCACGCTGGACCTGCACCGGCAATATTCCCGGCAAACTGTCCAGAAAAGCCCGCGGATCGCGCAAACGGAAACTGCCAGTCACCCGCAGTTCATGCAGGCGCGGATCATCAGCCAGATTGAGCGCCGGGGACAAATAGTCGTTCCACTGAGCAGCCACCTTGTCCAGTGGGGTCTGATCAAAAACCAGCCAGCCCAGACGCCAGGCGCCAACCTGCTCCGGATTGACTGCCACTCTTGTCGCGGGTGTATCAGCATCCAGACGCAAGGCCTGGCCAGCCTGCAGATCGATTCGTTGGTCACGCTCACGATGGGGGAAAAACGTCACCTGCCCGCGTGCCACGGCCACCTGCAACGCATGAGGACTGACCCGGACAGAAAACGCCGTGCCCACGACGCGTACCCGCCCTTGAGGGGTCTCTACCCAAAAGGGGCGTGTGGGGTCTTTACTCACCGACACATACATCATCCCTTCCATTAACTGCACTTGGCGTACTGTACGCATCATGCGCACTTCCAGTCGGGTGTGGGGAGCCAGAGACAGGCGGGAGCCATCATGCAGATCGTATTCACGCTGCTCGCCATGGCCGGTCTGCAACGCCAATACTTGCAACGCCTGCTGCCAATACCACTGGGCTCCTGTACCTGCCGCCAGGCCAATGCCGAGCACGCCTAGCATGGCCAATACCCGCCGCCGTGCAGGCTTGCTCTCCCGGTATGGGCCGGGCAGGGCCACGCGGTCTTGCAGGCCCTGGCCCTGCGTGCTCTCCCACGCTCGCAGCGCCAGCTCTGCAGCGGCTGCATGATCGGCACTGAGCGTACGCCACCGCTCAAACTGCGTCTTGGCCGCGTGCGCCGTGGCCTCATCACCCCCGTGCTGGCGAGCCAGCAATAGCAGGGCTTGCTCCAGGCGCGCTCGCGCAATTCGATCCGGTGCCGCCATGAAAAAATCTCACTACGCGTTGGCCAGGTCCAGACAGTCCATCACCGCCCGTACCACATGTTTTTCAATTGACGCCAAAGACAGGCCCAAATGGCTGGCCGCCTCCTGATGGCTAAAACCATAAATGCGCACCAGAACGAATACCTCGCGCCGTTTGCGGGGCATGACCCCCAATCGAGACAATAGGGCCTGGAGCTGCTGGCGCACCTGCACCAGATACTCCGTGCTGGGAGCCTCCCTGGCCGTCATCATGGTCAAGGTATCGAGCATGACCTGTTCCGCCTGCCGACGCCTGGCGCCATCAATCACAATATTCTTGCCAGCACGAAACAGCAAAGCACGCAAATTGCGGGCTGGGCGCGCTGGCGACACCCCGGCAAACACACGGGCATAGCTTTCCTGCACCACCTCTCGTGCCGCCTCCCGGTCATTGAGAAAGCGGGCAAAGAAATTGACCAACTCGGAATAATGCCGTGCGTCCATCGAACGTTGAAAACCATCCCCCAGCACGCAACGAACACAAACAGACCGGTCACTGACTGCAGAAATGGAGACTATTATTTTGAATGAGAATGAATTCTATTACCGTTTTCGAACCATTGGCAAGCGTAGGTGTCAGTACGCGGGACTAATTCAGCACGCCCCCTCCCCCCCTCTTGACCGCCCTCGCTACAATATCCACTCAGCCGCCTTCTGGGCGGCCTTGTTGTTGAATTCCCTGACCTGTACTGCGCTATGACTTCTGCTGCCGATCTGTCCGCCCACACGCCCATGATGCGCCAATACCTTCAGCTCAAAGCGGAGGCTGGTTCACATCTGTTGTTCTACCGGATGGGAGACTTCTATGAGATGTTCTACGCCGATGCCGAGCGCGGCGCGCGTTTGCTGAATCTGACGCTGACCAAGCGGGGTTCCTCCAACGGCGAACCGATTCCCATGGCTGGCGTGCCTTTTCACGCCATGGAAGGTTATCTGGCGCGTTTGGTGGCATTGGGTGAGTCGGTCGCGATTTGTGAGCAAGTAGGCGATCCGGCCACCAGCAAAGGCCCCGTCGAGCGCAAGATCATGCGTGTTGTCACGCCCGGAACACTGACGGACGATGCCTTGCTGCCCCCCAAGGCAGACCGCCTGATCGCCGCTTGCACTCGCATGAAGGTGCAACGTCAGGAAATGGTGGGGCTGGCCTGGATGAATCTGGCCAGCGGCGAATTTCTGGTCAGCCAGTGTGAGCCCGATATGCTGGACACCGAGCTCAACCGTATCGGCCCCGTTGAGCTGGTCTATCCCGAGTCCCAGCGTCCTGCTCCCGAACTTCCCCAGGCCAGTTGCCATACTTTGCCCGACTGGCATTTTGCCGCCGACGGCTCGCGCGAGACCTTGCTCGATCATTTTGATCTGGACTCTCTGGCCAGTTTTGGCCTGGACGATCTGCCTGCGGCGACAGCTGCCGCCGGTGCATTGCTACGCTATGTCGGCAGCACACAATCCCAGTCCCTGGTGCATATCACGGCTATCCGCGTGCAGCACAGCTCGGACTTTCTGGTACTGGACGCGATCACCCGCAAAAATCTGGAAATCACCGAAACCATCAGCGGCGAAACCAGCCCCACTCTCTTCTCGACGCTGGATCATTGTCAGACTCCCATGGGCAGTCGCTTGCTGCGCCGTTGGCTGCATCACCCCTTGCGTTTGAACCAGACGGTTCAACAACGCCAGGACGTGGTGTCCCTATTTTTCCAGACCCAGCAAAGCGCCAGTCTGAATGCGGGCGACCCCTTGGGCGCCTTGCGCCAGGCACTGCGTCGCTTCCCTGACCTTGAGCGGATTGCGACCCGTATATCGCTACGTAGCGTACGTCCCCGAGAACTGGCCAGCCTGCGGGATGCACTGGCCACGCTGCCCGAGCTGCGTCAGGAGCTGGAACACAATTTTGCCCAGTCCGAGCACTTGCATCGACATTTGCTCAGCCTGGCCCTGGACCCGGAACTGGCCCGTCTGCTGCAGGCCGCTATCGCCGCCGAGCCCGCTTTGCTGATACGCGATGGTGGGGTCATTGCGGATGGCTATGATCCTGACCTGGACGAACTGCGCAGCCTGGCCAGCGACAGCGGTGATGTCCTCTTGAAAATCGAGGCCCGCGAACGCGAGCGTACCGGGATTGCCACGCTGCGTGTTGAGTACAACCGCGTACATGGCTTCTTTATCGAGGTCAGCCGCGGTCAGGCCGATAAGGTTCCCGATGATTACCGGCGCCGCCAGACTCTGAAAAATGCCGAGCGTTTCATCACGCCCGAGCTGAAAGAATGGGAAGACAAGGTCCTGTCGGCCAAGGACCGCAGCCTGAGCCGCGAGAAGTTCCTGTTCGATGCGTTGCTGGACAAGCTGCAAAGCTACGCAGGCCCCTTGGCCTTGTGCTCCAGCGCCCTGGCCGAACTGGATACCCTGTCCTCCCTGGCCTTGCACGCACTGGACAATAATTGGGTCGCTCCCGAGCTGACCGAGCAGGCTGGCATCTGGATTGAAGCAGGCCGTCACCCTGTGGTGGAGCACAGCATCGAACGCTTCACGCCCAACCATTGCGAAATGCATGCGCAACGCCGCATGCTTTTGATTACCGGCCCGAACATGGGGGGCAAGTCCACCTATATGCGTCAGGTTGCCCTGATTGCCCTGCTGGCCCGCATCGGCAGCTTTGTCCCGGCAAGCCGGGCCCGTATCGGCCAGATAGACCGCATCTTCACCCGTATCGGTGCCGCCGACGATCTGGCCGGCGGCCGTTCCACCTTCATGATGGAGATGACGGAAGCGGCCGCGATTCTGGCTGGCGCCACCCCCCACAGCCTGGTGCTGATGGATGAAATTGGTCGAGGCACTTCCACCTATGACGGACTAGCCCTGGCTTGGTCCATCGCACATCGCCTGCTCAGCCACAACCAGGCGCTGACCCTGTTTGCCACGCACTATTTCGAGATTACCCGCCTGCCCAACGAGCTGCCTGCCGCTGCCAACGTGCACTTGGCCGCCGCGGAATCCGCTTCCGGCATCGTGTTCTTGCATGAGGTCCAGGAAGGACCGGCCAGCCGCAGCTACGGGATTCAGGTTGCACAGCGTGCTGGCATTCCCTCTGCAGTTATACGCCAGGCCAGCCGCGAGCTAAGCCGCCTGGAAGCGCAAAACGATCCTAGTGCACAACTGGATTTGTTCAATGCGGGCAGCGCTCCGGAAGCCACGGTCGCCGAGCCTGACCCGACTACAGAAAAAGCACTGGACTTGCTCGATCAGTTCAAGCAACTGGATGTCGATGACCTGAGCGCACGCGATGCCCTGGATCTGCTGTATCGCTGGAAAAAAGAGATGAAGGCGGCTGGTTAAACAGTCCAGAAGGGAGCCCAAGAAGCTCCCTTTTTTATGCAGTTTTCCGAGGGCCGTTGGCGAGCAGATCGACAATCAATCATTCTTAGCCTCCCCACCGTGAATCAATCACTCTATTTCGTGAGTATTTCTCTGGATTCTTTGCGCTGGATACGCCTGATACGCAGGCTAGCCATACACCGGGACAGACCGGATCAGTTAAGCTACGGACTTACTTAATTCTTGTTCGGGCAGTCCATGAATATCGACCAGCCATTGACCCTTTTGGGCGGCATCAGCGCGCATGAGTTCATGCAAACCTACTGGCAACGTAAACCCTTATTGATACGCGGCGCCATCCCTAATTTCAAGCACTCGCTGAGCATCGACAATATCCGTGAACTGGTGACACGCGAAGAAGTCGAGTCCCGTCTGATTATCCATGACGGTGAGGACTGGGAAATGGAAACCGGACCATTTGACGAGCTGCCGCCTGTCTCCCAACCCAACTGGACTGCGCTGGCCCAAAGCGTGGATTTGCACGATGACAATACTGCCGCGCTGATGCGACAGTTCCGCTTCATCGGTGATGCTCGTCTGGACGATGCCATGATCAGCATCGCCTCTGATGGCGGTGGCGTAGGCCCGCATTTCGACAGCTACGACGTGTTCCTGCTGCAAGCCCACGGCAAGCGTCACTGGCGCATCAGCCAGCAAAAAGACCTAAGCCTGGTGCCTGACCTGCCCTTGAAGATTTTGCGCAATTTCCAGGTAGAAGAAGAGTTCACCCTGGAACCCGGCGATATGCTGTATCTGCCCCCGCACGTAGCACATGACGGGATTGCGATTGGCGACTGCATGACGATTTCCATCGGCTTTCGCTCGCCTACTCAGGCAACGCTGGCCCGTGGCTTGATGGATGCCGCATCGGATCAACTGGCCGCTGCCAGCGGCGAAGGCTTTGGCCTGTACGCCGACCCACCGATGCCCATGCCCGAGGCCATGCAGCAGCGCTACACCGACCCGGATGCACAGGCCAGCACCACCCCTGCCGCCTTGCCGGAAAACCTGATTCAAAAGTCGCTGGATGCATTGAACGCCATTCGTTTTGATGAAGCGCTGGCCTCACGGTTCCTGGGCGTCTGGCTGACCGAATTGCCCAGTAATAGCTGGTTTGACATTGCCGAAGACCCGGTGGATCTGCACGATCCCGTGCTGCCTGAAGGCCGCTTGGCTTTGGACCGCTGCTCGCGCATGATGTACCGCGGCGATGAGCTGTATATCAACGGTGAAGTCGCCCCCTGCCCTGCCAGCCCGGCGCTGAAATTGTTGGCTGATCAGCGTGAGCTCCCCACTTCTGGCGATGCTTTTGCAGAGCTGGATGAGGACGAACTGGAAATGCTGAATGCCTGGCTGGACGACGGCTGGCTGCAGTTCAAGGAAAACTGAGCACCGAGCCACTAGCTCTGGCGAACTCAGCAAAAAAGCGGGGCAGCTTGCAGGCTGCCTCGCTTTTTTATTTCTAGCCACCAAAGAATCGAAAGCCCACTATTTGCGGTTGCGGTTGCGGTTGCGGTTGCGGTTGCGGTTGCGGCAACATTATTCACGCCGTACAACAAGAAAAAGTACTATTATGAAAAACGCGATTCACAAGACGAGCAACTCGTCATAAAGCCACCATTAGTGGCTTTGCAGCCCAGCTTCAATCCAGCTCGGGCCACACCCAAAAATCACGTAGCCACTCCAGTCCGTATAGTCAGGCACCTACCTAATTCAAAAGTGGTCTGTCATACAACCAAAAAGCGTCCTATCTGAACAGTCCATTTAATCGCTATAAATAGTGCTCGTTTGTCATCTCTCCTTTTGGAAAGCGCAGAGCACTATGTCTACCTCACGATCATCCTCATCCTATTTAGTCAGCGATTTGATCCCGCCCATTGTAGCCGGTCTGATCTCGGTCATCGTCAACTACGGCGGCACTTTTATTCTGGTTTTCCAGGCCGCCAAAGTCGCCGGCCTCAGCCCCGAGCTGACTGCCTCCTGGGTCTGGTCAATTTCTATTGGTGTGGGCGTGACAGGTCTGCTCCTGAGTTGGGTCTCGCGCGAGCCCATCATCACCGCCTGGTCCACTCCGGCCGCCGCCTTTCTGGTCACGGCGCTGGCCAGCACGCCGTATCAGGAAGCAATCGGCGCCTACCTGATCTCGGCAGCGGCGTTTGTCGTCCTGGGCCTGTCATCCTACTTCGAGCGCCTGATCCGCCTGATTCCCAACGGTATTGCCGCCGGTCTGCTGGCGGGGATTCTGTTGCAATTTGGCATAGGGGCATTTGGCAGCATGACGCTGGACCCGACACTGGCAGGCCTGCTGATTCTGGCCTATCTGGTCATCAAGCGATTCTCGGCCCGCTATGCCGTGGTCGGCATTCTGATTCTGGGCCTGACATTTCTACTCCTGGAGCAGCGCGTCGACCTGAGCGGCCTGAAACTGGAGCTGGCCGCGCCCGTGTTCACCATGCCGGTGTTCACGCTCAATGCCTTGCTGAGCGTAGCCTTACCCTTGTTTCTGATCACGCTGACCGGCCAATACATGCCCGGCATGCTGGTCTTGCGCAACGATGGCTTTCGTACCAGCGCCAACCCAATTGTGTGGGTCACCGGCCTAGGCTCGCTCATCATGGCCCCCTTCGGCTCCCACGCCATGAACGTAGCCGCTATTACCGCGGCCATCTGCACGGGCCCGGAAGCACACCAGGACCCATCCAAACGCTGGGTAGCCGGCATGGCAGCCGGAGTGTTCTACATTCTGGTAGGTGTGTTTGGGCTAACGCTGGCCGCTGTATTCATGACCTTCCCCGCGACCTTTATCACCACGCTGGCGGGATTAGCGCTGTTGGGCACCATAGGTGGCAGCCTGGCGGGGGCCATGGCCGATATCAAATCACGTGAAGCAGCCTTGATCACCTTTTTAGCTTCAGCGGCCAATATCACCCTGTTCGGGATTGGCGGAGCATTCTGGGGACTGGTGATTGGCCTGCTGGCGTACTTCATTTTGAATGGGACGTTGCCGCAGCGTAAAACGGAAAAGCTGGCTACTGAAGGAGTCCCCGCGGCTTCTGATGCTCGGTGACTAATTGGAATGAATGCAGGCTAGGGCTGTGGTCTTAACCTGCATTTGCGACAGGGCCGCCGCCAGCAACGGCTTAGCAATTGGACATTTGATAGCCAATTATTCAAAGCCAGCTAAGCTGCTGAAATTAAAAAACTTTTCAGCGACTTATATAGCAGAAAACCTTGCATGTGCATGATAGTGACCCACAAGCTTTTCAAAGCTGCTTAGGCAGCAAACATTGCAAGTGCCGTGCGGGCCCTGTACCTGATTTTCTAAGCTGCCTACACGGCAGCAAACTAGAGCGTTTATCCCTAAACGCCAAACAGGTTCTACCTTATGGCTTTTTCTGCCACCGAAACCCTTTTCCCAGCCCAGTTCATAAGCATCTGATTTTAAATAAAATCTCAAAATCAATAAAAAAGGGTTCTGCAAGCAGAGGATAATCATCCCGAACTCACCGACCAAGTTTATTGTAAAAAATAGTCACACAAGCTAAAGCAATTCCACCCATCAACAGCAAACAGACTTCTAATTCACCCAAAACACCCTGAAAGAATTAATAGACACAATCTCCTGACTGCCTCTTTCCCGCTCAAATGCTAGCCTGCGTTGGCTTTGGTATTCAGGAATACGGTGTCATGTTTGGCGATTTCAATCTTGCGTCTCCCTATGCGGCTTATGCCCGCCTTCGCCAGGGTCCGCCCTTGGTGTGGGATGCGAATTTCTGTGGCGGAGCCTGGCTGGTTCACAGACATCAGGATGTGCAGGCCGCTCTGCGCCATCCCGATCTCAGTGTGCGCCGTGTTGGCGGGTGGGTATCTCAGGCAGGAGCCCCTCCCTCCCCTCGTCTACAGGCTTTCAAGGGTTTGATGGCCAGGACGCTGGTTTTCCTGGATCGCCCCCGTCATACCCGCGTCAGGCGGGTTGTAAATGCTGCCTTCAGCCCGCAGGCGTTGCGGGACATAGACCGCAGCATTGAAAATCGCGTGACGCACCTTCATAGCGCTTTTACAAACCAGCTGCGCCACGGCCCAGCAGATCTGGTTGAGCAGGTCTGCCGACCGCTTCCGGCCTTGGTCATGATAGATCTGCTCGGTTTGCAGCAACTGCCTTTAGCTGTTTTTCAATCCTGGTCAGAGCAACTGGCACGTTTCATTGGGCAAGCCACGCCGGACCTACCTTTGTTAATGGATACGCAGGACGCCTTGCTGGATATGGCTGACTTTCTGGGGAACAGCGCCAAGCTGCAAGAAGGTGGGCTGGCCTGGCGACTTTTGCATGACGAGCAGCTCTCCCTTCAAGGCAGGCGCGAGCGTTTGGCACAGTCCTGTATGTTGCTCTTTGCAGGCTATGAAACCTCCCGGCATCTGCTGAGCTCCCTGTTTCAAACGCTGCTTGACGACGCCAGCAAGCTGCAGGACCTGCTGTTGAATCCGCAGAAAATTCCCGCAGCGATCAAAGAGCTGCTGCGTTACGACAGCCCGATTCAATACACGGCAAGACGCTTGATGCAGGACCAACACTGGCACGGTCAGCATTTGCGCAAAGGTCAACTACTGCTGTTGCTCTTGGGTGCTGCTAACCGGGACCCGGAAGTTTTTTCCCATCCCGACGACCTGGACTTCAGCCGCAACAATCAGGCCGAATTGTCCATGGGTTACGGGATTCATCATTGCCTGGGTGCGGGTTTGGTGCAGTTGGAGGCCAAATTGGTACTTGAGCAGTTCCTGCCTTTGCTGCCTCGCCTGCAATTGGCTCAAAGAGAGCGTATTCAGCTTCCCGCCTACAGGGGCTGGAACCGCCTGCTGGTTCACTACCGGGCCATGCCGTCATGAGTGCTTTTATCGCTCACCTGGATCAGCAACTAGAGGCCTTGAAGGCCCGGAAGCTGTGGCGACAAAGAGCAATCTGCCACCCCTTGCCGGACGCGCATATCGAGCGCAATGGTCAGGTCTTGCTGAGTTTCGCAGGCAATGACTATCTGGGCCTTAGCCAGCACCCGCAACTCAAACTGCTGGCAGCACAAGATGTAGCCGGAGCCACGGCCTCCCCACTGATTTGTGGGCATCATGCGCTGGCTCAGCGACTGGAGCAAGAGCTGGCAGACTGGAGCGGCTTTGAGGCCAGCCGTCTTTTTGTCAGTGGTTATCAAGCCAGCCTGGGCGTGATTCCCGCGCTGGTCGGCACGGGCGACACCATCTTCTGTGACAGGCTGAACCACGCCAGCCTGATTGATGCCAGCCGTCTGTCCGGCGCCCGTTTACGCGTGTATCCCCATAGAGACATGGCACGTCTGGATGATTTGCTCAGTCGTCCAAGGACAGGGTTCAAGCTGGTGATCTCGGACAGCCTGTTCAGTATGGACGGGACTGTTGCCCCGGTCGATGAGCTGATCACCTTATGCGAACGCCACGATGCCCTGTTGTATCTGGACGATGCGCATGGTCTGGGGGTATTGGGCGAAACCGGACGCGGCGCGCCTGAGCATTTCCTGCTCAATAGCACGCAACGTCAGCGCCTGATTTATCTGGGGACTTTTGGCAAGGCAGCCGGGCAAGGCGGCGCTTTTATTGCCTGCTCCCACAACGTGGCTGACTGGCTCACTCAATCCGCCCGCAGCTATGTGTACAGCACCGGGCTAGCTCCGGCACATTGCGCATCCTTGCTGGCTTGCCTGCAACTGATCAAACAAGCCCAGCCCCAGCGGGCTTTGCTGAAAGAACACATTCAAACGCTGCAAAGCTTGAGCCAGGATCTGCCCTGGCGTCTGACGCCGTCCGACACGCCCGTGCAAAGCCTGCTAATGGGCGAGGTGGAACCTGCTTTACAGCTGTCCGACGGCCTCCTGAAAAAAGGGATTTGGGCACCGGCCATACGGCCACCCACCGTCCCCCGCCATCAAGCCCGCTTACGTATTTCCCTGTCTGCTGCCCACCGGCAGCACGATATTGAAAAACTGGTTCAGGCATTACATGAAGCCGCCCACTCTTTACGGTGATTTGTCATGAATTCAAACTCTTTTCCCCCTTTGGCTCAACGCAGTTTGCAGACTGTCTGGCATCCTTGCACGCAAATGCAGCATCACGATCACGGTGTGCCGCTGCTGGCAATCAAACGCGCCTCGGGTGCCTGGCTATATGATGTCGACGGCAATGCCTATCTGGACGCCATCAGCTCCTGGTGGGTGAATCTGTTTGGACATAGCCACCCGCATCTGGTGCAGGCAATTAGCGATCAGGCTCAGCAACTGGATCACATCATGCTCTGTGGCCTGACTCATGAGCCGGTTGTGCAGCTTTCCGAACGATTGGCCGCCTTGAGCAGCCATCGTCTGGGGCATGCTTTTTATGCCAGCGACGGCGCTTCTGCCGTGGAAATTGCTCTGAAACTGAGCGTGCATTACTGGCGTAACCAGGGGCAGGAACACAAGCACCGTTTTGTAGGCATCGCGCAGGGATACCACGGTGAAACGCTGGGCGCGCTGGCCGTCACCGATGTGCCTTTGTTCCGGGAAAATTACGGTGCGCAACTGGGCCAGCACTACACGGCAGCCAGTCCCGATCTGCGCCAGGCCCATAGCCCGGACGAACACCCCCCGGTCACCGCAAAGGCACTGCAATCGTTGGAACAGATTCTGGAGAGTCATCACGACATTGCCGCCGTGATTCTGGAGCCGCTGGTGCAATGCGCGGCTGGCATGCAGATGCACTCCCCCGACTATCTGCGCGGGGTGCGCGAGCTGTGCGACCGCTATCAGGTGCATTTGATTCTGGACGAGATTGCCGTGGGTTGCGGGCGTACCGGCACCTTCTTTGCCTGCGAGCAGGCTGGCATCTGGCCTGATTTGCTGTGCTTGTCCAAGGGAATTACCGGCGGCACGCTGCCCTTGTCCGTGGTGCTCTCCAGCCCCACGATTTATCAAGGGTTTTATGACTCGGATTTGCGCCGCGGGTTTTTACACTCCCATTCCTACACCGGCAATCCCTTGGCCTGCCGCGCTGCGTTGGCAACCCTGGATCTGTTCCAGCAATACCCCGTTTACGAACTGCAAAAAACATTGGCTCAAGCACTTGATGAAGGCTTGCACACGCTGAAACTGCACTCTCCTAAGATGCAGCATCTGCGCCGCTGCGGGGTGATCTGGGCCTTTGACCTGGACACAGGCCCGGCTCGTTACGATCACCAGGGCTTTGCCCGACGCTTTTACCGCTCTGCCCTGCAGCAAGGACTCATGCTGCGCCCTATCGGCAATACGGTATACCTGATGCCCGGCTATTTATGGGGCACGCAAGAGGTGGAGCATTGTCTGAATGGCTTGGGTCAGTTGTTGAGGGAATACGCATGAAAGCCTGCTTTGTGACTGGCACGGACACGGAGATTGGCAAAACACTGGTCAGTTCCGCCTTACTTCATTTGCTAAGCCAAAGCGGCGCACGCACGCTGGGCATCAAGCCTATTGCGTCGGGAGCCGAGGAAATAGAAGGCCGTCTGCATAACGAAGATGTGGACGCGCTGGCCCGGCACTCCAGCCTGAAGCTGGCACCGGCAACCTTGACACCGTACCTGTTTGAGCCCGCTGCGGCTCCCCACATCCTGGCCGATCAAGCGGGAATCGAACTAGACCCAGCGTTGATCAAAAACATGGTTCAAGCGGCGACGGAACATGCCGACTATGCCATCGTGGAAGGAGTGGGCGGTTTCATGCTGCCCCTGGGACAGGGGCGAACAGGTATCGATTTAGCACAGGCTTTGCAGCTCCCTGTCGTTCTGGTGGTGGGTCTGCGTTTGGGCGCTTTGAATCACGCGCTACTGACGGCTCAGGCCATACGCACCAGCGGTTTGAGCGTGCTGGGCTGGGTGGCCAACCTCATCGACCCGGAGATCCCTTATGCCAAGGAAAACCTGCAGACGCTGCATGACTATCTACCCGGCCCTTGCCTGGGCGTCATTCCCAGACTGAGCGCTGCAAGGCTGGATGACCGTATTCAGCAAGCGGCACAGCATCTTCAGTCACCTTGGCACAATGAAGACCAGGCAGATTCAAAAAGGCCTAAACAAAGTAGCTGCCCACGGTTCCCAGCAACGCCACGCCCAGCAGCAAGCACAGCGCTCCCCCCAGCGCAAAGCGCCAGGCAGGATTGATGAACCAGGCGTCCACACCGCGATTTAACAAACGCAGAGGCCACGGTCTCTGCACGCGGCTCATTGCCTCTTGTTGCAAACGGGTACGCAGGCGACTCACCTGCTCCTCACTGATTGCATCCATGGCTTCCCACTCCAACTTCCAGCGCAGAAAAGCAGCCTGATGCTCGGGATCAATCGTCAACCAGGCGCGAAAGGCAGACTGGCTGCGGGCATCGTTCTGATACTGGGGCTCGTGCTGTTTGAGCAGCCAATTCAAGGCCTGCTCATCAATGTGCTGCAGGTGCCCCTCCTTACACATACGAGCCCGCCGAACGCGGCATCGCCCCATCTACCCGATGGAACCGCGCCGGATCATGACGACACGCCCGCATGGTCATGCGTATATAGTGCTCCACCACTCGTGAACTTGTGCCCATTCGAGTGGCGATCTCTTTATAGCTCAGGCCCTCGAAACGATGCAGCACAAAAGCTTCGCGGTGACGACGAGGCAACGCCTCAATCAGCGCCAGCAGTCGAGCCTGCGGCTCTGAAGAAGCGGAATCATCAGCTTGTTGGCCCCGCCGCGTAGGCCAACACAAGCGTAAACCATGACGGAAAAACAATTTCAGCATGGACGACTCCTCAATACACTAAACGATAATAGTTCCTATTATCTTTACTGTCTTATGGAAAGTCCAGTCCTCCTCGATAAAGCTCCACCCCGCTCATCCACCCAAACGGACGAAGGCAAGGCTTCTTACGAGCAGTCATAGACTTCACCGGAAACGCACCGGCACTCCCAACTAACCCAACGGCATTCCGTGCAGCCATTGAGCGGTCTTTACCTGAGCGGCAGCAGACTCATGAGGTGAACAGACTGGTTGTGGACTCAATGACTTAGCATCAAGCCCGGTCAGGACGAATGGCGGACATAAAAAAAAACCCTGGCAATAACCAGGGCTTTTTCCAGACGGCTCGCAGGCCGACTCAAGACAATCAACTACCGGGACGCAGATTGGTGGACAGCACATTGATAATGCGCTTGGCCGTCGCTGTCGTCTGCTCCTGACCTTGCTGATCCAGCACGGTCACGCGGGTACCGGCTCCTTGGGCACGCAGCTTGATGCGGAACGGCGTGGCTTCGGCCGTATTGCGACTGCCAAAGATGCGGCCAAAAATGTTTTGCTGTTCAATCTTCTCGCCCGTATCCGAATCCAGATAGCGAATAAAGAACTCACCCGCTGAGCGGTCACGATCCTCAACCGAGAAGCCGGCCGAATCGATAGCCACGCCGACACGACGCCAGGCTCGATCAAAGGACTCGTTCAGCAGCAGCTCTGCCTGATCGCCCTTGTCCGAAGCCTGAACCTGAACGCTGGACGGGTCCTTGGCGGCGTTGGCCACCTGCTCACGAGCGGTTTCAATATCCGATCCCAGGAAGACCATCATGCGAGCCAGCATGGCCGCGTTCAGACCCGGATCCTCTTTGGCGAACACCCATTTAAAGGCGGTGCCATCCGCGGTGGGCGTCTCTTCCATGTGTTGATGGGAGACGTAGATTTCGGTCTTGTCGCCAACACGCTCAAAGCGGGTACGGAAGCGGTCACGTTCACCGCTGTCAAAGACCTGATCGATAATGGAACCCAAGGCGCTGCGAATCCAGCTTTCAGGAATCTTGGCCCGGTTCTCTGCCCAGTCGGTCTGGATCAGGCCGGCACGGGGGTCCTGCGACTGAATGGTGAACCCGTTATCACCCCAGAAATCAATAATACGGGGAAACAGATCCTCCACGGGGCGGTCGACAACCAGCCAGCGCAGATCACCGTCACGCATCACCTTGATAGCGTCGGATTGCGGCAAAATCTGATCGGCTCCGCCTTTGGCTTGCTGCGCATTTTGACCTTGCGAGTAAACCGAATAGGAGGTCACCCCTTCTGGGGCACGATAGTGGGCATCGCGGTTGGCCTGGGTCAGATCCGGCGGAATGCTCAAGGGATCGCCCGCAACCGTACTCTTGTAATTCACCGACTCGCCCCGGCCCATTATCTGGTCCACCGTGGAGCAGCCCGACAGCACCAACAGGCTCAGAGACAGCCCGATCAGGCTTTTATTAACTGGCTTAGCAATCATGGAAGAAGATCCGCAAGTTTCAAGGATTGACGCAGCAATTCGTGATGCTGTGCATTTAACGGCGTCAATGGTAAACGATATCCCAGCTGAGTAAGGCCCATTTCTGCAACGGCCCATTTCACGGGAATGGGGTTAGCCTCGACAAACAGGTTCTTGTTCAAACCTGCCAAAAAGGCATTCAAACGGCGTACCGTGGGTACATCCATATCCAGAGCGGCCTGACACAACTGGCTCATCAGGCGTGGCGCCACGTTGGCCGTCACGGAAATATTGCCCTTGGCGCCCAGCAGGATATACGAAGCAGCCGTAGGATCATCGCCGCTGACCACAATAAAATCTTCCGGCGCATCACGCAGCAGCAGTCCACCGCGCGCCAGATCGCCGGTTGCATCCTTGATGCCAATGATGTTGGGAATCTGCGCAAGACGCAGCACGGTGTCATTTTGCAGGTCTGCGACCGTGCGGCCTGGCACGTTATACAGGAATTGGGGCAATTCCACCGCTTCTGCAATAGCGCGGAAATGCTGGTACATCCCTTCCTGGGTAGGGCGATTGTAATAAGGCACCACCGACAAACCGGCGTCTGCACCCACTTCCTGCGCATGACGCGACAGCTCGATGGCTTCACGGGTGGAGTTGCCACCGACTCCGGCAATCACGGGAACACGACCGGCGGCGTGCTCTACAGCCACCTTGATCAGTTCGGCATGCTCATCGACCGACACCGTAGGCGACTCGCCCGAGGTTCCAACGACCACCAGCACACGTGTTCCTTCCTGTATGTGCCAGTCGATCAGCTTTCGGTAAGCGGCAAAATCCAGACCCCCATTGGGATCCATGGGTGTAACAAGGGCAACCATGCTGCCCTGAAAATTGGAAATAGCAGAGTCCGAACTTGCCATGATGAGATGAATCTCCGGGTTTAAGGCCCAACAGCCCAAAAAAATATTGACTCACAAGTTTAACGGATAAGCCGTTAAATCATAAGAACCATTTCAATACGCCTTCGCCCAGGGCAATCAAAGGACGCATCAGGGTCCAAAGCACGCCAGTGAACATCAGCAAGATCAGAATAACCATGCCGTAAGGCTCAATACGGGAGTAATGATAGGCCAAACGATCCGGCAAGAGACTAAATACGATACGGCCGCCATCCAAGGGAGGCAGGGGCAACAGATTCAAGGCCATCAAGACCAGATTGACCTGTACGCCTGCAATGGCCATACCCATCCAGAAGCGGCTGTCGCCCTGCCCCAGCTTGACCATCAAGTGTGCGTACAAGACCCACAGAATCGCCATCAGCATATTGGAAGCCGGTCCGGCAAGAGCCACCCAGAGCATGTCACGTTTGGGGTTGCGCAAGCGCCCCCAATCGACCGGTACCGGCTTGGCCCAGCCGAACAAAATGCCGCCCATTCCCATGAGTGCGCTGGACAGCAAGAGCACGGCAGGCACCACAATCGTGCCGATAGGGTCGATGTGGCGCAAGGGGTTCAAACTGATGCGTCCGGCCAGCATGGCGGTCGGGTCGCCAAACATGCGGGCGACATAACCGTGAGCCGCTTCATGCAAGGTGATGCCGAAAATGACTGGCAGAGCATAGACCGTCAAGGTCTGTATAAAAGAGTCCATGGTGATCCTTGGTCCAGGCCGGCAACTGATCCGATTGTGCATACACACGGATCAGTCGCCTGCAAACAGCCCGTCTGATTGAGACAGCGAGTGCTGCCTCAAGGTTCAGAATTGAAACACGGATAGGCACCTGGACGCGAGTTTTGTGCAAACCCGGAGTTCAGGACAAGCCCAAGGTAGCAGGATCACCCGAACCATGACGCTGCACTTGCGGCGTAGGGCCGGTCAGATCAATCACAGTGGTTGCCTGCAAGGGGCACGGTCCGCCATCCACAACCGCGGCCAACTGATGCGCATAACGGTCCAGAATTTCCTGGGCATCATTTAAGGGCTCGTCCTCGCCCTCGGGAATCAGGGTGGTGGAAATCAAGGGGCTGCCCACCTGTTCCATCAGAGCCAGAGCCACTTTCTGATTGGGAACCCGAATACCGATCGTCTTGCGAGAGGGGTGGGACACGCGACGGGGCACCTCCTTGGTCGCTTCCAGAATAAATGTCCACGGACCGGGGGTAGCCATTTTCAGCAGGCGGTACTGCGGGTTGTCCACTTTGGCAAAGTGGCTGATCTCGGCCAGATCACGGCACAGCAAGGTCAGATGGTGGCGATCGTCCAAGCCACGCAGGCGCCGCAGGTTATCAGCGGCGGACTTGTCGTCCAGACGGGCGACTACGGCATAGCTGGAGTCAGTAGGAATGGCCAGCAGCCCTCCCTTAGCCAGTAGTTCGGCGGCCTGGGCCAATGCGCGGGGTTGAGGATTTTCGGGATGAACGACGAATAATTGAGACATATCGCGCTTCCTTGCTATTACGAGGGAAAAACATTAAACCTGAGTCACACACTGCCCGGCAAGACCGGGGCGGGGTTCAGGGTCGAGGTATTCTTGCACAGGTGTTGCACTATTTAAAAAAAGCGTGCTAGAATACATTTTTTACTTCACAGCAAGCCTTAAACGGCAAGCAACAAGTAAAAGCAGTAAATTAATAAGTACTTAATATGTACTGTTAATACGTACTGCACCAAACAGTGGTGACCGTAGCTCAGTTGGTAGAGTCCCGGATTGTGATTCCGGTTGTCGTGGGTTCGAGCCCCATCGGTCACCCCAAAATTTACCGCTTCCCAGGTTTTGCGTATCTCCTTAAAGGGTGACAAAATCAGGAACTGGAAAAATACTTGAAAGCCCGCCTCGTAGCGGGCTTTTTTGCGTTGGTTCATCGTAGCAAGTTTGGCACCTTCGCACACTCCCGACAAGTTCAGGCTGGACAATAAACTGTGTTCGATTGTGAACCTCGGACACGCCCTACCCAAGGCTCACTCCGCCTCTATCAGAAGGGACAGTACGACATATCAAGGCGCCCGGACCTCTTCATTTTTTTTCTGCACTCGCCCTTTGTAATAGAAACTGGCACAAAACCACGCTTTCTTATACTCTAATCTGTCCCATTTTCTGGAAATTTGCTGATGACATTCGGTTTCCCCTGCTGGGATCAGGCACCCGCTAACTGGGACTGGCTTGCACAAGATGAAGACGGCCAATGGTTTTGGTATGGAGTCCAGCCCAGTCCTGGAATAGGCGGAGGCGTCTGGCGCTCCCCTTCCCGTCTGCAACAGTTTGCCGCTCGCGGCAAACCAAACCCATCCTGGATGCACAGCCTTTACCAACGCCCGGACCTGCCCGACCAGAAGCGGAACAGCTAACACCATGCAAGAGCACTTGATCCATCTGCGCGCCCTGCTGCACGACTACTGGCCGCACCTGGCGCTGGCACTCAGCGTGATCCTGGGCGCATCTGCAGCCATTCATGCCGCCATGACCAAAAACGATGTCCGCGCGGCCATCAGTTGGGTTGGCGTCATCATCATGTCGCCCTTGTTAGGGCCATTTCTGTACCTGATCGCCGGCATCAACCGGGTACGTAGACAAAGCCGCCTCGAACACAGCGCGGACGTGTTTTATGAACAGGTTACCTATTTACACCCCCCAGTCTCTGACATTGGCGCACTGGTGGGCGCCCCGTTTCGGTCCCTGCAGATCCTGGGAGACCGTGTCAGCCGCAGTCAACTACGCAACGGCAATAATGTGCGGGTTTTGCTGGGTGGCGATCAGGCCTACCCCGCCATGCTGGAAGCCATCGAACAGGCTCGCAACACGATTGCCTTGCAAAGCTATATTTTTGATAGCGATCGCCTGGGCCAGGAATTTGTCAGCGCCCTGTCACGCGCGCACCAGCGAGGCGTGCAGATTCGGGTGCTGGTCGATGCCATTGGCGCTAAATACTCACGCACCCCCATTGTGCGACTGTTGCGCCGTGAGGGCATACGCTGCGCTCTATTCATGACCAACCCCCTGGGCTTTTTGCGCATGCCCTACGCCAATCTGCGCAGTCACCGCAAACTCCTGATTGTGGATGGCACTGTGGGCTTTACCGGGGGCATGAACCTGCGCGAGTCCTTTATGGCGCAATATAGCGACGGCAAACCGTCCCAGGACACGCACTTTCGCCTGGAAGGCCCGGCTGTCATGCAATTGCTGGCGTCATTTCGACACGACTGGCAATTTACCACTCGCGAGGATCTGTCGCCGGACTATTGGCATGCCAGCGCCACGCCCGCCCCCCGGCCTCATGTGCCAGCCCGATGCATTGCTTCCGGCCCTGACCGCTTCATGGCCAGCACCCACCACATGCTGCAAGGTGCGTTTGCCATCGCACAACGCCATATCCGTATCCAGTCCCCCTATTTCCTGCCCGACCAGATTCTATTGGGAGCTCTGAACACAGCGGCGCGGCGTGGCATACAGGTAGACATCGTGATTCCAGGGCAGAACAACCTGCGTCTGGTCAATTACGCCATGACGGCCCAGCTCGACCAGGTGCTACGCGCGGGCTGTCGGGTCTGGCGCGCCCGGGGGCCATTCAATCATTCCAAACTCATGACCATTGATGGCGTCTGGTCCTATATCGGCTCATCCAATCTGGACCCTCGTAGCCTGCGCTTGAACTTTGAGCTGGACGTGGAAATCTACAGCCGAGACACCGCACGCCAGATCCAGAACCTGATTGACCTGGAAATTGAAGACGCCGAAGCCGTCAGCCTGGAATCCCTGAATGCCATTGGCTTTGGCAAGCGCTTGCGCAATCGGCTGATCTGGTTAGCCAGTCCCTATTTGTAGGGTACGTGCATGCAAAACTGCTGCAAAGATCAAGAAAGCCCCTGGCTGGCATAATCTTTCAGTGCGCTTGTACACCCACCCTTTATAATCAAGCGCTTAACCGGTCAACACAGACAGGCGTGCCGCTCTCACACAGCCTTGAGCGCCTTTAAAAAAACAATGTCCGAGCTTTCTTATTCCGACCTGGCCCACTGGGCCGCCCACCATCTGGAGAACCGCCCTCCGCGTGCCAAGTCCCTGGTCATGACCCTGTTTGGCGATGTGATTCGCCCGCATGGCGGTAAACTCTGGCTGGGCAGCCTGATCCAGTTGCTGGCGCCCTTTGGGATCAGCGACCGGCTGGTACGCACCAGCGTGTACAGACTGGCCGAGGAGGGCTGGCTGAGCGCGCAACGTGAAGGGCGGCGCAGCCAGTACACCTTGCGGCCCGAAGCCAGCCAGCGCTTTGAGCATGCGTATCAACGCATTTACACCCCAACCTATCTGGCGTGGGATGGCCAATGGACGCTGGTCTTTAGCATGCCCAGCCTGATGATGAACTCCAAGCAGCGGGCGGACCTGCGCAAGGAGCTGCTGTGGGAAGGTTTTTGCGCCTTGTCACCCACCGCTTTCCTGCACCCCAACCCCGATCACACGATTCTGGATTACATCCTGCAGGCCACACAGGCCCAGTCGCAAGTCTATGTGGCCAAGTTGGAACCCTCGCAACTGCCTCAGACGCGCCCTCTGTCGCAACTTATTCAAGACAGCTGGGATCTGGCCCAGGTTGCCAGCGGCTATGGGCAGTTCATACAACGTTTCGCGCCTGCCCTGAACATGCTGGACGCCGGCCACCCCTACGATGACCAGTTGGCTTTTGTCATTCGCACGCTCTTGATTCACGAGTTCCGTCGCATCCAACTGCACGACCCCCAGTTGCCCATCGAACTGTTGCCGACGGGCTGGGCAGGAAAACAGGCTTACGAGCTGTGCCGGGATGTATATCGTCAGGTCTGCGGCAAGGCAGAACGCTATATCCTGTCTACCTTGCGTGCCGAGGATGAGCAGGCGCCCGAGGCCGCCGCCTACTTCTACGAACGCTTTGACGGCCTGCCTGTCCCCTGCGAAACCCAGAGCTGAACTCAAGACTTGGTCCGGCGCACGGCCCAGGCATTGAGGCGGAAAAAAACGGGCGGCTGTGATTGCCATCACGGAGCAGCCCGCATCAGGTTGTGCGGCTCAAATCAAACTCAGCTTCAAGGGCCTTGCCGTGACATGACGCCCAGCCCAGGTCTTTGCGTCGGGTTCTGGGTTTGGGTGTCGTCGGTTGGGCTTGGGATCGAGGCTTGAGCTTGGGACCCGCATGGTTGCAATCGTATCGCCAGGGCCGCATTGCGTTCAGTCATCGCCCAGTCGCTTCAATAGCGCTTTACCGCGCCCGACTTGACGCGTGCATCGCACATCGAACAAAAAAACACCCCAAAAGTTGGACAGGTCGCCAACCTTTGAGGTGTCGTTCACCTACCGGTTTTTCTTACACCCACAAAACCAGCTAAGGCCGCCAGACACAGGCATTCAGCCCGGTCTGGCAGGAAGGTTTAATGCGCAGAAGCCGCTTCTGCTCCCACACCCGTTTCGGAACGCACGGACTGCCCCTCGAAACCAGCACGGTCAATCTCGGCACGCGGACTACGATCAGTGATCGAGAAGAACCAGATTGCCAGGAAGGCCAATGGCATGGAGAACAACGCTGCCGACGCGTATGGGAAGGGCGCGGAGCCGGCAGGATTGCCCAAAGTGGCTTCCCATACCGAGGGGGAGAGCAACGTCAGCACTAGAGCCACGACCAGGCCCAGGAACCCACCTATCGTGGCGCCACGTGTCGTACATCCTTTCCACAAAATGGACAGGAACAAGACCGGGAAGTTGGCCGAGGCGGCAATCGCAAAGGCCAGTGACACCATGAAAGCAATGTTCTGTTTCTCGAAAATAATGCCCAACAACACCGCAATCACCCCCAGCGCCAGGGTGGTTGCACGAGACACGCGCATGACTTCCTCATTACTGGCTTCGCCTTTCTTGATCAGCGTGGAATACAGATCATGCGACACAGCCGACGTACCCGACAGGGTCAAGCCCGCCACTACGGCCAGAATCGTGGCAAAGGCGACGGCAGACATAAAGCCCAGGAATACATCGCCACCGACCGCATCAGCCAGGTGCACAGCAGCCATATTGGAGCCACCAATCAGGTCGCCGCCCACTTCCAGGAAACGGGGGTTGGTCGACACCAGCACGATTGCGCCAAAGCCAATGATGAAGGTCAGGATGTAAAAGTAACCGATCCAGGTGGTTGCCCAGAACACGGATTTACGTGCTTCCTTAGCATCAGGCACCGTAAAAAAGCGCATCAGAATGTGCGGCAGGCCTGCCGTACCGAACATCAGGGCCATACCAAAGGAAATCGCGCTGATCGGGTCCTTGATGAAATTGCCCGGGCCCATGATGGCCTGGCCGATGGTCGCCGCCTGAGCAGCATCCTTGCCGGCAGCAAGCGCGGCCTCGGTCTTGACCTGAACCGCCGCGGCAAACAGCTTTTCTGGCGAGAAACCATATTGCGCCAGCACCATGATGGCCATAAAAGAGGCGCCAAACAGCAGCAGGCCCGCCTTGATGATCTGTACCCAGGTGGTGGCCGTCATGCCGCCAAACAGCACGTAAACCATCATCAGCACACCCACCAGCACCACGGCAACCCAATATTCCAGACCAAACAGCAGTTTGATCAACTGGCCTGCACCCACCATCTGGGCAATCAGGTAAAAGAGCACCACCACCAGCGTGCCGGACGCCGCAAAGGCACGAATGGGGCCTTGGCGGAAACGATAGGCTGCCACGTCTGCAAAGGTGAATTTACCCAGATTACGCAGCTTTTCTGCCAGCAGGAACGTGATGATGGGCCAGCCCACCAGAAAACCGATGGAATAGATCAGGCCATCATAGCCATTGATCATCACCGCAGCGGAAATACCCAGAAAGGACGCCGCGGACATATAGTCACCGGCAATGGCCAGTCCGTTTTGAAAGCCGGTGATGCCGCCGCCCGCCGTATAAAAGTCCGAGACCGACTTGGTGCGCGCTGCCGCCCATTTGGTAATCCACAGCGTCGCCAGCACAAAGACGGCGAACATACCGATGGCCGTCCAGTTGGTCGCCTGCTTTTGCAGCTCGCCCAGATCGCCACCCGCTGCCCACAAGGCAGGACTGGCCAGCAACAGCCCCAGAGCCAGGCCGGAACGAAGATAGGAACGCTTCATTTACGCACCTCCTCAAGCACTTCCTTGGCCATCTGGTCGAATTTGGTATTGGCGCGCCAGACATAAATGCCCGTAATCACAATTGCCAACACAATCACGCCAAAACCGATAGGAATGCCCAGGGTCATGACGCCCTCACCCAAGCGTGTGGCAAACAGCTCCTTGTCGAACGCAATAATGCCGATATAGCTGTAGTAAGCCACCAGCATGACGATGGTGAGTATCCAGCCCAGCCGCAGCCGGGTCTTGACCAGTTTTTGATAGCGAGGATTGGCCGTAATCCGACCTACAAGGGGGTCTTGCATAGTTTGTCTCCGCATTGTTCTGAACGCCTTGTTCGCTGGCGTATCTTATTGAACCGGCCCAGCCCTCACAGGCTGAAAACGGCGTTATGAAGACGCCTGCCGACGTCTATGCGGTGAACATTAGAGCTCGACACTTACACCATACTTACTAACTGCGTCTCCTCAGGGTTATGCCTAGGACAGACTAAATGCCCTCCAGAAAAAACCGCCATAAAGTCGGTCATATTCCTTATGCAACATGGGGTTGGAGAAAATAACGACCCCGTTGACACGAGCAGCCACAAGCCCCCGATCCAGATCGGAAAGGGACAAACTGTGCACGGAAAAGGGTAAGGTTGGCGCGGGTGGAGGGGTTCGAACCCCCGGCCCCAGGCTTAGAAGGCCTGTGCTCTATCCAACTGAGCTACACCCGCCAGGTGATGGCGACATCACCCACACGATCAGGTGATGCACTGTCTCGAAATAAAAGTCCTGTATGAACAAGGATTTATTTCAGCCCTATTGTTGAGAAAATAGTGGCTACAAAAGACAATCAAGTATTTTAGCCTGAAAAGCAGTTTTAGATAAGCCGCAAGCTCGTCAGAGTGTCAATACTGTAAGAAAAACAATTATAAGTAGTATTTTTAATCCTAAATGGTACAGTCGTGTACGGATTAACCCGTTTTCCTGGACTCTTTTTCATGCCGACCACAAAGAAACTAAGCAAGCACTCTTTAATACTATCGGCCCCTCTTTTTATCTTGAGCGCAATTCTGAATACCGCACAGGCAGGTATTACCTACCAGTTGCGCCAAGTGCAGGCCAGTTCGGGCGAAAGCGTCAATATTGACGCCATCGTCTACAACGACACAGGCAGTCTGATGACCTGGACCGCCCCACGCAACCTGGTTTTGCAGTGGCGCGACGGTAAGGGTAACGTGATCCGCAGTCTGGCTGAACTGGTCAATGCCCGCCCCCGAGCCTCCATCCCCACCAACAACTTCACCGCTTACAGTTGGCGCGCCGTGGTCCCCAATGGGCTGACGGGCCTGCAAGCAGTGAATATTGAAGGTGAGCGCGTGATGCTGGCTCTGGACACCAATCCGCAGGCCCGCAGCCCGATTACCTCGCAGCCAGCCAATGGCGCGGTCGTGAATGCAGGCGCCGGAAACGACCCACGAGTCGTCGATCCTGCCCTGCCCTACGCTCAGGCCGTCGCTGCGGGCGCTCAGCCCGAAGGGCCCGCCATCATCAGCGGACAAGGGCTCAAACCTGCCAACTCCAGCTTTGAAAACTTCAGCAATGCCATCTCGGCCCATGACCCGACCTATTTTATTGTCGGCAACAAAGGCGGCAACAATGCCCGCTTCCAGCTAAGCTTCAAATACCGCCTGCACTCGCCCCAAGACCCGAGCAACCCCAAATTCTACGACCACTTCTATATTGGTTATACCCAAACCGCGTTGTGGGATTTGCATGCCGACTCCAAGCCCTTTGTCGACACCACCTACCGCCCCAGCCTGTTCTGGCGTAAAGACTCCATCTGGGAGTCCGAGCAAAAACGCCTGTTCATGGGCCTGGCAAGCGGGTATGAGCACTCCTCCAACGGCAAGTCAGGCGACGATTCCCGCTCCATGAACGAGGTCTTTATCCAGCCTGAGTTCAATTACCGCTTTGACCACGGTGCCACCCTGACGTTTGCCCCCCGTATCAAACACTATGTGTTCATGGGCGAGAACGCCGACTGGGCGCACTATCGGGGTCGCTATGACTGGAAGCTGCGCTACGCTCAGGACAACGGGCTGGTGTTGTCGGGCATGTACAACAAAGGGGCTGGCAGCCGCAATACACATGAGTTCTCGATCGCCTGGCCACTGAACCGTACCCCCTTGAACATGAACGGTTATATCTACGGCCAATACTTCTCTGGCTATGCAGAAACCATGCTGGGCTACCGTGACCGCTCTTCACAATTTCGCATCGGTCTGGCTCTGGTACCCTAAGATCCCTTACAGCAGTCCCCCACCGCGTCGGCTCCCCATGCCGGCGCGGGCCATATCGTGGTCACAGGCCTGAATCAGAAAGCGCTGAAACAAGGCGACCAGTCCTTCGGGCTCCCGCTCTTTCGGCCACAACAAGCCCACCTCCACAGACTCCACCGGATCGTGAATGCCGATGGCCTGGATGCGCTTGCCCTCCAGTGACCAGGGACGATAGACCATATCCGACAAAATCGTCACCCCGAAACCATAAGCCACCAGCCCCCGCACGGCTTCCAAAGAGCGCGTGCGCATGGCGACACGCTCCGGAAAGCCTGGGCTGCCCCAATGACGCCTGGCGGCCGCATCCGCATCGTCCACAGTCAGAAAAATATAAGGGTAGTGGTTGATTTGCGCCAAGGACACACTGGACTCATTGGCCAGGGCATGCTGGTCCGACACCCATAAACGACGACGGGAGCTGCTCAGTCGATGATGCCCGTACATGGCCAGATCACTGATATTGGACAAGATCGCTACCCCCAGATCGATGCGCTCGCTTTGCAAGGCCGCTTCCATTTCGGGACGCTCCATGTCCACCAGCTCGATATCGATATTGGGGTAGCTATGTTTGAAGCGACTGATAAGGTCAGGCAGAAAATAGCCCAGAACCGTGTAGCCAGCCGCCACCCGAATCTGTCCTTCAATATTTTGACGCCGCAAATCGGCGTGATTCAGCGCATCACTGACGGCATCAATCACATGATGGGCATGATGAAAAAACGCCTGCCCTTGCGGAGTCAACTCCACACCGTGCGGCAAACGCTCAAACAGCGCCACATTCAACTGCCGCTCCAGGCTCTGGACTGCATTGCTGATCGCCGACTGTGAGACATTCTCGGCCTGAGCGGCCGCGGAGAACTGTCCGCTGACAGCGGCCGCAATGAAATAACGAAACTGCCGCAAGGTCACTTCGTGTTTCATAGCCATCCGTTTTTCAGATATCAGGTACTCGTAAATTTGATTTTACGATAACAAAAAGCTGCCCTAGACTAAAGCACAAACTAAAACAACTTGCACGAAAACCTTTCTTCCTGCAGGAGACAAACTCATGAATGCCCCTCTCAACAAACCTTACAAGGCCATGTTGGAATCCGTGTCCCTGGATGACAAATACACCGTCACCAAGGGGCGCGCCTATATGAGCGGAACCCAAGCTCTGGTGCGCCTGCCCATGCTGCAAAAAGAGCGTGACCGGCGCGCAGGCCTGAACACGGCCGGCTTTATCTCTGGTTACCGGGGCTCCCCATTAGGGAGCGTAGACCAAGCTTTATGGCAGGCCAGCAAACATCTCAAGGAACACGACATCGTGTTCAAGCCCGGTCTGAACGAAGATCTGGCCGCTACCGCTG
Source organism: Alcaligenes ammonioxydans (assembly GCF_019343455.1). NCBI lineage: Bacteria > Pseudomonadati > Pseudomonadota > Betaproteobacteria > Burkholderiales > Alcaligenaceae > Alcaligenes > Alcaligenes ammonioxydans. The sequence continues at coordinate 950,248 of NZ_CP049362.1, read as the reverse complement.
TCTGGGGTAGCCAGCAGACCAATCTGTATCCCAGCGCCCGCTTCGATGGCACCTTTGCCATGTGGTATGGCAAGGGCCCAGGCGTGGACCGCTCCATGGATGTCTTCAAACACGCCAATTCGGCAGGCAGCTCACGCTACGGCGGAGTACTGGTACTGGCCGGCGATGACCACGGCGCCAAATCCTCCACGGTGGCCCACCAGTCCGATCACGTTTTCGCCGCGGCAGGCATCCCGGTGCTATACCCGGCCAACGTGCAGGAATATCTGGATTTTGGCCAGCACGGCTGGGCCATGAGCCGCTTCTCGGGCCTGTGGGTTGCCTTGAAGTGTGTCACCGAAGTAGTGGAATCCAATGCCTCGGTGGATCTGGACCCGGACAGCCTGAACATTATCCTGCCCGAAATCGAGGACATGCCCGCCGACGGCCTGAATATCCGCTGGCCAGACCCACCGCTGGCACAAGAAGCCCGCATGATGAATCACAAGTGGTACGCCGCGTTGGCGTATGTGCGCGCCAACAAGCTGAACCGCGTCGAGATTGATTCGCCCGACGCCCGTTTTGGCATCATGACTGCCGGCAAGGCTTACCTGGATACGCGGCAGGCCCTGGCCGATCTGGGCCTGTCTGACGAGCTGTGTGCCGAGCTGGGTATCCGGCTGTTCAAAGTAGGCTGTATCTGGCCTCTGGACGGCCAGGATGCTCGCCAGTTCGCAACAGGTCTGACCGAAATTCTGGTGGTAGAAGAAAAACGCCAGATCCTGGAATACGCCCTGAAAGAAGAACTGTACAACTGGCGCGATGATGTACGCCCCAAGGTCTACGGCAAGTTTGACGAGACCGAACACGGCGGCGGCGAGTGGTCGCTATCGCGCTCCCCCTGGCTGCTGCCCCCGCAAGGCGAACTGTCTCCGGCGATTATTGCGCGCGCTATTGCCCGTCGGCTCTGCACCATGGATATTTCCGAGGAATTGCGTGCCCGCATTCAGGCCCGCCTGGCGATTCTGGATGCCAAGGACCGCGAGGCCCGCATGCCCCGCGTCAGTGTCGAGCGCAAACCCTGGTTCTGTTCGGGTTGTCCGCACAACACCTCCACGCGCGTGCCCGAAGGCTCCCGCGCCATGGCCGGTATTGGCTGCCACTACATGACCGTCTGGATGGATCGCAGCACGTCCACTTTCAGTCATATGGGAGGTGAAGGGGTCGCGTGGATTGGCCAGCAACCCTTTACAGACGAAAAGCACGTTTTCGCCAATCTGGGCGACGGCACCTATTTTCATTCCGGCATCCTGGCTATTCGCGCCTCCATCGCCGCCAACTCCAATATCACTTACAAGATTCTGTACAACGACGCAGTGGCCATGACGGGCGGTCAACCTGTCGATGGCATTTTGAAGGTCACAGACGTCATCGCCCAGGTACATGCCGAGGGCGCGCGCAAAATTGTCGTGGTGACCGATGAGCCCGAAAAATTCAAGGGCGTCACTCTGGCGGGCAATCCGCCGGTTTATCACCGCGATGAACTGGACCGCGTCCAACGCGAACTGCGCGAAATACCGGGTACCACTATTTTGGTCTATGACCAGACCTGCGCGACCGAAAAGCGCCGTCGCCGCAAAAAGGGAACGTACCCGGACCCGGCCTTGCGGGCCTTTATCAATGACACGGTCTGTGAGGGCTGCGGTGACTGCTCGGTCAAATCCAACTGCCTGTCTGTCGAACCTCTGGACACCCCTCTGGGTTCCAAGCGTCGTATCAACCAGTCTTCCTGCAACAAGGACTTTTCGTGCGTCAACGGTTTTTGCCCCAGCTTTGTCACGCTGAAAGGGGCGCAAGTGCGCAAACCCGAGGCCCAGGGTCGCTCCCTGGAGTCCTTCAATCTGGCGGACCTGCCGTTACCCAAACTGCCTGACCTGGACAGAACCTACGGCATCTTGATCGCTGGCATTGGCGGCACCGGGGTGGTGACTGTCGGTGGCTTGCTGGGCATGGCTGCACATATCGAACAAAAAGGGGTCAGCGTTCTGGATATGGCAGGTCTGGCGCAAAAAGGCGGTGCCGTCCTGAGCCATGTGCAAATTGCGCGCCGCCCCGATCAACTGCATGCCACCCGTGTTCCAACCGGCGAGGCGTCCTTGCTGATTGGCAGTGATGCTCTGGTCAGCGCCTCTACCGACGTCCTGAGTCGGGTCAGCCGCGACCGCACGCACACCATTATCAATACGGCGGCCAGCCCGACCTCGGATCTGATCGGCAATGCACACTGGAAGTTTCCATTGCAAACCGCCTGCACGGACATTGAGAACGCCGTAGGCAAAGACATCCGCTATCTGGACGCCAACGCCCTGGCGGTACATGTCATGGGAGACGCCCTGTATGCCAACCCGATCTTGCTGGGTTATGCCTTTCAGCGCGGCTGGATTCCACTACACATGGACAGTCTGCTACGCGCGATCGAACTGAACGGAGTGGCCGTCAAAGCCAACCGCGAAGCATTCCAATGGGGTCGTCTTGCTGCAGAAAAAGGCATAGAAACCTTGATGGAAGGGGCCACGCCCAAAGCCCGCGCGGTCACCTTTCCCGAGAGCGTGCAGGCATTGATCAAGCGCATGGAAGCGCATCTGAGCGCCTACCAGAACCCGGCCTGGGCCCAACGTTATCGCGACGCCATCAAGCCGATCATGGAACGCGAGTCGCGTCTGGACCAGGACAAGACACTGCCGCTGACGCGTATCGCGGCCACGCAACTGGCCAAGCTGATGAGCTACAAGGACGAGTACGAAGTGGCCCGTCTCTACACCGACCCGGCCTTTCTGGACAAGCTGCGAGCGCAATTTGCAGGTGAACCCGGCAAGGACTACCAGATTCAGTACCATCTGGCCCCTCCGCTGCTGGGGCGCAAAAACAATCAGGGCCAGCCCGTCAAAAGCAAGTTTGGCCCGTCAACCCGCCACTTGTTCAAGATTCTGGCCAGTTTGCGAGGTTTACGGGGAACCGCGCTGGATGTATTTGGCTATACCCAGGAGCGTCGTCAGGAGCGCCAAAACATTCAGGACTATCTGGCCGACCTGAATGAGGTCAGTGCGCACCTGGATGCAGACAATCTGGAAGTGGCTCTGCGCTGGCTCAACTATCCCGACCTGATCCGAGGCTATGGTCATGTCAAGGATGCGGGCCAGGTGAAAGCCTACGCCTTGCGCGAACAACAGCGCAGCCAGTTCCGTGCGCGTACGGAACCTAGCCAGCGCGTCGCCTGAACCCGCAGCCGGCCCTGAGCGCGGGGCCGGCTCTCTTGTCTCCTCCTTGACAGCAGCTTGTCCGTTCCGGCGAGCTGCTTTTTTTTGTCTGGCACGCCCCAGTCACACAGGCACCGTCCCCTGCCGTTAAGGGTATGAAGCCCCGCCACCCCATGGCTTGCCTGGCAAACTGACATACAATCGTGCAATTCGATGCCCGTGCCGCCACCTGTGGCTCTCAGGTCGATTCAGGACCCCACTCTTATGCGCCATCTAGTTTATGTATTTGTTCCCTCAGCCCTGATCTTGCTGACCGCCTTTCGGCTGGCCTTCGCATTGTGGCAATGGCCACGTGTACGCCAAGCCGGTGGCCTGCTGCCTATCCTGATTGGCGGCCTGCGCATTGATGCCCTGATGATTGCCGCCCTGAGCGCCCCCGTGGTCTTGCTGGCTCCCTGGGTGGGACACTATCCGCTCATGACGACGGTCGCCGCCGTCTGGTTTACCTTCGCCTGGTTCCTGTTGACCTTGCTGGAAGTGTCCACGCCCCAGTTCATCATTGAGTACGACACACGCCCCAACCGGCTGTATGTGGACTATCTGAAGCACCCGCAGGAAGTGGTGGGCATGCTGTGGAAAGGCTACCGACTGATGATCGGCATCGCCCTGATCGGACTGGGCCTGATTGTGTATTCAGGCTGGGCCATCTTCGGGCAGGTATCCCCCGATCCGGTAATGAGCTGGTGGCTGCGCCCCATCTGGATGCTGGTGGGAGCCGCCCTGTGCGCGCTGGCCATACGCGGTACCTTAGCGCACCGCCCCATCAACCCTTCCTCGGTAGCCTGGAGCAGCGACAGCATGCTCAACACGCTGCCACTCAATTCACTGTACAACGTGGCCTACGCTATCTACAGCATGAAAAACGAGCGTTCTGCCGAGGATATTTACGGCGGCATGGACCCAGCAGAAATCAACCAGATCGTGTGTGATGCGGCTGCCTTGCCGGTCGGCCCCGAGAGCCTGCCCACGCTGCATCGTCAAACGCCCAGCCAAACCCGCTCACGCAAACCTAATCTGGTCCTGATTGTGGAGGAAAGCCTTGGAGCCCAGTATGTCGGCAATCTGGGCGGGGCCAATCTGACGCCCGAACTGGACAAGCTGGCACAAACGGGCTGGAACTTTCGACGTGCCTATGCCACCGGGACTCGCTCAGTACGCGGCCTGGAAGCCGTGTCAGCCGGTTTCCCCCCTACGGTGGCCGATGCGGTCTTACGCCTGCCCGGCTCGCAAACCCGCTTTTTTACCTTGGCCCAATTGCTCAAGGAACACAACTACCGCTCGCGCTTCATCTATGGTGGCGAAGCTCACTTCGACAATATGAAGAGCTTTTTTCTGGGTAACGGCTTTGATGAGCTGTATGAGCAATCCAGCTTCGAGTCTCCTGAGTTTGTAGGCACCTGGGGCGCCAGCGACGAGGACATGTTCAACAAGCTGCACGAGCTGCTCAGTCAGGACAAGGAGCAGCCTACCTTGACACTGGCCTTTTCCGTCAGCAACCACTCACCTTGGGAATACCCCGCGGGGCGCTTTCCGGTAGAGGGAGATCCCGCGACCGTCGAAAATACCGTAAGGTACGCCGACTGGGCCATTGGCGACTTCTTTAACAAGGCGCGCGAATCAGACTATTGGGACAATACGGTATTTCTCATTGTTGCCGATCATGACTCTCGCGTAGGCGGCGCCAACCTGGTGCCTTTGCGTCATTTTCATATTCCTGCCCTGATTCTGGGTGGCGGCGTTCCCCAGCGCCAGGACGAACGCATTATCAGCCAGATCGATCTGGCTCCCACCCTGCTGTCTTTAATGGGTATTGACAGTGAGCACCCCATGATCGGACGCGACCTGACCCGTCAAGAGTGCGACCGGGCCATGATGCAGTACTTCGAGAACTACGGCTATCTGAAAGGCGACATTCTGACCGTGCTGATGCCCCATCTGCCTCCTTGCCAATATCGCTATACTGCACCCGACAAGTACGAAGCGCTGGAACAGATTGATGAGACATTGGCCCGAGAAGCCCTGGCCCATGTGCTGTGGCCCAGTTGGGCGTATCACGCCCAAGCCTACACCTTGCCCCATCTGCAAAAACGCTGAAAATTGCCAGCAGGGGCTTGACCGTCTCCGCTATTCGTTCTATCATGCTTGTCTTTAGTCGGGGCGTAGCGCAGCCTGGTAGCGCATCTGGTTTGGGACCAGAGGGTCGCGAGTTCGAATCCCGCCGCCCCGACCACTATTTTAAAAAAGCACCGTTTAACGGTGCTTTTTTATTGCCTGCGGCCCTTGGCTTTTACCCTGGACCCGTCTCAGTTGGCTCCGCCTTCAAGAAACTGAGTTTGCCATTGGGCTCAATGTACGCGGCGCAGACCTCATCGAGCGATTTGATGCCAGCCAGCCGCATTTCACTGAGAATCTCGTCGCGGGTCACAAACTCCCGACGCATATTCCGCCACTGGTACTGCCCATCCCTGACCACACACACTTTGCGGGGTGTAACCAGCTTGTTGAGCGCGGGAAACTGATACATCAGCCAATCGACCACAAACCCCCACCCTACAATCGTCGCCGCCACCAGCAAGCCGTCAGTCAAGGAGTTGCTGCCTCCCGTCATGGCATTGCCGCTGGCATCGGCAATCAACAAAAGTATGAGCAGATCGGCAACGCCTAACGACCCCAGCTCACGCCGCCCCGCCAGGCGCAGCAGAATAAACAGAACGAAATAAACCACGGTGCCCCGCAACACCGACTCCATCACGGGGATTTCCACAGCAAAGACCGTGCTCCAACCCATCGCCTGCATAGCGTCAACCATCCATATTTAGTTCAGGTCGAAATACTGATGCTCCTTGGGGCGCTGCGCGGCCACCTCCTTGGCCGTGACCGTGTCATTGAACTCGTTACCCAAATGGGAGCGCACGTAATTGACGACCTGGGCTATCTGCTCGTCATTGAGCACACCACCAAAACCAGGCATACCCTTGTTACCCTGGTTCACCATAAACACCACATAGGCAGGTGCGCCCAGTTTCGGGTTCTGGGACAAAGACGGATAAATTCCGGCCCCCTGAGCGCCCTTGCCATCGATCATATGGCAGGAAGCACACACTTGCTCATAAATTTCCTGACCGCTAGTCTGGGTAAATACCACTTTATCGCCCCCCACTACTGCCGTATCAGCATGACTGGCGCTCATCAGCCCCCAAGCCAGAAAAACCGTGAGTGCTCGTATCATCATGACTGCCCTCCTTG